>CAZLGP010000175.1:0-30090 GCA_964558905.1 uncultured Thermoanaerobaculia bacterium | reverse complement strand
GGGGACGGGAGGGGGATGGGAGGGGGATGGGAGGGGGATGGGACCTATGGGACCTATGGGACGAATGGGACCTATGGGGAGCACGGGCTACCCATACGTCCCATACGTCCCATTCGTCCCATAGGTCCCATCCCCCCCCGGTCATCACATCGCCCCCGGTGTCACCCATTTCCTGAACCACTCGTCGACCTCGCGGTAGAACACCTTCGAGTTCTCGGGGTCGAGGATCCAGTGGTTCTCGTCGGGAAAGACCAGGAGGCGACTGGGCACCTGAAGCCGCTGCAGGAGAGCCCACATCTCGAGGGTGTTGTTCAGCGGGACGCGGTAGTCCTTCTCGCCGATGGAGAGCATCATGGGGGTCTTGAAGTTCGCCGCGTAGCGCGCGGGATTCTGTGTCCGCCAGGCTTCGTTCTGCTCCCACACCGGGCCGCCCATCATCAGCTCGCGACCGTAGATCACGTCCGACGAGCCCCATTGCGTCTCGAGGTTCACGAGCCCGGCGTGGCTGAGCAGGGCCTTGAAGCGGGTGCCGGACCACGCCTCGAGCGCATTCGCGAGGTGGCCTCCGTAGCTCGCGCCGCCGGCGATCTGGCGGCTCGCGTCGATGAACGGGTACTTTGCGATCGCAGCGTCCGCCGCCTCCATCAACTCCTCGGCCGGTCCGCGCAGCGGATCGCCCTGGATGAGCTGCGCGAACTCCGCGCCGAAGCCGGTCGAGCCGGTGTAGTTCGTCAGCAGCATCACGTAGCCTGGCTTCGCGAGGAGGTGATGGTTCCAGCGGAGCGTGATCGCGTCCTGCCACATGTTGTGCGCGCCGCCGTGGATGAGCAGGAAGAGGGGGTACTTCTTCGACGGATCGAACCCCGCCGGCTTGACGATCAGGTTGTGGATCTTCCGGCCACGCTTGGACGTGAACCAGAAGTGCTCCGGGGGAGCCCAGTCGATCGTGCGCGCCTCGTCGACATTGAATGATGTGAGGTTCGTGTGCTTCTTTCCGCTGAAGTCGATGCGCACGATCTCATTCGGATCGACGGACGAGCCCCACCGTCCGACGACCACCGGCGCCTTCTCCGCGGCGACGATTCCGCTGTAGGTCCCGCGCTGCGGATCGAGCGCGACCTTCGCCGTTCCGCCGGTCGCGGGCACGGAGTAGATCTTGACCAGGCCGGAGTCCTCGGCGGTGAAGTAGATGGTCTTGCCATCCGCGGCGATCGTGTAGTCGTTGACGGAGCGGTCGGTCTGCACGACGTTGCGCTCGTTCCTCATGGACGGCCAGTCGAACGCGACCAGCCCGGTGAGGTTGTAGGTCTTGCCGTTGTTCGGTTCCCAGGTGGCGTAGAGCGTCTTTCCGTCGGGGCTGAACGAGGGACTGCCGTAGGAGCCGCGCGCGGAAGCGATGCGCTCCGGCTCTCCGCCACTCGAATTGATGCGATAGAGCCCGTAGTCGACTTCCGCGAATGCGCCGGTATTGCGTCCCGTCGTCGCGGAAAAGACGATCCACTGCCCGTCCGGAGACCACTCGCCGCTGATGGTCTCGCGTCCCGCCCCGCCGCCCGTCCCCGCGAATCCCGCCTCGGCCACGAGCTTCGTTCCCGCGAGCAGATCCTTCGCCGCGCCACCGTCGACGGATGCGACGAAGACGTGGGGCTCTTTCTCGTCGAGCCACCGGTCCCACGCGCGGATGGGGAAGGAGTCGTAGACGCGGACTTTGAACTTGCGGTCCTTCTCTTCCTTCGCCGCGGCCTTGTTCGCCTCGTCGTCGGCGGCGCCAGGGAAGACCGTGCTGGCGAAGAGGAGACGCGTGCCGTCGGGCGAGAACTTCGGCGAGCGGACTCCGGTGGAGAGGTTCGTCACACGCTGCGCTTCACCGCCGTTCGCGAGATCGAGGATGTAGATCTGCGACTGCTCGTCTCCGTCGCGTTTCGCGGAGAACGCGATGCGGCGGCTGTCCGGCGACCACACCGGATCGCTCTCGCCCGCTTTCATCGACGTCACCTTGCGCGGCTTCGCGCTGGCATCCGAGGGGACGACCCAGAGGTCGGTGACCTGTTCCTTCTCGTCGTACGAAGGCTCGGTGACGGAGAACACGAGCCACTTGCCGTCCGGGCTGACGGCCGGTGTGCCGACCCGCTTCATCCGATACAGGGACTCGTGCGTGAGAGGCTGTTTCTGGGCGAGGACGGCGACGGCGAAGAAGAGAGTGCAGAGGAGAGCGAGAGAGCGCTTCATGGCGGGGGCATTGTAGTGCGGAGCTGAGTGCTGAGTGCTGGGTGCTGAGTGCTGGGTGCTGAGTGCCGTGAGACGGCTGTCGGCGGGTCATGTCATCCTGAGCCGCCGGAGCGCGGCGAAGGACCCCCTGCCTCAGGCGCGGGCGTCGCCTGTCGCAGGGGGTCCTTCGCCGTCTCCGCGGCTCAGGATGACAGTTCACTGATGGCGGTCCGCAGATGCGAGTTGGGCCCGTACCGCGGGAACGCACAACAGCGCGAGGAGCGCGCCGCAGGCGTCGAGGAGAACGTCGTACATGGAGCCCTCGCGGGTGAGGGTCATCGACTGCATGGTCTCGTCGGCGATCGCGACTGCGATTGCGACCAGGAGGGCCACCAGGAGCGTCCGGTGCGCACGCCACGCGAGCAGGCCGAGAATCGCGTAGCCGACGATGTGCCCACCTTTTCGAAAGAGGCTGTTCACGACTTTCGGGACGTCGCCGAGAATCCCCTCGAGCCAGCCGCGGGTCGTGGGCTCGGAGAATTCGTCGTTCGCCGCGGAGAGAATGATCGCGGCCCAGACGATGACCGGGAGCCAGGCCTTCAGGAAACGGAGCATGGGCGGGCAACGATATCGCCATTTACAATGACGCCCCAGGTCATGGAACCGCGGCCGATCCAACTCACTGTCCTGCAGCCGAACCTCGCACCGATGAAGGTGAGCTCCGTCGGACCGACGATCACCCTCGGCCGGGCCACCGATTGCACGGTTCCGATCAAGGACCGCTATCTCTCCCGGCGCCACGCGGAGATCGCGTTCCTTTCCGGCGAATGGGTGGTGCGGGATTGCGGGAGCGTGAACGGCACGCTGCTGAACGGGGCAAAGCTCGGTCTTCCCGTGCCGCTCCGTCCCGGCGACCGGATCGCCCTCGGCGACAGCGAGGTCATTTTCGAGGCGCCGGAGGCCAGCCCGCACTCCCAGCTCATCGCGCTCGACAGCGACTCCCACGCCAAGAGCATGGTCCTGCCGATCCACGGCATCGACGACACGGCTCGGACGGGCGTGCTCGCGTCGCTGGCGATGCAGTTCATCGACGACCGCTCCATGGCCGACGTTTTCGAGTTCATCCTCGACCGCGTGGTCGAGATGCTCCGCCCGTCGCGGGCCGCGCTCGCGCTCTTCGGCACGGACGGGAAGACCTTCCAGGAAGTCCGCCTCCGGCGCAGCGATGAAGACGACTCGACAGACCTCTACATCTCGCGCACGCTCCTCGCGGAAGTGGTCGAAGGGCGGAGCGTGGTCTCGTTCGTCGATACGTCGCAGGACGAGAAGCTCGCGCGCGCGGAGTCGATCGTGGCCCAGGACATCCGCTCCGCGATCTGTGCGCCTCTCGTCGTCGACGACGCCGTCCTCGGCGTGCTCTATCTCGACTTTCAGGCCCACCGCGGCACGGTTACGCACGAGGACGTGCACCTCGTGGCGCAGATCGCCCGCTTCGCCGCGGTCAAGCTGGAGACGACCCGCCTGCGCGAGGAGGCCGCCGCGAAGGCGCGTCTCGACGAGGAGCTGCGCACCGCGTACGTCGTGCAGAGCCGCCTCTTGCCGGCGCAGCTTCCGGAGATCGACGGCTACGCATTCGCGGGGACGAACCGTCCCGCGCGTACGGTGAGCGGCGACTACTACGACGTGGTCCTCCGCCCCGACGGACGGATGTACTTCATCATCGCCGACGTGAGCGGCAAGGGAGTGACCGCGGCGCTGGTGATGGCCAGCGTGGCCACGGCGTTCAACATCTTTACGCGCACCGACCCGACGCCCGCGGAGCTGGTGCGCGAGCTGAACGCGACGCTCACTCCGAAGACCGCGCCGACCAAGTTCGTCACGCTGGTTGCCGGACGGCTCGATCCGAAGACGGGACTCGTGGAGTTCGCGAACGCGGGGCACGTCGCGCCGCTGATGATCACACGCGAAGGCGTGGCCCAGCTCGCGATGACGGACATGGTCGTCGGATTGTTCGCCGCCTCGCAGTATCGCAATCAGAGCGTGACGCTCGCGGCGGGCGACTCGATCGTGCTGTTCACCGATGGCGTGACCGAGGCCGAGAACGAGGCCGAAGGACAGCTCGGGCTCGAACCGGTCGCGCAGCTCGTGAAGACCCTGCACGGCGTGCCGGCCCCGCGGATCCTCGAGACGATCGAGGCCTGCGTGAGAGAGTTCGCTGGCGCGGCGCCGTCAGGCGACGATGTCACGATGCTGGCCCTGACGAGGTTGTGAAGGGGGGAGGGGGAGGGGGGATGGGACGAATGGGACGAATGGGACGAATGGGACGAATGAGACGAATGGGACGAATGGGACGAATGGGACGAATGGGACGAATGGGTAGCTCGTGCTCCCCATGGGTCCCATGGGTCCCATAGGTCCCATCCGTCCCATTGCCCCCCCCGCCCTCCCTTCACAACACCCTGATCTTCACCGCCAGCGCGATCAGCACCAGCACGATCACGCCCAGCGCGAACAACAGTCCGGTCCGGCGGTACGAGAGCTCCTCCAGCGAGCTCTGCCCGGCGATCAGGGCGGCCTCCGCGTGCTGCAGACCTTCCTTCTGCTTGGCCTCCACCTGCGGCAGGGCGAAGGTGTGCACGAGCGTTTCGAGCTCGATCTGGGAATCGACGGCCGCGTCGAGTGCGGGACGGACTTTGCGCACTTCCACGCCTCCGCGCTGGGCGGCGAGGAGGATGCGCTCCGAGCGCGCGATCATGCTGGTCAGGCTGCGCGTTGCGTTGAGGTACGCGTGCGCGTTCACGTTGCCGCTCGTCTGCACCTCGTCGTGGCAGTCGTCGCAGCGGCGCACGGCCGCGGCTACGTCCCGTCCGGTCGCGACGTCGCGATACACGTAGTGGGTCTTGCCGATCCGGAACTTCTCGAAGAGGCGCGCGAACTCGGGGCGTACTTTCCCTTTCGACAGATGCGTGGGGAGAGTCTGCGCGCGGTCGACGAGCCAGTCGAAGCGCCGGTCGCCGTCGAGTCCCTGCGCCTTTGCCTGGGCCAGGAGCGAGGCCCGCGTTTCCGCGTAGTTCTGCGCTTTCTTTTCCGGCTCCGCGACGCGGTCTGCGAGCGGTCCGACGCCTTCGTGGCAGAACGCGCATGGCGTATCGGGGAGCACGCCGAGCATGGCCACGGTCGCACGCACGACGCCATGATTCTCGTGGCAGGTGACGCACTCGGAGAAGTGGGTGAGGTGCAGCTCGGCGCGGCGGCCTTCATGGCAGGAGCCGCACTCGGCGCCGCTCATCATCTCGCTGTGCTCCAGCCATTGATCGTGCTTGCGGCTGGCGCGGAAGAGCTCCGCCTCGCGCGCGTGGCACTGGCCGCAGACGAAGCTCACGCTCTCCACGCCCGGCGGCGTCGCGCCGTGATTGCCGTGACAGTCGTTGCAGGTCGGCGCGGTGAGGTCCCCCTTCTCGAAGAGCGCCTTCGCGTGCACGCTCACGCGCCAGCGCGCGTACTGATCGACCGGCAGCGGGGCCATTCTCTTGGGGTCGGAATGGCAATGGCTGCACGTTTCGGCGACGTGTGTCGGATGCACCGGCGAGTCGGGTTGCGCGGAGCGCTTGATCGTGTGGGCGGTGTGGCAGTCCACGCACGTCGCCACCCGCGCGTCGCCTTCCCGCAGTCGCTGGCCGTGACGGCTCGTCCAGTACTCGGCGACCTGATCGACGCGCGCGGCGGGATTGAAGCGCTTCATGTACGCGGCCGAGGAGTGGCAGCGTCCGCAGAAGTCGGGGATGTCCGCGCGGGCTGGTGTTCCGCGAAAGTCGAAGGCCGGATCCATCGCCGCGGGGTCATCGGCGAGCGCGGGATCGGGATTGCCGCCGTGGCAGTCGTGGCAAGAGAGTCCCATCTGCACGTGCACGTCCGTGGCGGACGTCTTCACGTCCTGGTGACAGCCGGTGCAGGACGTGGCCGCGTCGAGGCGCGCCGCGCCGAGGACGAGGAGCGCGAGGATCAGCGTCCGTGGCCCGCGCGTGATGAACGCGAAGATCAGTACCAAGAGGCCGCTGAGCACGACCGCGTAAAGCGGCACGAGCGAGTCGTAGCCCCAGCAGGTCATCGCGACGATGAAGATCGCGGCGCCGATCCCGGCGACGTTCCACAGGCGCGACGAGCGGCGGTCGAGGAATGGAACGAGCAGCAGCACGAGCCCGCCGAGGCCGAACAGCAACAGCGGGATGGCCTCGGTCTCGACCCCGAGGATCTCGCCGCCCGGCACGATCTTCAGCGCCTGGAACATGAACACGAAGTACCACTCGGGGCGGATGTCCTCATAGGCCGGTGCGAAGAGATCCGCCTTCTCCCCGAGCTCCCACGGCACGAGCGCCGCGAGCGCGGCCAGGACGCCGAGGGCGAAGACCCAGCCGGAGAGATCGCGCAGAGCGAAGTGGGGAAAGAACTTCATCGGCGGGCGGCGTCGCACTTCGTCCTCGCACGACCTCGGAACGCTCATGCCCTTCTTCTGCACGAGCATCACATGGATGGCCAACACCGCGATCGTGAGCGCGGGCAGCACGGCCACATGCCATCCGTAGAAGCGGGCCAGCGTCGCCCCGGTGACGCGGTCGCCGCCGCGG
Source organism: uncultured Thermoanaerobaculia bacterium (assembly GCA_964558905.1). Classification (GTDB taxonomy): domain Bacteria; phylum Acidobacteriota; class Thermoanaerobaculia; order Gp7-AA8; family Gp7-AA8; genus QHVT01. The sequence goes on along the minus strand of CAZLGP010000175.1, from coordinate 23,257 downwards.
AGGAATCTCACCGTCCATTCACCGACGAAGGGGATCGCGCCGCCGACGTCCGTGCCGACTTTCGTGGCGAAGAACGCCAGCTGGTTCCACGGCAGGAGATAGCCGGAGAAGCCGAAACCGAGGATGAGGAACAGCAGCAGCACGCCACTCACCCACGTGAGCTCGCGCGGCGGGCGATAGGCCTTGAGGAAGAACACGCTGCCGAGATGAATCAAGGCGAAGAACACCATCAGGTTCGCGGACCAGGAGTGCAGCGAGCGGATGAGCCATCCGAACGGCACGGCGGTCATGATCATCTCGACCGACTCGAAGGCCTCGTCGGCGCCCGGGCGGTAGTAGAGCATCAGCATGACGCCGGTCACGACCTGCACGAGGAAGAAGAACAGGGTCATGCCGCCGAAGTAATAGAAGACCGTATAGCGGTGCAGCGGCACGGTCTTGTGCGCGGTGAGCTCGCGCAGTTGCGAGATCCCGAGCCGGTCGTCGAGCCAGGCGCTGATGCGGTCCGCGCGCGTGCTCATGCTTTAAGCCTTCGAGACGACGATCGTGGCCGGGCCCGAGCCCTTCGCCACGAGGTTGACCTTGTAGGGCGTCAGCGGGCGCGGAGGCGGTCCCGCGACGTTGCGGCCGGTCAGGTCGTACGCGCCGCCGTGGCAATTGCACCAGATGCGGTTCTGTTCCTTCTGGAAGCCGACGATGCAGTCCAGGTGAGTGCACGTCGCGGAGAAGGCGTAGAGCTTCTCATCCGCCGCGCGGACGAGGATCACCGGATCGGCGCCGAAGCGGACGATCTTGAACCCCTTCTCGCGCAGCTCGGGATCGTTTGCCTCGCCCGCTTCGACCTCATTGGCGGTCGCTTCGGCGATGCGCGGTGGTGTCACATAGCGCAGCGCGGGATAGAGAATCGAGACGATCAGCGCGCCGAACGACGTGCCGAGGAACCAGTTGATCAGACGGCGGCGACTCATCGGCACGGCGGTCTGGTCCGATAGCGAGCTCATTGTGCCCTCCACTGGTCTGCGCGGCGGAGACTGTTCCTCGGGCGAAAGGCACGTCCGAGGTGTGGCCGACGCCGCTCTGCCGGGTGCGCCGGCTATTTGGCGAAGGTTCGGATGTGGGCGACGAGAGCCTTGATGTCCGGGTCGGCGATCTTCCCGGAGTACGCCGGCATCTTCTGCTTGCCGTTCGTAATGATGGCCGTCAGTGCAGCGTTGGTCTGACCCTGCACCGCCGCGGAGCCGAGGTCACGCACCCCGAGCTTCTTGCCCATGGTCGTGTCGCCCTTCCCCTTCTCGCCGTGGCAGGCGAAACATTTCGTCTTGTAGATCGTGGCCGCGTCCGCGGCCAGAAGCGGCGTGCCGACCAGCGTCAGGATGACGAGGATCGCGAGAGAGTGGCGAGTCATAGGTGCCTCCTACTGTGATTTGTTGGCCTTGCAACAAACCCTAGCGGGCCCAACGCACCGGAGTCAGGGGGCACGGTCACAGGTGGGTGTGACAGAAACCGTTCGCGTGCAAATAGGGTCGCGGTCGCAACTCCGCGGACACCGCCGCCGTCCCGGCGGCTGACGCGCACGCGTCTCGCGTGCGCCACGGGCGGGACGCCCGCGCACAGGAGATTGGACATTCGCGCCGCAGCGTCTGATTCGGAGACCGCGTAACAGGCCAAGCCCGCGTAACGGGCCAAGCCCGCGTAGTAGTTGGCCCTGGAGGCAATAGCCCCGGTTTCAAGGGCTGTTGCCAAAACGCCCGCGTAGCGGGCAAGAGGAAATAGCCCCCGGCTTCAGCCGGGGGACTCGCGCATGGGGTCCAATTGAGCCCGCGTAGCGGGCGACAGTAGACTCTGTCGCCCGCTACACGGGCTGACCAAGAGACCGCGCCGCACCCCCGGCTGAAAGCCGGGGGCTATTCCCTCTTGCCCGCTACGCGGGCGTCCGCGGGCGGGACGCTCGCGCACAGGAGTTGGACATTTCGGGGTGGCGTAGGGAGACGTCCCGAAGGGACATCAGAGGGTAGCCGGTGGCAAGCGCGAAAGCGCGCAGCCACCGGAAAGGAGCGCACGCAGCTCAAGCCGCCCCGGCAGGGGCGGAAGAGACGTCTGCCGCCCCTGCCGGGGCGGAGATCAACCACACGCGCCGGTCCGGTGGCGGCGCTCCGCGCTCGCCACCGGCTACCCTCTGACCGCGCCTCCGGCTAGGGCCGCGTAGCGGACCATCGGCCAATGCGCGGGCGGGAGCGCGGGCGGGACGCCCGCACGTCAGCCGGCGGGGACGCCGGCGGTCCAACAATGGGAATCCATGCGCTTCGAGGAGCGTCCCGGCCGGCGCTGCCGGCCGGTCACATCTCGCCGCCGGTGTGGCATTCGGCGCAACTCATCATGCGCAGGTCGCCGAGGTCCACGGGATGCTGGAACTGCATCTCCGGAGACTCGATCATCACCTCGCCGGCCTCCTTCTGTCCGAGGACGTCGTGGCAGATGGTGCAGTCCTTGGAAACGCGCCTGCCGTCCTTGCTGACGTGCAGGTCGTCGTGGCAGCGGAAGCAGCCCGGATAGTAGAAGTGGCCGATGTTGTTCGGATGCGTGCGCCAGTCTGTCTTCATCTCCGGAAAGCGGATGGTCTTGAAGATCGACTGGGTCGCGGCGATGGAGGCCTCGATGTCCTTCCGGCGCGCGCTGTACACGTCCGGGTATTCCTTCTGATAGTAGGCGGTGAGGTCGCTGGCGATCGTATCGACAGCCTGCTGAGTCGTCGCGTAGTCTTTCGTGATCGCGGCCACGGTCTGGGCCTTGATGTACGGAAGGTCGCGGCGGATGCTGTTGCTCAGGAGCGCGCGATCGACGGCGAAGTCGGGAGGCTGGTAGATGTGGGTGGGCCGGTTGTGGCAGTCGACGCAGTCCATCGTCCGCTGGGGCATTGTCGCTGCCTGCTGCGCGTCGATCTTCGCATCCTCGGCGAAGTACTCGGTCACCTCGCCGGTCCTGCGGTTGCGGACCTTGATGTAGTCGATCTTCTGGCGCTTCTCGTCGGAGATGTAGCTGACCTCGTTCTCGAGGTTCATGTGCGAGTGGATGCCCACGGCCAGACCAGTCTGCGGGTCGCCGCCCCCGGTCTTGATCAGCAGGCGCGTCTCGCGCGGCGTGTTGGTCTCGTCGTAGCCGAAGTGGTTGAAGACCTTGAGCTGCGCGCCCCAGAACTTCTCCGGCCAGTGACACTGCTCGCAGGTCTCCTGGGCCGGACGGAGGTCGTGTACGGGCGTCTGGATCGGACGCGGATATTGATTGAGAGCCGTGCGCCAGACCTGTCGCGCGCCGGACAGTTTCGATTTCGCATACCACGTCGCTCCGGAGCCGATGTGGCAGTTCACGCATCCCACCCGCGCGTGCGGCGAAGCCTGGTACGCGGTGTACTCGGGGTGCATCACCGTGTGACAGGTGGTGCCACAGAAGGCGTCCGACTCGGTGTAGTGGTACGCCTTGTACGAGCCGAACACGCTGATCATCAGGAACATCGTCAGACCGACCATGGACCAGCCCAGCACGCGCCGGGTGTGTTGGTTGTTCAGGTCGATGCGCGGGAACGGCGCCACCTCTTCCGGCGCGTGGAAATGGCGGCGCCGCCGCTCGCGGAGGATGCCGAAGAGCCAGATCGCCAATCCGAAGCAGAGCACCCCGGGAAAGACGACGTACGCGAAGATCCCGAGGTAGGGATTGGAATGGTCGGAGCCGAAATCGGCGAAGACCAGAAAGGCGATGTTCGCCAGCGCAATCAGCGCGATGACCAGTCCGATGCTGCTGATGAAGTTCCGGGTCAGACTCGGTCGCCGCATGCTATTGGTCATCCGTCGTTCCTTCCTGCTCCTTCATCTTCTCCCACTCGGCCTCGTGCTCGTGACGGAAGTGCCCTTCGCGCATCTTGCCGTCGTACCAGGCCCAGTTGACCGGATAGACGTCGGGATCGAAGATCACAGCATAGAGATGCCAGATGATGATGGCGAGAGTGGCCAGGATCGCCTCGTAGTAGTGGACCAGCAGGGCCACGTCCACCCACCACCGCGGCAGGCCGAGCCACGAGCTGACCTGGACCTCGAACCACAGCATCAGTCCGGTCAGGCCCATGACGATCGTGCCCCACACCAGGGCCCAGTACTCGGCTTTCTCCGCGTAGGTGAAGCGGCCCATCTTCGGATGCTCCTTCGAGCGGCCGAGGTAGTACTTCATGACCCCGACGACGTCGCGGGCGTCTTTGAGGTTGAACCAGAAATCCCTCAGGCCCTGGCGTCCTTCCTTCGTCCCGACCATGTACCAGACGTGGTAGAGGCCGAGAGCGAGCATGACCACCGCGGCCACGCGATGGATCACGCGGCGGACGTCCTCGCCGAAGGTGATTTTCGCGAACAGAGAGTCCGGCCAGGCCAGGGCGAAGCCGGAGATCACCAGCGCGAAGAAGCTCGTGAGCAGGACGAAGTGCTGGATGCGCTGGCGCCCGTTCATGCGCGTGACGGTGCGCGTCGGATCCTTGCGCGCCCGGCGGGCTTTCCGGATCCAGATGATGATGTTGTGCAGGGCCATGGCCCCGAGAGTGAGGACGATGAGCGGCACGTAGATCCAGCTCACCCAGTTCATGACTTTGTCGCCGAAGGTCTGTTCGCCGACCGGGATCTCCTCGAGGTGGATGCGGCCCTGAATGAACTTCGCGCCTGCACCGGGATGGCACTGCCCGCAGGTCTCGGCGAGGTTGTTCTTGTGGATCATCGACTTCGGATCGGACGCGGCGAGGATGTTGTGGACGCCGTGGCAGCTCGCGCAGTTCGCGGCTTCGTCCGACCCCAGCCGTTTGGCCAGCCCGTGATAGCTCTCCTCGTAGCTGCGGATGCGACCCGAGGAGATGCCGAACTCGCGGGTCATCTTTACGTTGCCGTGGCATTGCCCGCAGGTGGTGCGGGCCATGCTCTGCGCGGCGACCGATGAGGTCGGGTCGATGTGGGACTTGATGCTGTGGATGCCGTGGCAATCGGTGCAGACCGGCGACTGCGAGTTCCCGCGGGCGATGGCCTGGCCGTGAACCGAGGCGTTGAAGACCGCGGTGACGTCGCCGTGACACTTGCCGCAGGTCTGGGGGATGTTGAACTTGAAGGTCGGCGACTTCTCGCTGTTCCCGCCGAGGATCTCGTGCGCGCCGTGGCAGTCGGTGCACACCGCGGCTTTCTCGTTGCCTCCCTCGACGGCCTTCCCGTGAACGCTCTGCTGGTAGGAGAAGACCGTCTGCGCCCGGAGGTGCGACTGCTCCACAACCAGCTTCTGCGCGTGGCAGTTGGCGCAGGTCTGCGGGACGTTGTGATGGTTCGTCGGCGAGCTCGGATCGCTCTTCGGGATGATCTTGTGCGCGTTGCCGCCGTGGCAGGAGAGACATCCCGCGGCGTTGCGGTTGCCGGCCATGAACGCCTTCGCGTGACGGCTGTTCTGCCATTGCTCGGCGGCATCGCTGTGGCAGCCGGCACAATCGACGGCGGCGGGGGCCGGCTCGTGCGGGTAGTCCTGGATGTCACCGTGGCAGTCGGTGCAGCCGAAGCTGCCATGGATGGATTTGCCGAAGGCGGCCGGATCGACGTGAACGCTCTTCGTTCTGCCGCTGCCCAGATCCTTGACCGCGGTCTCGTCGCTGTGACAGCCGAGACAATCGTCGTTCGTCATCTGCGCCGCGGCGCCGGATGAGATGACCAGGGCGAGGACGAGCAGGATGTTGCGCACTTTGAAACTCATCGTTTCTCTCCAGCTTCTCACAGTAGCGGTGAGGTTACACGAGAGACGATGCGAGCGGTCACGGGTTGAAGGTGACAGGGGACACAGTCGGTTTCAATCCTGAGCCGCGCAGACGGCGAAGGATCAACGGCGCCCTCACGCGACGCGTGCGCGGCGCGGTCATCGTGAGGGCTCCATTGATCCTTCGCCGCTGCGCGGCTCAGGATGCTGTGAGGACGGGCATATACGTACACGTCGGATCGCTCGCGAAGGCGTCGCCCAGGGCCGCCCAGGCGCGGGAGCGCGATCCTCCGCAGAGCTCGCGGAACTCGCACACCGCGCACTTGCCCTTGAGGTTCGCCGTGTCCCGGAGACGCATGAAGATGTCGCTCGTGCGATAGATGTCCACCAGCGACTCCTGCTTCACGTTGCCCGCCTTGAGAGGCAGGAAGCCGCTCGGGAAGACGTCGCCGATGTGGGAGATGAAGACGAAGCCCTTGGCCTCGTTGACGCCCTTCGGCGCGCGCGTGATCGCTCCGCTCTGCATCTGCACGCCGATCGGCTTCGGTGCGTGCATGAAGACCATCGAGGCGTCGATCAGGCCCGTGTCCGGGTCGATCATCTCGTCGGTGCTTTTGCCCTGCGCCGCCATCATCTGCTGCAGCACGTAACGGCGGTAGTGCATCGCCTCGGTGGTGCGGACGTTGTACGAAACGCGCTTCGAGATCTCGTACAGGTCGCCGAACAGCGTCTCCACCTCCTCCGGCTCGATCATGTCCGCGTTCTTCGCCCGTCCGGTGGGGACGACGAAGAACACGCTCCACATGACGATGTTCGGATATTTCGAGAGCAACTCCGCCATCTTGGGCATGTCCGGAGCCGTGCGCCTCGTCACCGTGGAGTTGATCTGCACCGGGATGTCGTTGTCACGCGCCGCTTCGATGGCCCGGATCGTGAGATCGAACGAACCGGGCACGCGGCGGAAGTTGTCGTGGGCTTCGCGCTGATGGTGATCGAGCGAGATCGCGAGACGCGCCACCCCGTGGGCCTTCATCTTCGCGATCGCTTCCGGGGTCAGCAGCGGGGTGGCACTGGGCGTGACCGACGGCTCGAGGCCGATGCTCTTCGCGTAGGCGATCGTGTCGTAGACGTCCTCGCGCTTGAGCGGATCGCCGCCGGTGATGACGAAGACCTTCGGCTGCAGCTTCGCGACTTCATCGAGGAGGCGGAACCCCTGCTCGGTGGTCAGTTCGAACTGCGAGCGCTTCGACTGCGCGGCCGCGCGGCAGTGTACGCAGGCGAGATCGCACGCGCGGGTCATCTCCCAGATGACGACGAAGGGGTTGACGTTGAAGTCGATGGCGTTAGGGTTGTGCATGGTCGTTCCTCAGAGGGCAGAGCGCAGAGGGCAGAAGTTCAGAGCGCAGAGGGCAGAAGAAGAGGGCGGTGGAGCTCTTCTGCCCTCTGCGCTCTGCGCTCTGAGCTCGGCCATCAGACGAGTCCTCGCTCGGCGGCCCAGGCGCGATACGCGTTCGGAGCGATCTCGCTGGGCTTGATCTCGGCGCGGCCGCCCCAGTAGACGTTGGTGAAATTCAGTCCGATCCCGCTCTCGACGAGGAAGGAGTCGATCGCGGCCTTGTGGGCCATGACCTGCTCTTTCGTCTCGCCGTGGGCGACGGCGAAGATGTTCACGTCGTTCAGCTCCGGCCCGCCGTCCCGCCAATAGCAGTGGGTGAGGATGCGGTAGCGGCCGATCTCGCGGCCGGCCTCGATCTCCTTCCCCTTCGGAACGGCCCAGTGGAACAGACCATTGAAGCTCGACAGACGCTCGCTCGCGTCGCCGACCGGCTTGGTGTGCTCGAGGAAGGTGGAGAAGCGTCCGACGACGCCGCGCCGGTCCAGACTCTCGGCCACCTCGTAGAACTTCTCGAGCGAGACGCCCGCTTCTTTCGCGCGTCCGGCCCAGACGTTCTCGTTCACCTCATCGACGGCGAGATCGCGCTTGAGGGCCACGAGCACCGTCCAGTCGCGGTCGTCGAGGTCGACGATCGCCGGGACGCTGTCCATGGCCGGCCGATCGGCCTTCTCGCCGACTTCCATGTTCTTGCGGCGCATGTGGCCGACGCCCAGCGCGAATTGCCGGATGGTGGGCATGATCCGATACTTCTCCGCGCCGATCTGCTCGCGGATCCAGTCGCAGTGGCGCTCCAACGAGAAGCCGGTCGGAACTTTGATCGTGGTCCAGAGCGGCCAGTCCGTCGTGCCGGACTCGGAGTTGCGGATGACGACGTGGCCGGAGAAGGGGTCGTCCTTCGAGAGCAGCGCGAACGCGTGCTCGAGCTTGTCGGGCGTGATCTTCCACGCGATCAGCGCACCCTGCGCGAGGTTCGTCGCCAGGAGGGTCTGGCGCACGCGCCGGATGACGCCGGCGCTCAGCATGGCCTGGATGCGCTCGAGCACGACCTCCAGCGGCACGCCACTCCGCTTCGCGATCTCCGCGAACGGGTTCCTCACGAAGCCTTTGATCTGATCCTCGGAGATCTCGAGGATCGCGCGATTGGTCGCGTCTTTGGGGGACGTCGAGATTTCTTGGGCGAGTAGGGTCATTTGGGCGTTTGGTCCTTTCCGTTCGAACAGTAGCCAGTAGCCAGTAGCCGGTAGCCAGTAGCCGGTAGCCAGTAGCCGGTAGCCAGTAGCCGGTAGCCGGTAGCCGGTAGCCGGTAGCCGGTAGCCGGTAGCCGGTAGCCAGTAGCCGGTAGCCGGTAGCCAGTAGCCAGTAGCCAGTAGCCAGTAGCCAGTAGCCGGTAGCCGGTAGCCAGTAGCCAGTGCCGTCGCGTCTGGCCGAACAGTCCCTCGGCCACTGGCTACCGGCCACTGGCCACTCCACTACACCGCGGCCATGTCCGCGGTCGCAGCGATTTCTTCATCCGTGAGGTAGCACGCCGGGTCTTCCATCCAGTAGTCGCTGAACGCTCCCTCGGCGCGCGCGCGGAAGTTGCCGTTGCAGCAGCTCAGCCACTTGCAGTCGGCGCATCGGCCGCGGAGGCGGTCCTTGCGCGTGCGCAGGCCTTCCAGAAGAGAGACGTGAGGGTCGGTCCAGATCTCCGAGAACGGCCGCTCGCGGATGTTGCCGACGATGTGGTGCTGCGTGAACTGGTCGGGGTGTACGAATCCAAAGGAATCGATCGCGCCGATGGCCACGCCGGTGCGGTTGCCGCCGTTCTTCATCACCAGCTCGTATGCCGCTTCCGCGCGGCTCGGGTCGTTCTCGAGCAGCCAGAGATAGATGAACGGGCCGTCGGCGTGATTGTCGACCGTCATGACCTCGACGTTGCGCCCTTCCGCGTTCCACGCGTCGGTCTGCCGGATCAGCTTGTCCATGAACACGCGCTTCTCGGGATTCGGGACGTCGATGCCGGACAGGTACGCGCCGCGGCCGGAGTACACGAGGTGGTAGATGCAGAGGCGGCCGATGTCTTCCCGTTCGACGATGCGGAAGATCTCGTCGATGTCGCCGATGTTGTCGTTCGTCGCGGTGAAGCGCAGTCCGACGCGGATGCCGTACTTGCGGCAGTTACGGATGCCCTTGAGGGTCTCCTGGAACGCCCCGGCCTTGCCTCGCATGTGATCGTGGCGCGGCTCGGCGCCGTCGATGGAGATGCCCGCGTAGGTGACGCCGATCTCAGCCATCCGCTGGGCGATCTTCTCGGTGATGAGGATGCCGTTCGTGGAGAAGGTGATGCGGATGCCCTTCGAGGTCGCGTATTCGGCGAGGTCGAGGATGTCGGGACGGACCAGGGGCTCGCCGCCGGACATCAAGAGGGCCGGGACCTTGAACGACGCCAGGTCGTCGATCATCGCCTTCGCTTCCTCGGTGGTCATCTCGCCCGGGAACTTCTGTTTCTTCGCCGAGGCGTAGCAGTGGATGCACTCGAGATTGCAGGTTTTCGTGGAGTTCCAGACCACGACCGGACCCATGCCGTCGCGCGTGCCGTGCTTTTGCGCGTGGGAGCTCTTGTCGTAGCGGAGGCGGTCGCCGAAGAACTCCGGGCCGCCGAGCAGTTTGGTCACGCTGATCATTCGTCTTCCTCCAGGCAAACGCATCGTCTCTTAGAGGTGAACGGAGGCCTGTGGAAGGGGTCACGAGGAGATGTGACGGCCGTCACTCGGGGGCCGAATTGAGAATTGAGAATTGAGAATTGAGAATTGAGAATTGAGAATTGAGAATTGAGAATTGAGAAAAGGCCCGTCCTTCCTTCTCAATTCTCAATTCTCAATGCGCGCGCAAAGCGACGCGCGCGGCCACCCGAGAGTGGTCCGCGCGCGCAAAACGCCGAGGGAGACCCGTCAGACTTGATGCCTTCCGCCCCCGCGCAATCGGTGCCCACCCGATTGAGAAGAACGAAAGGCCAACGTCCCGACGGAAAGGTGAGGAAGCACGGCGAACGTGACGAGCGAGAGTGGCACACGGCGGATCTCCCCCGGCTGCGCGACTGATTGGACTCGCTCGGTTACGCTCACGGGAGGCACGGTAGCCCCGGTCCGGGCGGATCAGGGATGACGGGGGTCAATCGCTCGGGTGACGGTGGTCACCGGGTGGAGTCCGATCCTCCCGATGTCTGCTCTCGTCTGCGTTGTCCGTCTCCTCGGGAGTCTCGGGAGTTTCGGAGTCTCAAAGTCTCAAAGTCTCAAAGTCTCAAAGTCTCAAAGTCTCAAAGTCTCAAAGTCTCAGAGTTGGTCTCGAAGTCGTAAAGTTTCCGAAGTCTCTGAATCTGGTTCCAGTGGCCCGTTCCACGCAGGGGCGCCGATCGCCTCCTTTGAGACTTTGAGACTTTGAGACTTTGAGACTTTGAAGCTTTGAGACTCGACGACGCGACAACTCGACGACGCGACAAAACGGCTGCACATTGAAGACATGCGTCCGTACATCCTCCTCTCCCTCCTCGTCCTCTCCTTCGCCATGCACGGTGATCCCATCCGCTGTGGGGACGGCCGGCTCGATCAGGTCATCGACTCGTTCGAGACCGTCGGCGGCTGGAGCGCGCCGTATCGCGACCGCGATCTGCCGGTGGTGACGCTCTCTTCCACCGACGGCTGTTCGAACGATGCCCTGGCCGTCCGCTGGACGTTGAACGGAGGCGAGTGGATCGTCCTCGTCCGCGATCTGGCCCAGCCTCTCGACCTCACGTCCTCCACGCACCTGCGCCTCGCTCTGCGCGGCTCCAATCCGAATGCGCGTCTCAACCTGCAGATCAAGCTGATGGACGCCCACGGCAAGGTGTTCTGGACCGTGGCCGAGAGCGTGACCGACCTGCCGGTCTGGCGGCCGATGTACGTCGATCTGCGCGAGCTGACCTGCTTCGGAGACGCGGCCTCCTGTCCGCCGGGCACATCGCTCGATCGCGCGCGCATCGCGCAGATCCAGATCGGCATCGCCCTCTGTCTTCGCGACGGCTCCTTGTGCGAAGCGACGGACATGCACGGTGGCGTCGATCTCGACGAGCTCGGGGCGGTCGACCTCCGTCCCGGCGCGGTGCATCGCGTGGTGATGGATCGACGCGAGCGCGTCATCCCCGCCCCCGACCTCCGCGCGGAGACCGCCGCCGCGATCCTCGGGCACCAGCACGGGAACGGTCTGGTGCCGGCGTGGTTCCCGGAGGCGACGCCGAACTACAACACCTACACCGAGGCGGTGGCGCTGCTGGTATTCGCCGACGAGTATGCGCGGACGGGCGATGTCCGGTATCGCGACGCGGCGGTGCGCCTCACGAACGCGCTTTTGGCCCTGCAGATCGCGCCGCCGCTGCGCAACGCGGGAGCGTGGATGTCGGCGTACACCTTGCGCGACGGTGCCATCGCGTCGTTCGACGGCTCCTGCACGGGAGACGAGACGTTGATCGATGGCGATGACCGCGACATCAACCGCTGCATGTGGGTGGGCAACGTCGGGTGGGCGGTCATCGCGCTCGTCCGCGCGCGGGACGCGCAGCTGCCGGTCGATCGCGCCGAGCTGAGCTCGTCGATCGCTGCCGCGGCAGGCTGGATCCACGCGCAGATCGGTCGCATGGTTGCTCATCCCGATCTCGTCACCCGGGGACTCGAGGGGAACATCTCCGCCTGGTTCGCGCTCGCCGCCGCCGGCTCTTCCCACGCGAACGCGCTCGCCGACGCGATCTGGACGCACGGCTGGGATCCGGTCGAGCAGCGCCTGAAGATGGGCGCCGGCGACACTGACTTTGGCAGCGCCATCGACATGAGCGGAAGCTGGGGGGCGCAGTTCCTCTGGCGCACCGGCCGCTCGCGAGAGGCCCTCGCCAGCCAGGGCTACGCGCTGTCGATCTTCCCCACGACGTCCTTCGACGGCGCCATCGAGGGCCTCGGCGACATCGCCGGCCCCTGGACGGTCACCGTCGAATTCGGCGCCCAGGCCGCCGCCGCGGGCATCGCCGGCGCGAACGCAATCATGAGCGAGATCCATCGTCTGAAGCATCCCGACGGCTCCTTCCCCGGCGGTGCCGATGAGTGGTACGGCGGCATCGGCACGCCCTGGACCACGACCATGACCGGCGTCGCGCCGACGGCCTGGGTGTATTTCGCGCAGAATGGCGACCCCCTGCTGGGGAGGAAGGGGAGGGTGGTGCGGCGGTGACGTCCACGCGATGAGTCCTTACGTCCTGTTCGACACGCTCGCGGATTCCGTCAATCCGTGTCTCGCGGTTCTGGCGCTGACCGTTCCGTTCCTGCCGCCGTTGCGCCATCGAAGACGGATGGTCGTGGCCTATGCGATCGCAACCGCCATCGGCATCATCGGCATTTATGCCGCCGCGGCTCTGGACCGCGAGCTCTCGATCTGGGAGCGGTTTGCGGGTGACTACAGCACCCATACGGCGTTTGCGGTATCGACGGTCTCATCGATCGTGCTCTGGAAGAGAGCCTGGACAAAGCAGCTCGTCGCCGTCCTCCTCGGCTACCTCGTCCTGATTCCTCTCATGGGCTACCACAGCGTCGGCGATGTCGTGACGTCGGCCCTCGTCGCGCTGGCCGCGACGTTTCCCGCGCACCTACTGGCGCGGCGGTGGGTCGGGAACCGACTGTCGGGCTCGTCCCAGAACGGAAGCTGAAGCCTCTCGAGATCGTCGAACCAGCAGAGGCTGCGGAAATTCGCGGAAGAATTGACGCTGTGGTCGCTCCTCAACGCTGCGACCGGCCGAGCGATGCTGGACGTGCTGCCGCAACTCGACCGCTCGCATCATGGCTCTCGCAACTCGACCGTCTCTTGGATCGGGAGCTTGATGAAGGACGCCGACTAAACGATGCAATCCTCTCCGGGGTGATGAGACACGCATAGGGAAACCTGTGCAAGCAGGATTCGTCGGAATTTCGATGGACGATCGGAAACGCTCGTCACCGGCATCGTGCGCCGGCTCGGGCTCAGGATTCGGAGCGATATGGGGTCGGGATGCTCAAAATCTCCGCGAGCGCCTATCGCGGGGACGGTCGCCGATCACCTGCTCGATGGTGTTCGCGGCCTCCACTGGCTTTCCGTCCACGGTCGCGGGCTTGAAGCGCCAGCGTCGCAGCGCCTCGAGTGCGGAGTAGGTTTCGGCTCCCCGTTCTGAAGGCGAAGTCAACACGCGCGGACTGTGGTGCCGTCCGTCTATACCGATCCTCGTCTGCGCGGAGAAGGCAAAAGGCGGGCGCGTAGTGTCGCTAAAGCCGGCCACCAGGAAGTTCAGCCGGGTCTCGCTATGGCGATCAATCATTGGTGGTCGTGCGTTCCGCGGCGCTGTTTGACCGCTTCCGTCCGAGGTCTGCCGATTTGCGCGAAACGCCGGGAGAGAGACGCTCGACAGCATCGGCGCGATGTCGATTGCGCGTTCTAGCTCGCCGTAGTCAAGATCGGGCCAGAGGCTTAGCGCGACCTGCAGGTGCCACACGGCATCAGTCGCGTCACCGAGACCGGCGGCAGCAAGAGCCCGATAGGCGGAAACGACGGCGAAGGGGCGAGGATCGCGGTGGCGGGCCCGGGCCATCACCTCGCCGAGGCTCACGGCCTCTCGCGCTAGCGCGTCCCACTGCGCACCGTATGCTGCCCGGCTGAGGTTCTCGAATCGATTCGCCCACTGACGATCCAACTCCTCCTCGATTGCCGGTCCGACCGTCGGGAAGAGGAAGCGGCGGCTCGCCTCAGCGAAGCCGTCGCTGGCAGTCAGCGCGAAAAACAGCAGTAGACCAAGCGTGGAGTTTCGCATGGTTCAGGGGGGCGACTCAGGTGCAGCCAGCGCCGCAATGAGTTTTCGCTGAGAGGTAATGCCGGATTATTGGGCGCCTTTTGCTTTCATGTCAAGAGGCCTGTAACGCATCTTTATTGCTTGTCCCACTGTGTTCGATCGCATTCCTCGTCTAACTCACCGGCATCGTTCTCATGTCGTCAACGAGCACGTCGAGAGCGCGGCTGCTTTTGCCCCAGTCGAACAGTTGCCCTTTGATCGTCGTCCGCGCTTCGACGTCCGTCGTCCCCTCGCGTCGCTCCAGGACGACGACGAGGACGCCCTCCCACGCGAAGACGTCCAACGGTAAAACGGCTTCGATTGCGCAACCGTCCGTGGCGGTGCGCAGCTCTTTCACGACCTGTCCGTTCCGCGCGAGCGAACAGAGCGTCGCCACGAACACCTCGGCTGCCGGCCTCTCCACCCGTTCGCGGCGAGCCTTGCCCGTCTTCATCCCGAGCCGCGCGTAAAACTCGCTCGCCACGCTTGCAATCGGCGAGATCGGCACGCCGCCGAGCAGGCGCAGGCTGTCGAAGAACTTCATGAAGTCCGCGGCGCTCGTGTTCTTCTTCGCGAGTGACGCATGCCGCGCCACCAGCTCCCGAACCTCCGGCAGCCGCGCGATCGCGGCGAAATCCGTGCTGTCCGCCGTGAGTCTCGGCTCGGCGACCGCCGCGGAGTCGAGCGGCGACCCGCAGCGCGAGCAGAAGTTCCCTTGGGCCTCGTTTCCGCAGTTGGAGCAGTACACCAACATCCTCCTTCGACGGTACGGCAATTTCGCCACGCACCGCGACCCACCTGCTGAGGGAGTGTCGTTCGGCGCCGCAATCCCCTACCCCACACGCCGCGGCGCAGCGGTTGCCGCCGAGGAGTTGCGAAGCGCACGCCTGGGCGACCCTTGAGCGCCGTCACACTGGGGAGGTGGCAGGCGGCTCGGCGGCGCGCGCTCAGACGTTCCGTAGGTTGCCGACCGTCCTCCAGTTGTCAGCGCCCGAAGAGCGAAGGAGAACGAAGGTGTGCACCCGCCGTCGTTTCCGCGGCTCCTCGCCGGCGACCAGAAGCGAACGGTGTGACCTCGCTACTCCCATTGCCACGCCCTTCGAGATGCCGTGCGGATCTCCAGCCCGAGTCAGCCGATGATCTCGTTCAATCCTTCGACGATTCGCTCGACTTCTTCCGGAGCGACGCGCGTCATGCGCTTGCCGAGTCGTTCGACCGAGAGTGTCCGGATCTGCCCGATTCGAGCCCATGACCGTTTTGGCAGGCGAGCCGTCGTGATTTCCAGCGTCAGCGGATAACCCGCCCGCGGTTCCTGACTGGTAATGGCAATGGCGATCACGATTCCCGAACGTTCGTTGAAGACGTCATGACTCAGAATCAGGACCGGCCGCTTCCCGCCCTGTTCGTGACCGACGATCGGGTTGAGCTCGGCCCAATAGATCTCGCCCCTCAGTATTCTGGCCACTCGCTCTCTCCAGCGTATCCTTCGTCTGCGAGTGCCTGCTCCTCATGCCTGTCTAGCTTCGCGCACTCGCGCGCGAGTCTCGACCGCTGCAATCGCGAGATTCGATCCTGGATCGCGTCTTCGAAGGCCTTGCTTCGATTCGGGAACACGCCCCGTTCGACGAGACGATCGATCTCGGCGAGGGCCTTTTCGTCGACGGTGATGGCGATCTTTGCCCGTCCCATGAGTATGATAATAGATCACACTCGGTTCGCTCGCAAGCGACCAACGGGGCCGCGTCGGCGCGTACGCCCATGTCAGGTCAGCGCAGCATGTAGATATGAGAGCCCTCAGAGGCAGAAGCCGAGGTCGAAGAAGCGTGGGCAAGCGAGATCCGGAAACGCGTGGCAGCGGCTCGCGCAGGTGAATTGGCTAGCACCGACTGGCGGACCGTCCTCGTGCTCTATCCGGGACGCGTGGCCCAACGGAAGAGCTCCATCCCCAATCCCGACATTCGAGTGACTGACCGCACGTCGCCTACGTTCCTCGTGCATTCGTACGACGATCCCATGAACCCGGTGGACAACTCCCTGGCCTACGCCGCGGCCCTGCGCAAAGCCGGAGTTCCCTCGGAGATCCACATCTTCGCGAACGGAGGCCATGCGTTCGGCTTGCGCAGCGTCGACGCGACCGCAACGGCATGGGCGCCGCTCGCCGAGGCGTGGATGAGAGCAATTGGAGTGCTCGGACGCCTGCGCCGGGATCCATCCGTTTCAAGGCGCGGTTGTTTTCGCGGATCGATCCGGCGATTCGCGACCTTTATCCGCGAAGACGCCGCGCGGACGATTCGCACCGAAGAGATCGTGTAGGGCGGCGTCAGGAAGGACGGGATCCTCACAAGATGAGGTTCAACTACAGCGCCGGTCGCGGCATCGCGGTTTCGGCGGCAGGCACGTGCGGCGCTAATAGCGCTGATCAGCGATCAAGGGGCAGGCGCCGAGCTGACCTTCAGCCCGTCTCGGCGCCCGCCCCCGTTCTCGCCGGAGCCTTCCCGCCGGACGTGGCCCGGATGCGCCCGTGGCCGGACGCCGAAGTCAGTCGGCGGGCTTGATCATGCGTATCTCACCGGCGCCGACGCTGAGAATGGCGTCGCGTATCTGAGGCAAAAGGCCGCGAACGAAATTTAGACGCGTGTCGGGTATTTCGATCACGACGACGCCGATCCTCCATTCCGCCAGATTCTGTTGATATCGCATCCGTTGATCGAGCGTGACGATCACGTCGAATGTCGCGGCTGCACGACTCAGCAACTCGCCATTCGTGTACGAGCCCCAGCCCTCCTCCTGAGCAGTTCGAATGACGAAATCGGAAAGGTCGCGCCGGAGCTTGCGCGGCATGTTTTCGTCGAAGAGGACTCGTCTCACGCGATCTGCGCCAATGCGGCTTTGCTCGCCTCTTCCAGAAAACCGATGGCCTGTTCTCTGGTGACGCTGGGGTAGTTCTCCAGGAACTCTTCCAGCGGTTCACCACCCTCGAGGTAGTCCATCAGGATTCGGACGGGCACGCGAGTTCCCACGAATACCGGAGTGCCTCCGAGGATCTCCGGATTTGAATGTACGATCTCACCAAGTGTCATGACGATCCTCTCGAGTGCGACGCCGCGAGCATACGGCACGGAAAGACACACCCGCAAGGCGGTAGTCGACTGGAGGAGATGACTACCAATCCTGCATCTGTTTCACAGGATGAGCCTTGCCACCACCCCGACCCGATCGCGCGAACGCGCTCGGTCCCGACGGGCCCTTCCTCGGGGAGATCGGCACCGTCGCAGAGAAGTTCGCGCTGACTCTGGATGAAAGAGACCGCCGCCCGAACTTCTGCCAGAAAGCGGTCGCCGAGTCTCGTCCGAGCGCAACTTAGCGAATGGAGTACTTCGTTCGAGGTCTTGGTCATGACCGTAACACCCAGGTGAAGGTGATTCGCGATTCGAACGGCCGGAATCCGCACACCTCGAAAATGGTCCGCAACCACGCGAATGCGATCGAGGACCGCGACGAAATGGTCCGCGACCTCGCGAATCCGATCGGTGACCTCACGAAAGGGGAGGGGACCTCGGAGGCATGAAGCCGTACGCTCATCGCGAAAATGGTCGGGAACCGCACCGATGTGGTTGTCGACCTCACGCGTGCGGTCTGTGACCCAATCGATTGGGTCGGGGACCAGATCGAATGGGTGCCGCGATCGGACACGCCGGCGCTCGGAAGGCCTGCCAAATGGTCCGCATACCTCACGCGTGAGGTCGGTAACCAATTCGATCTGGTCGCGAACCCCACGCGTGAGGTCGTCGACCAGATCGGTGCGATCACGGACCATTTCGGCAGGGTGCGCGGACGAGGCCCGGGTGGGGACGCTACGCCCGGCGCGGGATCGAACAAGCCCCGCGTGAGGTCGACGACCCAATCGGCGCGGTCGCGGACCGGATCGCCGGCATGCAGGGACCGGCCGCGCGGGATGCGCCGACCGGATCGGCGAGGTCGGGGAAAGCGGCTTCCGCGGTCACGTGACCATTGAACAGGTCATCACCGTCGACAACCTGACAAAGACTCGCCCGGTTGCCGAATCTTCCCACCGTCACCCCGAGGTCGAGGGAAGGGTCTCGGGTGTCGATCGGAAGGAGGCTCCGCGATGGGGTCTCGAAGTGCGAGGATGTGGACCGCCGGATCCTCGTCCTATGAGTCATCGTGGACGTTGCCGAGCTCGATGGGGAGCCAGGTTTCGATGGCGGTTGGAAGCTCCTGTCGCGGGATTGGTCATGTTACGATTTCCGGCTGATGACACGTCAAGGCCGCGACTTACTCAGCGAAGCGTTGGAGTTGCCGCTGGACGATCGGGCGAAGATGGCGGCCGACTTGCTCGAAAGCCTGCAAGAGGCAGAAGCCGAGGTCGAAGAAGCATGGGCAAGCGAGATCCGGAAACGCGTGGCAGCGGCGCGCGCAGGTGAATTGGCTAGCACCGACTGGAGGACCGTCCTCGATCGCGTCGAAAGAGAAGTGCTCGGCCGTTGAAGCCTCTCCATGTCGTCGAGCCAGCAGAGGCCGAGTACCGCGAGGCGACTGCCTGGTACCGAGATCGAGACGCTCGTGTGGCCGAGCGATTCATTGCTGAGACTCGCCGGACGCTCGAGCTCATCGAGGCCTTCCCCCAGATCGGCGGACTGGTTCCAGGAGTAGAAGATCGCGACGTGCGGCGAATGCCCATTCACACGTTCCCGTACCACGTCGTCTTTGTCAGTCTCGCCGATCGGCTCGAGGTCGTTGCCTTTGCCCACAATCGCCGAAGACCGGCGTACTTCATGGACCGCGTTCGTAAGACATAGCATCGGACACCCGTACCCGCGAGGTTGATCCGTGAAGTGGGGTTTCGTTCTGCGCGAGGGCCGACTCCCCCGAAGGCGATAGGAGCGACGGCGGCGACGAGTGAGCACCTCCGGGGATGGCGGGGTCAGGTCTTCATCCTCGTAATCGGTTGGGGTGCTCCGACCGAATAAGCCCGGTGTAGTTCGCTCAATTGTGATTCGCGTAACTGCCTGGCGATCAAACACTTTTGCGCTCACCGAAGAACGAAGGTCTGACCCCACCGCGACCCCGGTTTCGCGGAAACGGGTGGCAGCGGCTCGTGCCGGTGAATTGGCTAGCAGCGACTGGCGGAGCCTTGCCGCACTTCCTGGCGCTGTCGGTCAACTCGGCGCCGCTAAGTGTTGCCTATAGAAGTTCTTCATCGGCGCGAACTGATCCAGCGTCCAAACCGGCATCAAAACGCTCTCCCGCGTCAGCATGCCCACAGTCAGGGGATGGCCTATTCGCTTCGAGCTGACGACGACATGCCAGACACACCCGCCATAAATCATCGCGTACAGGCCATGTCCATCGCTTCGCGTGAAGATCGGCGGCATAACGGTGCCCTGCGCGGGCCGCTTGGTGTCGGGAAACGCCCAAATGCTCGCGAGAACCGGGTAATCGTAAGGTTCGCCAGCGTTTTGGTCGCGTAACATCCGCCTCACTTTCGCTTCATGCGGGCCAAGATTGGCCTGCTGAAATGCGGAGCCCGACGCGACGCTTGTTCGCCAGAGCACGGACAGATGGAAGAGTTTGAACTTTGTGTAATCAAAACCAGTGAGCTCGTATGGTCCGCTGCTGGCAGGATTGGGAAGTGGCGCAGTTTGGAACCAGAATCTAGCAAAGTAATCTTCGTAGGCCGTGCTAAGGAATTGTTCGCATTCGCGGCAAAGCAGACGCTCGCGAATACCTTTCTGAACAAATCGTGTGCGGGCACTCGAGGTAGACAGAGAAAGCGCACGGTGTTTGTCGTCGTACGACGACGTGTAGAGAAATTCGGGAAAGACGTGCGAGGCGCATAGCTCCCGCTCCTCGTGACACAGCTTGCAACGCGGCGTCGTCTTCATCCGATAAGCGAGAACAGGCTTTTCGCCGCCTGTGATCCGTCAGCGCGGCTGTGGCCCCCGGAGTCGACGCGCCCAAGTCCGAGAGACGCACCGGGTGGTGCCACTGCAATCGAACGGCCCGGATGAGCGTGCACACGTCCGACGCTCCGCCTCAGCCGCAGGCCTCGCTTCTCGACTCGCCGGTCTGCACTACACTGAAACAACCCTGAGCCAAAGCACCACGTTTCTCGAGCAGGCTTGGCGCTTCCTGAGCACGAGAGGGCCAAGATCGCGGCGCGACTCGTGGAAAGTCTCGACGAGGCGACGCAGAGCGACGTCGATGAGGCCTGGGCGGCGGAGATCGAGCAACGCTGCGCGGCCTGCCGACGAGCGATCGGAAAAGAAGTGCGCGCGCGGAGCGAGCGAGAGATCTTCGGACGGTGACGCGCGCCGTACGCCCGAACGCCGCGGCGGAAGAAGAGCTTCTTGCCGTCGAGGAGTTGCGAAACCACGACTGGCGATCCGCGACGGGTCGTGGACGCCGTCACGGTGGGGACGTGACAAGTCGGCGACTGGGCCTGACGCCGGGCCATGACAAGCTTCACGGGCCGTCACTCGCGCATTTCCACGACCCATTCGTGAACGGCCTCTGCGAATCCTGGCATTTGGAGGTCTAGCTCCGCGACGTCTCGCAAGGTGATGACGTTGACCAATTCGGTCTCGATGTAGTCATTCAGCGTGCAGCGATCATCTGCCTGAGCCGCGATGTTTGCCTCTGCAACTCGCGCCTCCAGCGCGAAGATGAGGAAATCAGGCAGCTCGATTCGCATGACGCGGCGCGAACGCAGATCGCGGCTGAACGCACCTGCGACGACGGTCGGCGATTCAGTAGCAGTTCGGAAGCGGCGAGACACAGTAACAACCGTTACTGGACAAGATAAAGTAACAATCGTTACTTGGCAAGTGTGACGAATGCTCGAGAGGGTGAACTGTTTGGCGCCACGCTTCGCCAGCTGCGGACGCAGCGAGGCTGGACGCAAGAAGACCTCGCCGACGCTGCCGGGTTGACAACGACGTACGTCGGGCAAGTAGAGCGGGGAGACAAGGTGGCCAGCCTCACCGTCGTCCTGAAGCTGGCGCGCGGCCTTGCTGTTCATCCGGCTGACCTTCTCGTCGCTTTTACTCCGGCTGTTCTCAGGAACCTCCGCCTGTGAGGACCGTGGCTTCGCGACGAAGCCATCGTTTCGGGACGTCCACTGGCCGAGGCCCGTCACCTCGCCACGTCGCCGAAAGACGGGTATCGCATTTCACTCGCACGCCAATAGTCGTCCGAATAACTCAGCGAGTGCGCGGTGAACCTCCGGTAGGCATCCAGCAAGTTATTGACCGTCAGCCAGTTGTCGGCGCTCGAAGAGCGAAGGCGTGACCCCACAGTCTGCCCTTTCCAATTCGCACGCCATGGAAAGCGGAGGTGTGCCTCCGCACTCCATAGCGATCACACCCTCCGGATCACACCGGTCACACCTTCGCATTCTCCGCGAAAGGTGGGTCCGAGCGGGGTAGTCGGAGCTTCGCTCCTTCCCTCAGCCGCGCGGTGCGGCGGTGCGAATAACTCGGACGATGCGCGTGCCGCTCGGGTAACCTTCCGTAAGTTGCTGGCCATTCGGCACTTGTCGGCCACCGAAAAGCGAAGGTGTGACCCCACCTGTCACGACGCTACGCCTGGACCCCCGAAGAACGAAGGTCTGACCCCACCCGCAGACTCCCCTTGTGCGCGGAGGCCGACTCCCCCGAAGGCGATAGGAGCGACCGCGGCAAGGAGTGAGCACCCGATGAATCCGAGGTGCCCGAGCTCAGCCGGCCTCTCTTTTCGGCTGGGCAACCGGTTGCACTACACTGAAGCAACCATGAGCGACACCACCACGTTACTCGAGCAGGCCCTGGCGCTTCCTGAGCACGAGAGGGCGAAGATCGCCGCCCGACTCCTGGAGAGTCTGGACGAGTCGACGCAGAGCGACGTCGACGCGGCCTGGGCGGCGGAGATCGAGCGACGCTGCGCGGCAGTGGATGCCGGCACCCTGGCCACGAGCGATTGGAAAGAAGTGCGCGCGCGGATCGAGCGAGAGATCTTCGGACGGTGAGGCACGCCGTACGCCCGAACGCCGCGGCGGAAGAAGAGCTTCGCGATGCCATTCGCTGGTACGAACAGGAGAGCGTCGGCCTTGGGGACCGCCTGTGGTCGGAGATTCAAGCCGCGATCGATCTGATTTCCGGCCATCCTGCGATCGGAGAGACCGTGAGTGGTCTGCGCGCTCGGGGTGCCATTCGCCGCCTGCCGCTTCGGCATTTCCCGTTTCTTGTGGTGTATCGCGAGCATCCGGATCACGTCGAGATCGTCGCCATCGCGCATACGAGTCGGAAGCCGATTTACTGGCGTGACCGCCTGAAGTAGCGACGAGGGGCGACCGCATTCGAGCTTGTCTCGAATTCGAAGCAGGTCACGACTGAGACCTTGGCGGAGAGACTCACGACGCCGCCCATATCTCTCCGCGCGATGGCGTCGTTGCCAGCTATCCGGGATCGCCGACGCAGCGGCTGAGCGCCTGCGGACGCGGACGAGGCGTTTCACAAGAACCCCGCCGATGGAAAGAGGCGGTGCCGTGAGAGCGTCGCTCTCTGGCGTGCGGTCGCACGCTACGAATAACAAGCGGAGTTCGCGCGGAGCTCAGTTGGCCTCCGCGCTAGCCGCTGACCGTGAACAGCTTATGGACGCTCCGAAGAACGAAGGCCTGACCCCACTGGGCCCTCCATGTCGACTCGACGACTCGATCGCTCGGACGACTTCGCCGATGCGGTCGGAGACGACGCTGAGCTCGGCCATCACGCGGGCGGCGGGGTCGGCGTCGGTGCCGCCGAGCCTTTGGACGCGGGTGAAGCCGCGCTTGATCTCGTCCCAGCGGGCGCGCTGGGCGTCGCTCATGCGGCCGCGGATCTCGGCGAGCTTGAGGAGGTTCTCCTCCGCTCCCGTCGTCAGGGTCTGGGCTTCGCCGAGGTAGTGGTCGTCAATGAGGCGCGCGAGCTCGGCGTCGTTCATCGCGGGGAGGACTTTCTCGGCGAGTTTGTTCATGTTGCGGTAGGAGCCCTGGAGCTTGAAGGGGGGCTCGGTGCGATAGGCGTGCTGCTGGGCGGGGACAACACGTATTGCCGGTTGACCTTCGCCAGGAGCTGCTGCACGCGCACGAGTTTCTTCATCACGGTGAGGATCTCGTTCAGTTCGACCGCGGAGTAGTCGTGCGCGAGTTGATCGCTCTGGATGGCCTCGCCCCGCGCCATGCGCACGAGCTTGTGTACGTCCTCGGGGTC
>CAZLGP010000174.1:0-8326 GCA_964558905.1 uncultured Thermoanaerobaculia bacterium | reverse complement strand
GTGCGGGCCCCCCGCCGGCCGTACCCCCGGCCCCCGGCCGGCGGGGCGCTCCGGGCGGGGGCGGCCCCGGCGGAACGGCGGGCGCGGCGGCGG
The DNA here is from genome assembly GCA_964558905.1 of uncultured Thermoanaerobaculia bacterium. Taxonomy (GTDB): domain Bacteria; phylum Acidobacteriota; class Thermoanaerobaculia; order Gp7-AA8; family Gp7-AA8; genus QHVT01. The sequence goes on along the minus strand of CAZLGP010000174.1, from coordinate 8,233 downwards.
CACCACAGGCAGGCCATAAGCCCCTCGTCATCCTCGGCGCATTGGCCGCAAGGCACCGCCCCCGCGTCCGCGAATTCGTTGCGACGCTCAACGCACCCACCTACGCCGAGCCGCTCTCCGGCCTCCGCGAGGATCCCTCGCTCCCGCTGATCACCGCCGGCGAACGGATGATCGCTCGCGGCGACTTCGACTCCGTCATCCGCATCGGCAATGTGCCGACGCTCCGCTTCTGGCGCGATCTCGAGACCCTCGACCTGCCGGTCACACACTTCAGCGACCTCCCTTTCGCCGGACTCACGCGTGGCGAGGTGCACCCTATCGAGACGCTCCCGACGACTCGACGACTCGACGACTCGACGGCGTTTCTCGATCTCTTCTTCGATCTCGACAAGGCGATGCGCAGTCGCTTCGAAGCGATCCTCGACGACGAGCCCACCTCGGAGCTGGCCATGCTCCGCGCGCTGTCGCGGGAGCTGCCGCGCGACGCGCGCATCTACCTCGGCAACAGTCTTCCGGTCCGCGAGTGGGACCTCGCCGCGACACGCGCGACGCGCGGCTACGCATACGAGGCGAACCGCGGCGCGAACGGCATCGACGGACAGCTCTCGACGTTTTTCGGCTGGTGTGCGCCGGACCGTGCGAACGTCTGCGTCGTCGGCGATCTGACCGCCATCTACGACCTCGGCGCACCGTGGATCGTGCCGCAGCTCGACGCGCCTTTCCGGATCGTCATCATCAACAACGGCGGCGGACGGATCTTCGGTCGCGTCGCGTCGCTGCGCGCGCTCGATCCCGCGCTGCGCGCGCGGATCATCGAGAACGTGCACGCCATCGAGTTCTCGCACTGGGCGAAGATGTGGAACATCGACGTCACCGAGCTGCGTCCCGACGACGAGGCGTCGCAGCGCGCGTGGGCGAGGTACGACGCGCTGTGGGCCTGACCGTTCTTCCGGGCTTTCTCGGCCTGCCCTCCGATTTCGATTTTCTGCCGCCGGTGCGCGACGAAGTGCTCGTGGGCTACTCCATGGGCGGCCGCCTCGCGCTCGATCTGCTGCAGCGCAGGCGCTACGACCGGGCGGTCATCATCTCCGCCGGCCTGAACGCGCTCGATGCGGAGCGGAGAAAACGTGACGAGGTGTGGGCGCGGCGCTTCGAATCGGAGGAGTGGTCGTCGCTGATGCGCGCATGGAATGCGCAGGAGGTCTTCGGCGGACATGTCGTCGAGCGGCGGGAGGAGGACTTCGACCGCGCGGAGCTCGCGCTGCAGTTGCGGGAGTATTCGCCGACGGTGCTTCCGCCGCCTCGGCTCGAGCTCATCGAAACACCCGTCCTGTGGGTGGCCGGCGAGCGCGACGCAAAATACGTCGAGATCGCACGGCGCGCCGTGGCCCGGCTGCCGCACGCCGAGCTGTGGATCTGTCCGGATGCCGGCCACCGGGTTCCGTGGGAGCAGCCGAAGGCGCTCGTTGCGCGTATTCGAGACTTCATCTAACGTGCGCGCGATGAGCGAGTCCTGGCACAAACTTCACGATTTCGAAGACATCAAATACGAGCGCACGGACGACGGGATCGCGAAGATCACGATCAATCGCCCCGAGGTGCGGAACTCGTTCCGGCCCAAAACGGTCGCGGAGCTCAAGGTGGCTTTCGACATGGCCCGCGACGACGAGGAGATCGGCGTGATCATCCTCACCGGCGAGGGCCCCGACGCCTTCTGTGCTGGAGGCGATCAGAAGGTGCGCGGCAAGGGCGGGTACGTCGATCCGAAGGAGAAGATCCCGCGGCTGAACATCCTCGACGTGCAGAAGCAGATCCGCAGCATGCCCAAACCCGTGGTGGCGATGGTCGCCGGATACGCGATCGGCGGCGGCCACGTCCTGCACGTCGTGTGCGACCTGACGATTGCCGCGGAGAACGCGCGCTTCGGACAGACGGGACCGAAAGTCGGATCCTTCGATGCCGGTCTCGGCTCGTCGTATCTGTCGCGGATCATCGGCCAGAAGAAGGCCCGCGAGATCTGGTTCCTGTGCCGTCAGTACGATGCGAAGCAGGCATTGGAGATGGGTCTCGTCAATACCGTGGTTCCGCTCGAGCAGCTCGAGACCGAGACGTTGAAATGGTGCCGGGAAATGCTCGCGCTTTCGCCGATGGCACTCCGTTTCCTCAAGGCGGCGATGAATGCCGACTGCGACGGCCAGGTCGGCCTGCTCGACTTAGGCGGCAGCGCGACGCTCCTCTATTACCTGTCCGAGGAGGCTCAGGAAGGGCGGGACGCGTTCGTGGAGAAGCGGAAGCCTGATTTCAGGAAGTTCAAGAGATTTCCGTGAGAGGCGTAGCCAGTGGCCAGTAGCCAGTAGCCAGTTGCCGAGGACCGTTCGGGCTTGCGGCACGGTCCCTCGGCTACTGGCCAACTGGCTACCGGCAACTGGCCACTCGTAACTGGCTACTGGCAACTGTATGAGAGCCTGGCTCCTCGCCGCGCGCCCCAAGACTCTGTCCGCCGCCGTCGTGCCGGTGGTGATGGGCACCGCGCTGGCGGCGCATGAGCCGCCGGCAATCACGTGGTGGGTGTTTTTCTGCGCGTTGATCGGTGCGGTGCTGATTCAGATCGCGACCAATTTCATCAACGACGCGCTCGACTTCAAGAAAGGCGCGGATACGGCGGAGCGGCTGGGGCCTCTGCGCGTGACACAGGCCGGACTCATCCGCCCTGAGACGGTCATGACCGCTGCGTGGGTCTGTCTGGCCGGCGCCGCATTGTGCGGAGTTCCGCTCATCGTGCGCGGCGGTTGGCCGATGCTCGTCATCGGCCTTTTTTCGATTGCGGCGGCGTACGCATACACAGGCGGACCCTATCCGCTCGCGTACCGCGGCCTCGGCGAGGTTTTCGTCCTGATCTTCTTCGGACTCGTGGCCGTGGGCGGGACGTTCTATGCGCATTCCCTGCAGTTGACACGTTCCGCGCTCTTGACGGGATTCGCCGCGGGCTCGCTGGCAACGGTTCTCCTCGTCATCAACAACCTCCGCGACGTGGAGGGCGACCGTCGCAGCGATAAGCGGACGACGGTCGTCCGCTTCGGCGAGCGCTTTGCGCGGCTCGAGATCGCGTTTTTCGCGTTGGTGCCGTTTGCGGCCGTGGCGACGATCGGCCGGCCCGGGCTGCTCGTGACGTTGGCCGCCTTGCCGCTCGCGGCGGCGGTCATCGTGCGGGTCCTGCGCAGTCGCGGCGCGGAGCTCAATCGTTGTCTGGCCATGGCCGGCGGGCTGCAGTGGGCATTCGGACTGCTGTTCGTGATCGGCTCGATGATCTGATGCACCTTCATCGCTACAAGCTGCGAATGCTGAGCGGTACGGTCCGCGAGGGTGCGCTGTTGCGCGCAAACGGCGGCTTCGCGGACGTCCATCCGTGGCCCGAGCTGGGCGACGCGCCGCTCGACGAACAGCTCGCCCTGCTCTCCCGGGAGGAAACGACTCCTCTGACGCGCGCCTCTCTTCGATGCGCCGCGATCGATGCCGATGCCCGTCGCCGCGGCGTGTCCCTCTTCGAGGGACTGACGATTCCCCTCAGTCACTGGCCCGGCCACGATCCTCCGCCGGAGTTCGACACCGTCAAACTGAAACGGGTCCTGGATGTCCCGCGCTCCGTGCGGATCCGCATCGACTTCAACGCGCGCCTCACTCCGGAAGAGTTTCTGCGCCTTGCGGAGACCCTTCCCCGTGAGCGCATCGACTTCATCGAGGACCCCTGTCCTTATGAGGAGAATACGTGGCAGATGCTGCGCGCCCGCACCGCCCTGCGTCTGGCATACGACATCCCGGCATACGACATCCCGGCAAGCGCCAACCGCCAACCGCCAACCGCGTATGACATCCTCGTCCATAAGCCCGCGCTGCGGACGGACTGGCCGCTGGACGACGATGTCGTCGTGACGTCGTACATGGACCACGCGATCGGTCAGTTTTACGCTGCGTATGTGGCCGCGACGCACGACGTGAATCCGCGGTGCGGACTGATGACCCATGTGCTGTACGAGCCGGACGTTTTCTTCGAGCGGATCGAGCGCGACGGAGCGCGCCTGTTGCCGCCCCGAGGAACGGGCCTCGGATTCGACGACCTTCTGGAGCGCCTGCCGTGGAAATCGATTGGCTAAGTGCCGAATCGCGCGTGCTGCTCAATCCGCGCATGCCGGACCATGAGCGCCGGCGGCTCGAATCATTCGTGGTCGATCTGCCGGGCCATGTGTGGCTGTCGACGTCCGGAACGACGGGCGCATTGAAGCTCACTGCACTATCGAAGCGGGCGCTCCTCGCCTCGGCCGCGGCCGTGAACCGGCACCTGCAATCGAATGCGGCGGACGTGTGGCTGTGCGTCCTCCCGACGTTTCACGTCGGCGGGCTGGGAATCTGCGCGCGTGCGTTTCTCTCCGGAGCGCGCGTAGTCGACAGCGGGTGGGACGGCGTCACTCTGGCGTCGCTCGTGCCGGCGCAGGTGAGCGATCTCGTTCGCGATCGCGTTCGGGCACCGCGATCGTTGCGCTCGGTGGTGGTTGGGGGTGGGGTCTTGTCCGAGGAGCTCGATCGCGCGGCTCGCGCGCTCGGGTGGCCGCTGCTGACCAGTTACGGCATGACCGAGTGCTGCTCGCAGGTGGCGACGGCGACCCTGGAGTCTCGCGAGCTGGTGCTGCTCGATCATGTCGAGGCCCGCATCGAGTCGGACGGCAGGCTCGCCTTGCGCAGCGAGGCGTTGCTCACCGGATACGCGAGCGAGGCCGGACTCGTCGATCCGAAGGTGGAGGGCTGGTTCATCACCGAGGACATCGCCGCGCTCGACGGGCGTGTGCTGCGCATCGAGGGCCGGCGCGGCGATTTCGTGAAGGTCGGCGGCGAATCGGTCGATCTCTCGCGGCTCGATCGCATTCTGGAGGAGCTCGGCGCCGACGCCGCGATCTTCGCGATCCCCGACGAGCGATTGGGCCATGTGATCGCGCTCGCGGTTGCATCTGGCGATGGCGAGGCCGTCGCGGCCGCGTTCAATGCCCGGGTGTTCCCGTTCGAACGCGTGCGGCGCATTCTGCGCGTCGCGGAGATCCCCCGTACACCGCTCGGCAAGATCGTGCGAGCGCGCCTCCCATGACCCTTCTCGGCGTCGTATTGCCGTCGCTGCTGCTCGCGTTGGCGGTGCGTCGATGGGTGGCCCCGGTACGGTGGAAATTCGTCGTGCTGTTCCTTGGACTCACGCTCGCGTTTCTGCACGGGGCGGTGTTCACGTCGAGACTACCGGTGCCGGTGGACGAGGTAGCGCGCGGCTTTCCGTATCGCGCGGTCGTCGGCGAGGTGACGCCGCGCAATCCTCTGACGAACGACACCGCGCGGCTGTTCCTGCCCTGGATGGAGGTAGCTCGCGAAGAGCTCTTTCACCTCCGCGCGCCTCTGTGGAACCGCTACTCCTTTTCCGGCTATCCGCTCCTTGCGAACGGCGAGTCCGCGCCCTTCTCGCCGTTGTTCCTTGCCACGCTGTTCGTTCCGCTGCCGGAGCAAATCGTGGCCATGGCCGGACTGAAGATCTTCGTCGCGCTGCTGTCCGCCTACCTGTTCGCAAGGCGCGCCGGAGCGAGCGACGGTGCGGCGTGCTTCGCCGCCAGTGCGTTCGCATTCTCGGTATTTCAGACCGTCTTCCTCTATTACTCCACGACGGCCGTCACGGCGTTTCTTCCTGCCGCGCTCTATGCCCTCCTCCAGGCTCAGGAGCACGGCCGCAGGCGCGACCTGGTGCTGGTCGCGCTCGTGGTCGCGACACTCATGGCCAACGGTCACCCGGAGAGTGTCCTGCACATCGCCATCGGTGCGGCGGGGCTGCTGCTCATCGACTTCGGACTGTCCAGCGACAAACGTGCGTGGCTGGTCCGGTTTCGCACGCCTCTTCTGGGGACCGCTGCAGGACTGACGCTCTCGGCGCCGGCGTGGGTGCCGGTGCTCGAGCAGGTTCTGTTGAGCACGCGCCTCGCCGATCTGCAGCGCGCGGGCGGTCACGCCGCGATGTACCCGTTGACCGCCGCGTGGGCGATGGTCTCGCCCAACGGCTTCGGGAATCCCGTGCGGCAGAACTGGAGCTGGATCTCCAACTACAGCCTCGTGGCCGCGTCTTATGTGGGGCTGGTCGTGCTGGCCTTGTTCGCGACGGCGCTCGTGGCGCGGAGAATCGGAGCTCGCGAGCGGCTTTGGGCGCTCTTTGCAGTGTTCTTGTGGCTGATCGCACTCGGTTGGTCGCCCCTCGGCAGGGCCTTCAATGCCGTTCTCCCGTTCTCCATCACGGCCAACGACAAGCTGCGCTTCGTGGCCCTCTTTCTCGCGGCGATCGTTGCGGCGCGACTGCTGGACCGCTTCAGCCGTTGGTACGTCGTCTTTGCGGTGCTCTCTGCAGGTGCGGCCGGGTACGTCTACGCTCTGCGGGAATCGCTGCTGCGGCCGTGGGATCTGGTCGCGCCCGCGACCGTACTCGTCCTGGGGATGTTCCCGCGGCGGCTCGTGCCGGCCGCCGCGTTCGTTCTGCTGACGGTCGACCTGTTCGTGCTCAACGCGGGCTTCAATGCACTGGTGGAGCGTCGGTACTACAAGCCCGAGTTGCCGGTCGTCGACGCACTTCGGCGTGTCGCACCAGCCGAGCCGTATCGCATCGCCGGACTCGACTGGATGTTCCTGCCGAACGCCTCCGCGCAGTACTCGCTCGAGGATATCCGCGGCAGCGATCCGATGTCGTACGACGCGTACACCGAGCTCCTGAAGCCGATCGTCGTGGATGACAAGTCGATCGACTTCGACCGCATTGTCGACGTCAATCACAGACTCTTCGACGTTCTGAATGTGCGCTATCTGATGACCGAGCCGGGACACGAGCCCGGAGGGCGCTGGAAGGTCATCTATCGCGGCGCCGACGGCTCCCTGTTCGCGAACCCGTCCGTTCTGCCGCGCTTCTACGTCGCCGAGGGCGACGGAGACGTGGCCATCCGGCAGAACGGACCGAGCCGTTTCATGCTTTGGGTTCGGGCCCGCACGCCGGTGCGGATCGCGTCCAGTCAGGGCCCCGGGCCGGGTTGGCAGGTCAGCGACGGGGAGCGCGTCGATGAGATTTTCATCGGTTTCCGACTCCCGGCAGGGGAAACGACGGTCGAGGTCGCCTATCGGCCGCTGAGCTTCCGAGCGAGCATTGCCGCCGCCCTCGCGGCGGTCCTTTTCCTCGCGGCAATCCTCTTCCGAAAGCCATGGAATAGCACCCACCCTCATGCCGTTACGTGTGATCCCGACGCGCCAGGGCGCTCTCTGACAGACGAACGGTAACTCGCACGGCAGCAACGACTTTGCCGGCATACGGATGAGTCGGAAGGACTTGGAATACGAACCGGGGCGAGGTCGTTGTGGGAGTTCCCAGACGCGACGAGGTTCAGCCCTTGGTGGTTGACAAGGTCGCGGGCGGGGACCTAGAATCCACGGTTCCTGCAGTCAGTGGCTCCGCAGTCTCCGGCAGTCCCGATCTTTTCAGCTCCAGCAGCACCGATGCGGTAGAAGTGTCCGGGTCAATCGGGATGGGTTCACGTCGCAAGACATTGGAAACATTCCGCTTGACACGGACGAGGGGGTCTGGCAATCTAGCCGCCCTTTCGGCGAGGCCGGTTCTTTGACAACTGAATAGGAAAGCAACGAAGGCAAACGTGATTCCTTTGAGCGCGTGCCGAAAGGCATGGCTCAACAGAAACAACTAAGAAGTATCCGAATGAGCAACAGTCGTTAAGGCTGATGCTAGAGCTTCAAATTCAACAGATAAAACTGGAGAGTTTGATCCTGGCTCAGAATGAACGCTGGCGGCGTGCTTTACACATGCAAGTCGAGCGAGGCGGGGAGCAATCCCCAGTCGAGCGGCGAACGGGTGAGTAACGCGTGGATGACCTGCCCTTCAGCGGGGAATAACCCGGGGAAACTCGGGCTAATACCGCATACGACCGAGAGGTGAAAGGGGGCCGCAAGGCTCTTACTGAAGGAGGGGTCCGCGTTCGATTAGCTAGTTGGTAGGGTAATGGCCTACCAAGGCGACGATCGATAGCCGGCCTGAGAGGGTGATCGGCCACACTGGAACTGAGACACGGTCCAGACTCCTACGGGAGGCAGCAGTGGGGAATTTTGCGCAATGGGCGGAAGCCTGACGCAGCAACGCCGCGTGGAGGATGAAGGTCTTTGGATT
>CAZLGP010000173.1:0-10078 GCA_964558905.1 uncultured Thermoanaerobaculia bacterium | reverse complement strand
GAGTTGAGTAGGGTCAGACCTCGAATCTCTACTTAACGCCGCGTGGATCTGGACGCTTGCACGGCCCTCGCGGCGTTAAGTAGAGATTCGAGGTCTGACCCTACTGAACTCTTCAGGCGCCGACGGTCTCCTCCACGTAGGGGGTGATGTCGAAGTTGCGCACGTACATCGCGTGGATCTTCTCCATCTCCTCGTCGTTCAATGGCGGATGCTCCGAGGCCTCGGCGAATTCGATGATCTGCTGTTCGTCGTAGATGTTCGGCAGCGCGGAGAGGATGCTCGGGTGCGCGTAGAGCCAGAGCAGCGCGAGCTGGCCGATGGTCACGCCGCGCTCGCGGCACATCGGGATGAGGCGATCGACTTTCTGCAGGCCCTCGACCAGCCACGCGCGCGGACGGTGCGAGCGGTGATCGCTCTCGTCGAACTTCGTGTCGATCGTGTACTTCCCTTCGAGCATGCCCGACGAGTGTGTCACGCGAATGAGGAACTGCGGCCCGGGAGTCGACTTCCACGCGCGGAACGAGGGATCGAACGCGGACGACGTCTCGCACAGGCGCTTGTTGGTCTGTCCCACCGTCGCCTCCGGTACGCCCGCGTACGACGGGCCACGCTCCGCGGCGAGGACAAACTCGCGTCCCGGATCCTGCTCGAGAACGTTGTAGATCATCTGCGTGACCGGCGCCTTGCGCACGGCGGCCGCGTAGATCCCTTCATCCCGCCAGCCGATCGCGGGTCCGAGAGACGGACCGTACGAGGAGATCTTCCCTTCGATCTTCAGACGCTCGAGCGTCTCCCAGTGATCGTCGCCCAGGAGCACGGCCACGCGCGGGTTGTGCGGCTGATAGATGGCAATGTGGTCGGTGCCGAGGCGTTTGAGGGACTGCTCGCAGGCAAAGCGGATGAACTCCGGCGACATGTTCTGCGGCAGCTCGCGCTGTCCCCGCGGGCGCTCGGGGTTGTTGTAGAAGTCGTAGCCGAACTTCGTCCCGACGATGAGATCGGGATGCTCCTCGAGGATCGGCGCGAGCACGGTCTCGCCGCGGCCGTTCCCGTAGGCATCGGCCGTGTCGATGTAGTTGATGCCCCGCTCGATCGCGGCGCGAATGATGCGACGCGCGTCGTCGTCGGTGTAGGTACCCCACCAACCGGTGGTGAAGGTCCAGGTGCCCAATCCCAGTTCGGAGACATTGAAATTCGTGCCGTGGAGGTTTCGGTAGCGCATGGTTTGTCCTGAGAGTGCTGGGTGCTGGGTGCTGGGTGCTGAGTGATTCCCGCCAAGAGCCACTCAGCACTCAGCACTCAGCACCCAGCACTTCACCTGCCAGTGAAGGCTGCCTTTCGTTTCTCAGTGTACGCGGCGAGTCCCTCGCTCGCGTCGTCGCTCTGAAAAAGCTGCTGCTGCAATTCGCGTTCGAGGGCCAGGCCGGACTCGATGGGGAGCTCCCATCCGGTCTGGACCGCGCGCTTGATGTGGCCGACGGCTTTCGAGGCTTTGTTCGGGGGGCAGAAGCTCCGGGCGTAGTCCATCACCCGCTCCCACCACGTCTTTCCGTCCTCTTCCGCGGGCCAGACGTAGTTGACGACGCCGAGCTCCAGCGCCTTCTCGTACTCGTGCAGGCCGCCTTCGACCATGAGCTCGATGGCCTTCGTCTTGCCGACGAGGCGCGAGAGGCGCTGCGTGCCGCCGGTGCCGGGGAGGACTCCCAACGACACCTCCGGCAATCCCCATTTGCCCGCGCCGTGGCGCGCGATGCGGATGTCCGCGGCCATGGCGATCTCCAGACCGCCACCGACGCAGTGTCCGTTCAGCGCGGCGATGACGAGCTTGGGGGTCTGCTCGAGACGGTTCATGGTCTCGTTCGCGTGCAGGCAGAAGAAGTATTTGAACCGCGGGGTCACCTCGGTGAGCATCCGGATATTCGCACCGGCGGAGAAGAACTTCTCACCCGCCCCGCGAAGGACGATCACGTGGACCTCGTCGTCCATGCGCGCGCGGAGGATGCAGTCGTCCAGCGCGCGGTTCATTTCATAGGTGTAGGTATTCGCGGGAGGGTCGTTCAGCTCGAGGACGGCGACGCCCTTCTCCACGCGGTAGTCGACGAGAGATTCGGCCATGGTCGGGGGATTCTAGTGCTGCGCGGTAGAAATGTCAGGCGCGCTACGCCGCTCGAAGCCGCGGACATCGACTCATCCGGTGTCATCCTGAGCTGCGTAGACAGCGAAGGACCCCCTGCGATTGGGACGCTCGCGCAAGTGGCAGGGGGTCCTTCGCCGCGCTTCGCCGGCTCAGGATGACAGTGACTCGCAGCCCCGCCGGCGGTGCCGGCAGGAGCGCCGGCGGGGGCCGGCGCTCCTCGTCTCGTTTACCGCATCGTCTTCCAGACCGCGGCGAACGCGAGCATCGCCGCCAGCATCATCAGCATCAGAGGGGACAGCGCCGGAATCGCGGCGATGGCCGCCGCATCGAAGGCCGCCGCGTTGGTGGTGATCGTGGTCTCGTTCGAGCCGTTGCCGTCGAGGTCGGCGTGGAACGTGGCCTCGTTCGACACGCTGCCCGAGGCGCTGGCGAGGACGCGCGCGGTGATGGTGATCGTCACGCTGACGCCATCCGCCAGCGAGCCGTTCCAGCGCACGGTGTTCGTGCCGGCGTCGAACGTCGCCGTACCGGTCGTCGCGGTCGCATCCTCGACCTGCACCTGCGCCGGCAGCACGTCGACGAGCTCGTCGGTCGCGTTGTCCGGCAGAGTGTTGCCGGTGTTGTTGGTCACGACGATCGTGTAGGTCACCACGTCGCCACCGACGCCGGTGGTGGTGACGGACTTGGTTGCGGTGACCTGATCGGGCGTGACGATGACGAAGGCGGTGGCCTGCGTCCCGGCGGTGTCCGGATCGTCGGTCGGGACCGCCGTTTCGTTCGTACCGTTGTCGTCGAGATCGACGTTCGCCTGGCCCTGGTTCACAACGGTGCCCGAGGTGGCGTTCGCCGGGATCGCGGCCTCGATGGTGATCGTTACCGCGTCTCCGGAGGCGATGGCGCCGTTCCACGAGACCGTGTTCGTCCCGATATTGGCCACGGCCACGCCGGAGCTCGCCGAGGCGCTGACGAGCTGCAGCTCCGGCGGCAACACGTCGATGAATTCATCGCCGGGGTTGTCGTCGAGGGTGTGTCCGAGACCGTTGGTGAGGACGATCTCGTAGATGACCGAGCCGCCCGGGATGAACGAGCCACCCGCGACACTCTTGGTGGCCACGAAGGAGTCTGTCGGAACGACGGTGAAGGACGTCGGATCGTTGGCCGCGGCCGTCCCCGGATCGTCCGTCACGAGACTCGATTCGTTGTTGCCGTCGTTGTCGGTGTCGATGATGGCCTGCCCCTGATTCGAAATCGTTCCCGACGCCGCGGCATCGATGGACGCCGTGATGGTGATCGTGACGCTCGTCCCGTTCGGAATCGAGCCGTTCCATAAGACGACGTTCCCAGCGTTGCCCGTGGTGCCGCTCGACGCGTTCGCACTGACGAAGGTCAGGCCGGCCGGGAGCGCGTCGGTGAATTCATTGCCAAAGTTGTTCTGCTGCGTAAATCCGAGGTTGTTCGTGAGCGTGATCGTGTAGGTAACGTTGGTGCCCTGAACGAACGTGCCGGATACGGTCTTCGTCGCCGTGAATCCGGTGATGGGACCGACCGTCGTGGTGGTCGTCGCGCTGTTGTTCCCGAGGTTCTGGTCAGTGGTGGTCGACGTGACAGTGGCCGTGTTGGTGATGACCGTACCGTTCGGCAGTGCGTCATTGACCTCGGCCAGAAGCGTGAAGACGGCGCTTCCGCCGGACGGGAACGTCGCGATCGAGCAATTGATCGTGCCTGTGCCGCCGACACCCGGTGTCGTGCACGACCAGCCGGCCGCTTCGGTGAAGGTCAGGAATGTCGTGCCCGCCGGAACGGTGTCGGAGAGGCTCACGCTCTCGGCATCGCTCGGACCGGCGTTCGTGACGGTGATGGTGTAGGTGATGTACCCGGTCGTCGAAATGGGATCCGGCGAATCGACCTTCGTCACCTGGAGATCCGCGCTCGTGAAAGCCGCGACGTCGAGGTACGCCAGGAGTGGATCGTGATCGGAAATGCCGATCGCGGTCGCCGGATTGTTGCGATCGGTATCCGGATGATCGGCGTCGATGCGCGCATGCTCGATCCGCCGCGCGGTCGTCGACGCGATGAGGGCCTGGTTGACGAGGGCGTGATCGATGTTCTGCGCGTTCCCTTCGAAGAGGTACGAGTAGCGCTCCGCCGGCGGCGGCGTGTCGACGAGGTTGTCCAGATCGGGATTCACGAGATCGACTCCGTCGCCCGGCACCACGGTCTCGTTGTCCGGCGGCGGCGTACCGGCGATCGTGTTCATGACGTCGGTGTACCCGTCATTGACCTCGAACGCGTTGAAGTCGCCGATGACGATGATGTTGCGGGCCGGATCTCCGGTCTGGTACGTCTGAATGAGGTTGGCGAGGTCCTGCGCCTGCGCGAGGCGCTTCCGCCGCACCCGGTCCCCATCGGTCGTCAGGCCATCGGGGTCCTCGCTCTCGATGCCGATGAGCGAGCGGAGGTGATTGTTGATCACCGTGAGGTCGAACGACACCCCCGTCACCCGGTTCACGGTGGCATCGAGCACCAGCGGCGGACGGTCGTGAAGGGTGGCCGGGTTGCCGCTGCTCGGATCGATCCACATCGTGCCGTCGAGCTCCTGTGTGACGGCGTTGACCACGACACGCGGCAGCCCTGGCGAAACCTCGCCGGTCTTGACCAGGAAGCCGACGTCGATGCCGCCGACGTCGTTCCCTTCGACGAGGTACGCGACGTACTGCGGATCGGGCTCTGCCGCGACGATTGCGTCGGCATTGATGCGAGCGGCGAGGTCCTGCAAGGTCCCGAGGTTCTCGACCTCCTGGACGCCGATGATGTCCGGCGTGTGGAGATTCTCGCGGATCGCCAGCGACGCCTTGTCGAGCCGGTTCTGATAGACGGACGTTTGGACCGTGGGGCCGGTGCCTTCCGGAACGTCATTGAAAAGGCGGAAGAGATTGAACGAGGCTACGGTCACCTCGGTCGGGAGCGGTGCGGTCGTGGTGGTGTCGAGGACGCCAGGGGTGACGACCGAGGGAACGGTCCCGTCGGGAAGGATGGCGTAGGCGCGGAAGCCGTAGTCGAGCGGACCGACCAGCGGCGCGACGACGTCGTGCGTCTTCACGACGAGCAGGCCGGCGCCGAGGGCGTTGCTCTCGACTTTCAGGCGCTCAGGGTTGTAGTCCCAGCGTGGGATCGGCGGAATGGAGCCCGACGGGACGGTGTCCGGAGCCCGAATGCCGGCCTCGCGGAACGGCCGCGGCGTGCCTGTGACGACGCCATAGAAACGACCGTTGCTCGACGTGAAGCCCGAGATCTCGTTGAAGGAACCTTCGGTCGGCGCGACGACCGTGAGCGAGTTGACCTGCACGCGCATTCCCTCGACGCGCTCGAGTTGATCGAACGGGCCGGCGGGATCGGGGAAGGTCGTCGTCAGGAGCACCGGTGCCGGCAGCGGGTTGCCGGTCGAGATCTGTACCGTGGACGGGAAGGTGATCTCGGTCAGGGGCGGCTGCATTGGATCGGCGGAGGGGACGAACTCGGCGACGGTGCCGGAGACGAGCACCTCGGCTCCGAGGACCGCAGCGGCGGGTGGCGAAGAGCTGGTGAAGACGAAGACGCCTTCCGACGTGGCGGGGTCGGCGTCGTAGTCCGATTCCTCTTCCTGGACGAAGTAGCCGTTGGTCTTCACGCCCGTAACGATCCCGCGGATCGTGACACTGCTGCCGGCGATCGGCGAGCTCGCGCCGGGGCCCTGGATATCGTGAATGAACGTGATCGTCGCGTCGTCGTCGATGATCGTGCCGACGCCCTGGGTGTCGGCCGGGAGAGCTCCGGTGATGTTGCTGATCTCGACGAAGAACTGCTCGCTCGGCTCGACGGCCGTGTCGCCATTGACGGTGACGTCGAAACTATACGAGGTATTGCCGGCGGCGATCGTCTGCGCCAGCAGGGTATTCGCGACGTAGTCGTTATCGGCGATGGTCGCGGAGCCATCCGCCGTGGTGATGTCGAACGTCACGCCGCCCGGCGGCGCGGGCTGCGTGAGCGACACCGTGAAGGAGTACGTCGTCGTGCCGGCGTCGCCCTCGAAGTGCTGGACGTCATCGATGGTGATGAAGGCGCCGGCGAAGTTGGCGATGATGGAGAAGTCGTCGACGGCGAGACCGTCATCCGATCCGGAGGCGTTGAAATCGTTGAAGCGAATCCAGAACGTGGACCCGGGCGCCAGAGACAGCCCGGCGATCGTGTGTACGAGCGTCGTACGGTTCGCCGGCGCATTCCCGTCCTTCGCACCGGTGGTGACCTGGTTCGGCGTGCTGAAATCGAGGGCGTCGGCGTCGATCCAGGTGCCGGTGGAGAGCGATGTCGCGTCGAGGCTGTACTGGAAGTCCAGCCGATCGGCGCGGCCGGCTGTGCCGAGGCGCCACTGCTCCCCGGTGTATTCGATCGAGAGCGTGGTGATCGTCGCACCGGTGTCGTTGCGGTAGAACGCACCGATGGTCGGGACGAGGCTGCCGCTCAGGAGGCCGCCGAAGGCACGGTCGGTGACCGGGTTCGTGCCGGCAACGCCGAAGCTGTAGGTATTGCCGGCCGTGCTGCTGCCGGTGCCGGCAGCATAGGTAAAGTCCGCGTTGCCGGCGCTTTCGGACTGCGTCCAGCCGACGGGCGTCGTCGCCGCCGTGGTCTGGGCAAGGACGTCGAAGTCCTCGAGATACGGAGTGTCGACCGCCGCGATGCTGAACGGATCGTCCATGCGGATGATGCCGAGGGCCTGGGTGTCCGAGATCGTCGCGCCGAGGGTTGCGTTGGAGAGGTTCACAAAGAACTGCTCGTTCCCTTCGGGGCTCGTGTCTCCGTTGATGGTGACGTCGAAGGTCTGCGTCGCGTCGCCCGGGCCGAAGGTCAGAGTTGTCGAGTTGGCGACGTAGTCGTTGTCCGCGACCGTGGCGCTGGAGTCGGCGGTCTCGACATCGACGTCGATCGAGACTTCGCGCGTGCCGCTGAGGGCCACGGTGAACGTCATCGTCTGCGTGCCGGCGTCGCCTTCCACCATAGCCACGTCCGCGATCGTGAACGCGGGCGCCGGATCGTCGTTGGTGATCGTGCCCAGCCCCTGCCCGTCCGCGACCCCAACGCCCGCACTCACATTCGTGACATCGACGAAGAACGTCTCGTTCGACTCGAAGATCGCGTCGCCGTTCACGGTGACGTTGAAGACATAGGTCGTATTGCCGGCGGTGATGGTCTGCCCGGTCAGCGCCTGATGGACGTAGTCGGTGCCCGCGGTGGCGGTGCCGGGTGAGGTGGCGATGTCGAAGGTCACGCCGCCTGGAGGCGCCGGGATATCGAGCGAGACGGTGAAGGCGAACGTCGTCGTGCCGGCGTTCGTTTCCGCCTGCGTGACGTCGTCGACGGAGAGCAACGGCTCGTCGGTGATGATGGTGCCGACGCCCTGCGTGTCGCCGGCGGCGGCACCGGTGATGTTCGTGACGTTGACGAAGAAGGTCTCGGTCGGCTCGATGTTGTTGTCGCCATTGACGGTCACGTCGAACGTGTAGGTCGTATTGCCGGCGGCGATGGTCTGGCCATTCAGCGAATTGGCGACGTAGTCGTTGTCGGCAACGGTGGCGGTGTTGTCCTGCGTGCCGATGTCGAAGGTCACCCCGCCCGGGCCCGCGGGGATGTTGAGACTGACGGTGAACGTGAACGTCGTCGTGCCTGACGGACCTTCGACGAGGCTGACGTCGTCGATGTTCAGCGTCGCCGAGTCATCATTCTCGATCGTGCCGGTGCCCTGAGTATCGCCGGCCGTGGCCCCGACGATGTTCGTGACGTTGACGAAGAAGGTCTCGTTTGGCTCGATGTCCGTGTCGCCGTTGACGGTGACGTTGAAGGCATAGGTCGAGCTTCCGGCGGGGATGGTCTGCCCGGTGAGCGACTGCGCGACGTAGTCGTCGTCCTCGCCGAGGGGATTGCCGTCCTGCGCGGTGCCGTCGGCGGTGGCGATGTCGAACGTCACACCGCCCGGTCCGGCCGGCGCGGTGAGGCTGACGGTGAAGGTGAAGGTGGTGGTTCCGGCGTTCGTCTCGGCCTGCGAGACGTCATTGATGTTGAGGGTGGGAAGCGGCGCTACGAACGTCTGCCCGGTATTGACCGCTCCACGTGTTGCCGCGGCGGCTGCGGTCCAGGTGAAGTCGGCGTACCCGGTCCCGCTCCCCTGCAGTTGCATCGTCTGCGTATCCGCCAGCGTGCCGCCCTGGCTGACACCGATGTCCGTGCTCGTCATCCCGTTCGCCGGCCCGTTCGAAGCGGTGAAGACTCCTTCGTAACTGAGGAGCTGCACGACGGTGCTGGAAGCATTGACGAGCGCGACGCCGTCGCGGGGGCCGTTCTGCAGACCAGCGATCGAGACGTAGACGGTTCCGTATCCGTTCTGCTGATTGGGAATGGTTCCCGAAAGGGTACCGATGGGTGTGTACGTGACAGCCGCCGCGGCCGTATTTCCGTTGTACGGGACGATCGTCCAGCCCGTCAGGTCGGTACCCGCGGGGCCCGCGACCTCCACGCCCTCGTTCGTATCAGCACCGCTGTTGTCGTAGTGGATCTCGTTGATGAACACCGTCTGCGCGGCGAGGGGAAGGGCGAGCAGCACGGCAAGCGCCGCAACGGCGAGTCGTAGGCGGGACATGATGGCTCCTGACTGAGTGAGATCGGTTCCGGACGAAGGGCCTCGCGATTATCGCGTCAGCGGAGCCGGATGAGAAGTGAATTCCGACCGCTACTTCCCGTCCCCGAAAGACACGCCCAGTCCGCGGGCCGCCTTCACGATCTCGCCTTCGGGATCGACATACTTCGCACGCGACACCGCATCCGCAATGAGCACGGGGACGATGGTGTCGCCGCGCAGTGCGACCATGTGCCCGAACTGTTTGCGGGCAATGCAGTTCGCCGCCTCCGCCCCGTAGCGCGACGCGAGGATGCGATCGAACGCGATCGGTGATCCTCCCCTCTGGATGTGCCCGAGCACGGTCACGCGGATCTCGAGGTCGACGTGGTTCTGGATGTCCGCGGCGACCTGATAGGCCACGCCGCCCAGGCGACGCGTGGCCTTGTCGAGATACATCTCCTCCCCGCCGTGACGCTTCGCGCCCTCGGCCACGACGATGATGTCGAACTTGCTCCCCTCTTCCTGGCGCTCCTCGATCAGGTCGACGATCGCCCGCGGTTTGTACGGGATCTCCGGAACCAGAATGATGTCCGCGCCGCCGGCGATGCCGGAGTAGAGCGCGATCCAGCCCGCGTTGCGCCCCATCACCTCCAGGATCATCACGCGGTCGTGGCTCTCGGCCGTGGTGTGGAGGCGGTCCACAGCCTCGGTGGCCACGGCCACCGCGGTCTGAAAGCCGAATGTGTAGTCGGTGGCGTCGAGGTCGTTGTCGATCGTCTTCGGCACCGCGACCATCGGAACGTCGAGGTCGCAGAGGCGCTGGGCGATCTTGAGCGTGCCGTCGCCGCCGATGGCGATGATGCCGTCAATGCCGAGCTCGGCGATGTTCGCCACAACCTCCGCCGAACGATCCTCCGTGCCGCCGCGCCCGTCAGGGTACTCGAAGGGATTGCCGCGATTCGTCGTCCGCAGCAGTGTGCCGCCCTTGGGGAGGATGCCACGGATGCTCTCCAGCGTCAGCGGCACGATCGATTTCGTGAGCAGGCCCTCGAAACCGAGCTGGATCCCGACGACCTCGAGGTCGTATTCACGGATCAGGGTGCGCGCCGCGGCGCGGATGACCGCATTGAGGCCCGGACAGTCGCCGCCACCCGTGAGAAGTCCGATTCGTTTCATGGCCGGCGACGATACAACAAGCGGGTTGGCGGTTGGCCGGTGGGCGGTGGGGGGGGGGCCCGGGCCCCCCCACCACCCCCCCCCCCCCCCCCCCCCCACACCCCCGCACCCCCACCGCC
>CAZLGP010000172.1:0-56783 GCA_964558905.1 uncultured Thermoanaerobaculia bacterium | reverse complement strand
GCGTGGTGCGGTGGGGGGGGGTGGCTGCAACTGTGGCCCGCCCCCCCCGCGCCCCCGACCACCCCACCCCTCGACGACTCCACATCAGCGCGGCGCGTCCCATTCCGTTCGACAACAGCGCCTCGCGTTTCACGGAGAGATCGAAGATCCGGGTCGCTCCGGTCAGACGCGTTACGAGCCGCATCGTCCCGTGCTCGACGTTCACCGCGTAGAGAGCGGGTGGTGCGGAGGTGTTCGTCCCCGACACCCACACCTCGGAACCGTCGCCGGACCAGGCGATGCCCGTCGCGCCGCGGGCCCAGCCGCGTGCGATCGTCACCGGCGCCGCATTGTCGATGATCGCCAGCTCCCATTCGCCTTTCGAAGGCTCGAGGATGGCGAGGCGTTTGCCGTCCGGCGAGATGCGCACGTCGCGGATGTAATGCGGCGTCCGATAGCGCACGCTCCCGATCGGATACTCCACGCGCATCTCTTCGCCTTGGTGTCGGATGATGGCCATCGACTGCCCGTCCGGCGCCCAGTCGGCGGTGAGGACGTTCTCGGCGACCTCGCGGGGCATGCCTCCGGCAAGCGGCACGCGGGCGAGCGTGCCCAGATTCGAAACGCGATCGCGCCCCAACAGAATGGCCAGCTCCGCCGCGCGCGATACGGCGAGAATCTCGCTGTCGGGAACCCCCAGCGGCCGGGCCTCCGGGGACCTGCGGCTGGCGACGAACACCTCCGGTGCCTCCCCGTCCCAGGCGGCGCTGTAGACGATCGTCTCGCCGTCCGGCGAGAAGCGCGCCGTGCGCACCTCGCCGCGGCGGAAGGTGAGGCGATGGAACTGCGGCTCGCTCGTCTCTTCGCTGTTGCGGTGCGCGACCGTCCACGTCGCGTATGCCGCCCCCGCAATCGAGACGAGATAGAGCAACGCGAGCAGGATGGGTGAGACGCCCCGCCTCGGCTTCGTCAGCGGACGCGCCATCGTTCGGGTGGGCGAAGCGGAGGCGGCCCGCACGCTCGACGTCGGTGTCGGCGGAGTCACGGGTGCGCGCGTCGCCCCGGTCATGTTTGCCGGACGGGCCATGCCCGAGAGCGTCGACGTTCCCGACATCGCGGCGAGCGTCTCGAGATTGAAGGCGAGGTCCTGCGCGGACTGGAAACGATGCTCGCGGTCTTTCTCCAGGCAGCGGCGCACGAGGCGCTCGAGCGCGGTCGGGATCGCGGGGATGAGCTCCGTGAGGTCCGGCGGATCCTCTTTCAGGATCGCGCTCAGCGTCTCGATCGCGGAGTTGCGCCGGAACGCGCGCGTGCCCGAGAGCATCTCGAAGAAGATCGTTCCGAGGGAGAAGAGGTCGCTGCGGTGATCGACGGCTTCGCCGCGAACCTGCTCGGGCGACATGTAGCCGACCGTTCCGAGGACCATGCCCGGCTCGGTCGCGGCCATCTCGAAGGTCGGGCCGTCCGACCGGGCGTTGGTGAGCTTGGCGATCCCGAAGTCGAGGATCTTCAGGCGGCCGTCGCGGGTGAGGAAGATGTTGTCGGGCTTGAGATCGCGGTGGACGATGCCCTTCTCGTGCGCGGCCGCGAGGCCCTGGGCCATCTGCAGCGCGGCGTCGACGGCCTTGCGGGGGGAGAGCGGTCCTCGGTCGAGGCGGCCGCGCAACGTCTCGCCTTCGAGCATCTCGGTGACGAGAAACGGATTGCCGTCGCCGTCCCGCCCGACGTCGTAGACCGTGAGCAGGTTCGGGTGGTTGAGCATCCCCGTCGCGCGCGCCTCCTGCTCGAAGCGGAGCAGACGCTCGCGGTCGCTGAACGCGACCTGGGTGAGGACCTTCACGGCGACGTCGCGTCCCAGCCGCGTGTCTCTGGCGCGATACACCACGCCCATTCCGCCCTCGCCGATCGTCCCGATGATCTGGTAAGGGCCGAGCATCGCGTTCTCCTGCAGCGGCATGGCCGACATTGTAGTGAAGGATGAAGGTCGGAAGGCCGGAAGGATGAAGGATGACCCATAGGACCGATAGGACGGATAGGACCGATAGGACGAATAGGAGACTACCTATCTGTCCTATCTGTCCTATCCGTCCTATCGGTCCTATCGGTCTTCCTTTTTTGCTACTCTCCGGCGCGCTTTGAGCCGCACCACTCTTCTCAGACTCTGGCTTGCCGTGGTGGCGATCGCGATCGCGGTTCACCTCGGTGGGCTTCCTCTGTTCGAGCCGGACGAGGGCCGCAACGGGGAAGTGGCGCGGGCGATGGCGGAGACGAACGATTACGTCATGCCTCGCCTTGCCGGTCTGCCGTACCTCGACAAGCCGATCGTCTATTTCGCCGCGGCAGCCGTGCTCATGGAAGTGTTCGGCCCGACCGAGCTCGCGGCGCGTCTGCCCGCCTATCTGTTCACGCTTGCGACGGCCGCGGTGCTCTTCTGGTTCGCGCGCCGGATCGAGGCCGACCCGTACGTGACGGCGATCGTGTTCCTGGCGATGCCGCTGACGATCGCGTTTGCGCGCACGGTGATCTTCGACAGCGCGCTGACGTTTTTCGTCGTCGTCGCCCTCGTCGCGTTCCATTGCGCAATCGAGGGAAGCAACTCGCGATGGTCGGTCATCGGCTGGGTAGCGATGGGGATCGCGATGATCACGAAGGGCCCGGTCACGTTCGTGCTCGTGCTGTTCGTCGTCCTCCCGTACGGGTGGAAGCGGAAGTCGTTGACCGTGCTGTTCCCACTGGCGGGGATCGTGGTCTTCGCGGCGGTGATCGCGCCGTGGGTGTGGGGCGTGACCCAGGTCGTGCCGGAGTTTCTCCGCTACATCGTGGTCACGGAGACCGCGGAGCGGATGGCGACGAAGGCTCTGGAGCGAACGGGGCCGCCGTGGTACTTCGTGCCGTATCTGCTCGTCGGCGCCCTGCCGTGGTCGATCGTGGCGCTCTTCAGCTGGCGATCGTTCAGGAAGCGCGATGACGCGATGTTCTTCCTGCTGCTCTGGCTCATCCTGCCGTTCGCCTTCTTCACGATCTCGCAGTCGAAGCGGGCGCAATACATCCTCCCGCTGCTGCCCGCGATCGCGCTGCTCGTGGGGCGGATCTGGACGGAGGCCAGGACCCGTGGGGCGGCGGTCGTCATGGTGCTGTTCGGAGGGCTCCTGTTCGCCGCTCCGCTGTTTCTGCATCGCACGACGATGAAGCCGGAGATCGCCGCTGTTGCGGACGGGACGGCTCTTGCGTTTGGGATCGCGTTCACACTGGGCGGTTTGGCGGCACTATTCGCGAAACGACGCGAGCTGGTGTTGATCGCGCTGACGCTCCCGGTGATCGCGCTCCCCGCGCTCGCCAATCCGCTGATGCAGGCCCTCAGCGAGCGGCGCTCGGCCAAGTCGTTCGTGGCGGAGCTCGATCCGCACCTGACGCCGGACACGGAGGTGATCGGCGTCAGGGCGTTCACGGGATCGATGGCTTTCTATCTACGGCGGCCGATCACGATCGTCAGCGAGGACGGAAGCGAGCTGACGAGCAACTACATCCTTCGTCGCTACGCCCGTTACGTTGGGAAGCCCGGGTCGCCTCTCAAGCCCCTGCCGTACTTCGAGCGCTCGCTCGCGAGCACGGAGCCGCGCGTGTACGTGCTGCGCCGAAAGGATGCGCGACGACGGACACTGCTCGAAGGGCGCGGATGGCGGGTGGTGGCGGACAACGCGCACCACGTGGCCTACGGGCGGTAACGCCGGCGTAGCGGCCGGCAGGATGCCGGCGCTCCGCCGGGATCGCCCCCTGTACAATCCGCGCCCGAATGTGCGGGATCTACGGGATCGTGAGCGCGGCGCCGCTGCGCCGTCCGGAGGTCGTCGACCTGATGGGGGAGGCGTTGCGACATCGCGGGCCGGACGGCCACGCGACGTTCGCGCAGCCGCACGCGAGCATCGGCACCGAGCGCCTCCGCATCATCGATCTCCACGAGCGAGCGGATCAGCCGTTCGCGTCGCCGGACGATCGGGTCTGGCTCGCGGCGAACGGCGAGATTTACAACGCCGCCGAGATCCGCACGCGCTACGCCGCATTCCCGTACCGCTCGCATTCCGACGTCGAGACGATCCTTCCGCTCTATCTGGACCGCGGCGCACGGGCGGTCGAAGAGCTGGACGGAATGTTCGGCCTGGCCATCTGGGACGACCGCACGAAGACGCTCCTGCTCGCGCGCGACCGTGCCGGGGAGAAGCCGCTCTTCTACAGCCACGTGAGCGGCGAGGTGCTCTTCGCGTCCGAGCTGCAATGCCTTCTGCGCCACCCGGATGTCTCCCGCGAGCTCGACCGCGTGGCCATCGACGAGTACCTCGCCCTCGGTTATGTTCCCGAGCCGCGCACGCCCTTTCTCGCCGTCCGCCGCGTCCCCGCGGGGACGTACATGCTGTTCCGCGACGGAAGCGAAGAGACCGTGCGCTACTGGGATCCGTCGCGGTTCCGGATCGAGCCGATCGATGCACGCGAGGCGATTCGCGAGACGCAGCGACTGATCGAGAATGCGGTGCGCAAGCAGGTGATGTCGGATGTCCCGGTGGGCGTCTTCGTCAGCGGCGGACTGGACTCGTCGATCCTGGCGATGCTGGCGTCGCAGGCGATCGGCGTCGACAGGGTATACACGTACTCGGCGCGGTTCGCGGAGGAGTCCTATGACGAGAGCGGCGACGCGGCCGTGCTCGCCAAGAGGATGCGGACGAAGCACGTGGCGGTCCGCACCGACGAGGAGACGCTGACCGACGCGCTACGCCAGGTGACCGCGCGCGTGGCCGAGCCGCTCGCCGATCCGGCCATCCTCCCAACGTTTCTTCTCGCACGTGCGGCGCGCGAGAACGTGAAGGTGATTCTCAGCGGCGAGGGAGCGGACGAGCTGTTCGGCGGCTATCCGACCTACCTCGGCCACAAGATCGCGCCGAAGTACGAGGCGCTCCCGACGCTGATCCGCAGCGCCATCCGCGGGATCGCCTTTTCGCTGCCGTCGTCCGGGAGGAAGGTCACACTCGAGTACCTCCTCAAGCGGTTCGTCACGGACGCCGAACGGCCGTGGACCGAGCGCCACCTGCGCTGGTTCGGCACGGGCCTCATGGCTCACGCGCTGCCGGACGTGCAGGTGAATGGCGAGGACGCCCTGTCCGGCGCCATGCTCCTCGACTACCGCAGCTACCTGCGCGATAACCTGCTCGTCAAGGTCGACCGCGCGACGATGTTGTCATCCGTCGAGGCGCGGGCGCCGTTTCTCGACCGCGAGGTCACGGCGTTCGCCCTCTCGTTGCCGCCGGAATTGCGCGTGCGGCGGCTGACGACGAAATGGGTGTTGAAGAAGGCCGCGGAGAAGTGGCTTCCGCGTGACGTCATCTACCGGCGGAAACGCGGCCTCAGCGTCCCCGTGGCGAACTGGATCAACCGCGGCCTGCGCGGGGAGGTGGATCGCCTGCTCGAGCCTTCCCGTCTGCACGAGCAGGAGCTCGTGGACGCAAGAAAGGTGACCGAGCTGCTCGCGGAGCACCGCGCGAATCGAGCAAATCACGCCAAGCCGTTGTGGGCGGTGGTCATGCTCCAATACTGGCTCGAGAACTGGACCTAGCCGGCACGGCCGGCAGCGCTGATTGGCCAAGCCTCGGGCACACCAGTCGCCCGAGGCTCGTTTTCTGGCGTTTTGGACATCTTCGACACTGCAAGGACGCCAACGTGTGCGCGCGAAGGCGCGCTCCGTTAATCTCGGGCTCGAGGTCCGCCCTTTCGCGTCGTCTGCACGGTGGGAGGCGGGGGAGGTGATTCGCCTTCTTCGCCAACTCACGCCGATTGGAGCAACCGCGGGCGGACGAAGAGGCGCAGCGCTACCGCCAGGAGAAGCAGGACCAGCAGCGCCGGGTAGATCCACCCGCGTCCGGCGTTCACGCCGACGGCGACTAGGAAAATGACCCACAGGACGTAGAGCGCGGCCGGCTTCGGACGGATGGCCGCGTAGATCATCAGCGCGAAGATGGCCAGGCCGTACACGACTGAACCGACGTTGACGCCGGCGCCCGCGGCGGACGTCGTGGCCGCCAGCGCGGCGATGAGCGCGTAGTGGATGGCGTGCGAGATCGGCAGCGCGACCAGAAACGCCCGGGCCCGGATTCCCACCAGCGCCAGCACGAGGCAGACCAGCGAAGTCCGCGCCGTGGCCCGGATTGCCGCGCGCAGTCCGGCCTCGCCCGTTCCATGGAGGGCCAGGACAGCGGCGACGGTTGCGCCAACAACGAGCGCCGCGATCAGGATCAGGCTTTTGGGCATGGCTCGGAAGACTTGGCCGGATTGTACAATCCGACCTCATCCGGAAGGCGGGAGGATTGATATGTCGGTCACCTTGTCGGGAACCGTGGAAATCGAGCTCGCAGCGAACAGCAACCCCGTATTCACCATCACCATCACCGCCGCGACGCCGCAGGGAACGACCCTCGGGAGCACTCAGATCCCGGCGTCGGCGGCGAGTCCCGGCTCGTACGAGATGAAAAACCTCGAACCGGGTCAGACCTACATCACGTTCCAGGGCGACCAGTTGGTCGAACAAACGCAGATCGCGCTGCTCAGCGGGAACGCGTCGAATGTCGTCAACGTCAGCATGGAATATTCGTTTGAAGCCAGCCTGTCCGGTATCTGTACGGATAGCTCCACCGGCAACCCGCTCGAGAGCGTCTCGATTACCATCTTCAACCTCTCGACGAACCACGAGTACAAGACGACGTCCGACAGCAGCGGCGCCTACTCGATTGCGTCGGTCCCGGTCGGGACTTACAACGTCGAAGTCGAGCCGCCCGACGGTTATGAAGACAAGGATATGGATGATCTCTCGCTGCTGGCCGGGAACACGGTCGTCGACTTCAACTTGTCACCGGGCGAGAACTATGACACCGACACCAGTTCCGGGCCGGCCAAGGTGCGAATCACGGGGACCGTCGTGTCGGACGGGATGACCACCACCTCGAACGGCGTGAAGGACGATACGGATGGAAGCACGACTGTCGCAGGGGCCACGGTCACGGTGACGAACACGGATACCGGCGCCGTGCTCGGTACGACGACCTCGGATAGCAACGGTAACTTTTCGATCGAAGTCCCTGTCGAAAACATGACCGTCACCGCAACCAAAGACGGAACTCAATACGCGACCGAAAACGTGAACGAGGAAGCCGTCGATGGGTCGGCGGTCATCGTGATCGGCTCGGGTTGATCGGATCGCTCCGCTGTCGCGGAGGGCGGAGGTAACGGCCGAACCCGCGACCTCCGGCGTGACAGGCCGGAGGTCTAATGCCTTCTCTCGTGTTTCTCTCGGCAAGCCACCTCTTAACCTAGTGATTTCCAGGGATCTAGCATCGTTTTCTGGCGCTAATGAGAGTGGTAGTGAGAGTGAACCCGGCGCTCTCATTGCCCGCACTTTTTCTCGCGCTTGGAAGGCGAGTCGCGAGAGTGTTATTCGGAGTGGCAGCCGGCGAGCATTCGTAATGGTCGGGAAGTTCGCGGGACAGGTGAGGCAGCGGTCGGAAGATTCGCTCCTTACTGCATTCTATCAAAGTAAGGCGCGATGACGCCGGTTTGTTCCTCGCGGTCGAGTTCCGTTGATCTCGAGCTCGAGAGTCACTGGACGAGCACGTAGACCGGTCCGACGGCCCAGCGACCGCCGCTCGGAAAGAGCGTGATCCAGTACCACGAAGCCCCTTCTCCGCCGACGGTGACGCGTGCGAACATGCCTCCGGTCTTGGGCGAGAAGGGATGGATGGCGGGTGCGGAGAGCTCGACCACCATCTCGTCCCGGTGGGCATCGAGCTGTGACGCGGCGATGGGCCGCCACCGGCACGTCGCGCCTTCCGTGGCGATCGGCAGGGAGCGGTTCAACTCCGCGCTCGATGCCGCCAGGCGATTGGTCTTTACGCGGCCCCGCGCGGTCATCGCCAACGCGTTGAGGGACTGCGGATTCGCGAGCGGACGCGTCGACGATACGAGCGTGAGCGGCGAGCCCGTCGCGATCGCATCCATCTGCAGCCGCGCGCAGAGCGCGTCCATCACCCCCGAAGGAACGGCGGGCCAGTCGGGGGCGGCGAGCTGGGGTGCGGGTTGCGTGGCACAGGCGGCGAGGAACCACAGGGCGCAGAGCGCGGGGCGCAGAGCGCGGGAGAGACGACCAACGACCGCGCGGTATCGAAGCGTTGCTCCTGCCCCCTGGGCCCTGCCCTCTGCGCTCTGTATCAAAACAGCATCCTCAATTGTGGCGTCGCCTTCGCTTCGAAGAAAGAGCGGATCTCGCTCGCGGCCTTGCGGGACACGAGCTCGCGCGGCGACTCCTCGTACCAGTCGGACGGGAAATAGCGCGTGTAGCTCTCCTGCGTGAATCGTCTGCACAACAAGGCAATCACGCCGACGTCCGTCTCGCTGCGGATGACGCGTCCCGCGGACTGCACGACCCGGGTCATGCCGGGGATGAGATACGCGAACTCGAAGCCCGCTCCGTACTGTTCGTCGTAATACTGCTTGAGGAGCTCCTGCTCGAAGCTCACCTGCGGCAGGGCGGGTCCGACGACCATGACGCCCGAGAGCATGTCGCCCTGATAGTCGATCCCCTCCGCGTACATGCCGCCGGAGACGGCGAGGATGAGATTCCCCTTGCGCGCCCGCGATCGGAGGATGTCGAGGATCGCGTTGCGCTCGTAGTCGGTCATGTCGTTACGCTGCACCATGACCCGTTTCTCGAGCGGGGGCATCCGCTCCGCGATCTCGCGGAGGAAGGCGTAGCTGGGGAAGAGGGCGAGGAAGTTGCCCTCCCCGGCGTCGGCGATCTGGGCAACGGTCTCGGCGATGCGCGCGTAATGATCCGCGCGCCGCTTGTAGGTCGTATCGACCTCGGGGATGACCACGATCTTGCGGTTGTCGCGCGGGAAGGGGGAGGGGAGGGAAAGCTCCGCGGTGCGGTCGTTCGGAAAGCCGAGGGTCTTGCGATAGAACTCGAATGGCTCGAGGGTCGCCGAGAGCGCCACCGTCGCGTGCGCGGAATCGAAGATCTTCCCGAGGAAACGCGAGGGGTCTTTGCAAAAGATCTTCAGGCGGATGCCCTCGTCGGTCCGCTCGACGAGATGTGCGAGCTCCTCCCCATCCTCGGCCAGGAGGTTCGTGAACTTCACGAGCTTGAAGTAGAAGTCGATGAGCGGGTCTTCCTCCTCGGCGATCCGATTGTCGATCTTCCAGCCGATGTACTCGAGGACGATGCGCTCCCACTCGGTGCGCTGCTCCATGAAGAGCTCGCGGGAGGGGGAGCAGAGAGCGATCCGGGGTTGCCCGTTGCCCGTTGCCCGTTGCCCGGGCATTTCCGCGTCGAACAGAGGCCCGGGTAACGGGCCACCAGTCACGGGCAACTCCTCTTCGAAGGCCTCCGCCGCCAG
Source organism: uncultured Thermoanaerobaculia bacterium (assembly GCA_964558905.1). Lineage (GTDB taxonomy): Bacteria > Acidobacteriota > Thermoanaerobaculia > Gp7-AA8 > Gp7-AA8 > QHVT01. The sequence goes on along the minus strand of CAZLGP010000172.1, from coordinate 47,373 downwards.
TTCGCGAAAGTGCCCGCGCAGGATCTCCAGCAACTCCTCCCACCCCTCCACCCAGCAGTTGCGCGACATCATCAAGTTGCGGATCTCGTCGAACTGCTTCTCGTGAAGCTCGGGCGAGTAGTAGCTGCGGCCGCGGTCGACGAGGTTGTGCGCCTCGTCGACGAGCAGCACGCAGTCGCCGTAGTCGTTCTCCTGCGAGTACGCCTTGAGACCGACGTACGGATCGAAGATGTAGTTGTAGTCGCAGACGACCACGTCCGCCTGTTCGATCAGCTCCAGCGAGACTTCGAACGGACAGACCTCGTGCTCGCGTGAGAGCTCGAACGTGATGTCGGGATCGAAGTAGCTCATCGACGTCACGAGGTGCGAGAGGAGGCCCGACTTCTCCATCTTCGCCGAGAACTGCGCGGCGAAGGGACAGAAATCCTCGTGGCAGATCATCTCCGTGTGCGCGCACATCTTCGACTTCGCACGGATGCGCAGCACGCGGAAGGCGCCGTCGTTGAGCCGGCGCAGCGCCTCGACCGCGGCATCCTGCTGGAGAGTCTTGGAGGTGAGGTAGAACAGCTTCTTGCCGAGCTTGAGCGACTGCTTCAGGGCCGGGTAGAGGACGGCCATGGTCTTACCGATCCCGGTCGGTGCGCTGACGAGCAGGGCGTCGCGCTGGTAGACGGCGCGGGCGACGGCGGTGACGATCTCGTCCTGCCCGGGCCGGACGATCTCGAACGGGAACTGAAGAGCGTCCGCAAAGGCGCGCTTCGCCGTCCGCAGCGCGGCCGCGGTATCGAGGTCTTCGATGAGCTTCGCGACGTGAGCATGGAGCGTCGACTCGACCTTTTGCCGGTCGAAGTCCGTGTCGACGATCTTCGCCTCGCCGGAGACGAGATCGATCAGCGCGAGCTGCGGTTTGAGCTCGAAGCCTTCGAGCTCGGGCTGGCTGGAGAGGAAGTAGGCGTAGAGCAGCAGTTGATAGAGATGCCGCTGCAGCTTCTCGGAGCGATAGAGGGCCTCGAGCTCGAGATCGAAATGGATCGACTTGACCTCTTCGATGCTGACGATCTTTCGTTCCTTGTCGATGGAGAGCCCGTCGATGCGGCCCGTGATCGTCACGCTCCAGCCACCGACGTCGAGGCGGTGAATGACGTGGACCTCGGCGCGATAGTGAGGGTCGTCATTCGCGCGCTGTTCCGCGCGACGGGTGTGGATGTCCTGCCCGATCCACATGCGCCGGAAGCCATCCCCACGCTCCACGCCGATGCGACGGTAGGTCGACTCGTGCACCAGGTCGCCCACTCCGCACACGATCTCCCGCTTCTCGTAGTCGACGCGCACGGCGCATTCTAACCCTGAGCGAGCGAAGCGAGTCGAAGGGTCAGGTGCGCCCTCTCGAGGCATGTACCTCGAGGGGGCGCCGTTGATCCATCGCTTCGCTCAGGATTAGTTCCCTCTCGAGGCATGTACCTCGAGGGGGCGCCGTTGATCCATCGCTTCGCTCAGGATTAGTTCCCGCCCTCTCGAGGCATGTACCACGAGAGGGCGCCGTTGATCCTTCGCTTCGCTCAGGATTAGTTTAGTTCCCGCCCTCGCAGGATTACTTCCCGCTCCGATCGTGAGGCACGGTCACGGTTGCGCTTGCCAGGCTCTCGTTTCCGGAGTCGTCGCGGGCGCGCCAGGTGATCGTGTAGATGCGGCCTTCCTCGAGACCGGAGCGCTCGGCGCGGAGGAAGATGCGTCCGTTCGTATCGATCGAGATGTCCTGCGACGTGTTGCCGTCGCCGCGAACGTCGTCGCCCTCGTTGCTCGTGATGGAGACGAGATCGACCCTCGGATCGGGATCGCGGTCATCGCTCACGGTAATCGTCGGCGTGATCTCGACCATCTGATGGTTCGGTGGAAAGAGCACCGACGGCGTGACGCTCACGGTCAGCACGGGCGGCGTGTTGTCGAGGATGTAGCCCTCGAACTGCGACGCGAGGAAGGGCTGGGCCGTGAACGCGGTGTCGGCGATCAGGGACTGACCGGCGCCGAACATGAGGAGGTTGGAGAGGAAGTACGGACCGTCCACGCCGTTCTGGCCGATGGGGAAGCCCGGGAACGAGAACGGGACCTGGTTCGCGCCGGCGCTCAGGAAGCGCGAGCCGGAGCGGAAGCCGAGCTCTGTTCCGTTGATGTCGGACAGCGTGGCCGAGTACTGATACGTGCCGGCGAAGTCGGCCAGCACTTCGAGGGTGATGTTGAGCTGATCGAAGCGGCCGTTGGCGTTGAAGTCGACGCCGACCGCGGTGCCGTTGCCGGAGAGGCGCAGGCGCGGACGCTGGAAGCTGGTGAGCAGGTACGCGGCCGTGGAGCCGAGGTCGTAGCGGATGTCGGCGGGAACGAGATCGCTTCCTTCGAGTTTGAGGAAGCGCACTTCCGCGACCTGATACGGACCGTCCACGCCGAGCTCGCGCGTGATGTCCGCGGTGGCGAAAGCGACTTCCGGCGCGACGGCACCGGGAGTGAAATTGCTCTCGACGGTCTCCAGCAGCTCCTTGCCGTTCGACCCGCGGAGGCGCACGCCGACGTTGTAGGTACCGCCTTCGAGAATCGTCGCGCGCGGAGTGACGCCGATGCGGTCGAGCAGCGTATCGCCGTTGAGATCGATGCCGCGGTCGGTGAAGAGCGCGTCGATGTTGGCCTTCTTCACGACGGCCACGAACTGCGTCGCCGCCGTGCGCTGGAACGCGCCGGTCGACGCCGTACCGGTCGCGGTCACCTGAACCTGGTGCTGGCCCGGCTGCGTGGCGGTGGCGAACGCCTCGTAGATGCCGTCGCCGGCGGTCTCATCCGCGCCGGTGCCGTCATCGCGGAAGTCGACTGCCGAGGGAGCCTCGGAGGAGCCGGGGCGGAACACTTCGGCCGACACGGACAGGTTGTGCACTTTGGCGGTGCCGTCGAACACGACCAGCGCGAGACGCACCGCACCGAGCGGATAGGTGTCGCCGCCGCCGACCAGCACGGCCCGCGTCTCGTTGCCCAGCATCGTCAGCGCGACGACGTTCAGCGGAGCCGCGACCGTGGCCTGCGAGACCTCGAGGGTCCAGGTGCCGGTCTGGGGATTCTGCACGGTCACGAGATACGTCGCGCCGGGCGTGGTCGTGGTCGAGTCGATGGGGAAGAAGCCGCTCTCGAACGTCGCCGTCGCCGGATCGCCGACGACGTACTGCGTTCCGTTCGGCGCGGTGAGTCTCACCTGCAGGTTCTGCGAGGCCGCGGTGACGGCGACGGAAACCGCGTCGGTCGCGTCGATGACGAGGTTGCGCATCGCGGACGGCTGCGCGGGAGTGAGCTTGAATGCATCGTGGGCAATGGCCGCGGCGGCCATTTCCTCGGGCGCCGGCTGCGCGAAGATCGGCAGCGCGACGAGCAGAAGAAGGAGTAAGGCTCGTTTCATGATTCCTCCGGAAGTTTTTGAAAGAGATGGAGCGTCCAGCCGGACGGCGACTGCGCGACGACGGCGATGGTCGTGCCGTTCGCGTCGATCGACGCCAGCGAGCGCAGCTCGCGGACCTTGCTCGAATTGAAGACCCGGCGAGTGACGAGTGTGCGTCCGCCGACGTTCAGCTTCGCGAGCCCCGTGTCGGAGTCGACGAGATGAATGCCGGGGCCGCGTCCGTCGGGAAAACGGAACAGGTAGAAGGTGGGACGGCGCAGAGAGAGACCTTCGACCTCGACCCTCGCATCGGCCTCGAGGAACGGCGAGAAGCCGGATTCCGGACCGATGGCGATGACCGCCGGTGATGGCGCGCCCGTGCGGACGTCGACGCGGGTGGCGTCGAAGCGGCCGTCGGGACGCGGGCCCCCATTGAGGTCTGCGTAAACGAGGTAGACCGCGTTCGCGTCGTCATGGCCGCGATAGACGGCGGGCGTGACGAGCGACGTGCCCGGCAACGTCACCGACACCGCGGGCCCGGCGGGACGCAGGGCGCCGTCGATCCGCACGACGTACCAGGCCGTGACGGCCGCGGCCGCGACGGCGACCGCGATGCCTCTCTTGCGCGCGCGTGTCATCAGCGGATCGGGTAGTCGGACCGGATGCGGTTGAGGATCTGGCCGGCCAGCACCTGCGACTTGATCGAGCTGTGGTTCGCGTTGCGCGTGCCGAGATACGTTCCACCCGGCGCCTGCGAGCTCGGAACGGACGTGACCAGGTCGTTCTCGTGGAACGGCTGATTCGTCGTCGCGACCTCGATGGACGTGAAGTGGTTGAGGCCCCACAGTCCGCGCGTCCCCGGGGTGATGCTGATCGATGCGATGCGGCCGATGGCGCGGTACATCGCCGTCGCCGCGGCCGAGGCCATGCCGTCGGGGAGGATTCCCGGAAGAAGCGGGAGCGCTTCCTGAGCCGAGACGCGGCCGTTGTTGTTCAGGTCCGCGTCGGCGCCGTAGTTGTAGAAGCGGACGTCCGAGGGAATCGACGGATAGGTCGCGTTGAAACGGGCCATGGCCGCCGTCATCTGGTTGTTGATCGCCGGAGGCTGGGGTGTGCTGAGGAACCAGTAGTCGTGATCCATCAGGTACTCGATGTCGGGATCACTCGACTCCGGATCCTCGGTCGTGCGTTTCGCCACGATGATGTCGGAGACGATCGTGCCGCGATGTGGCGTCCCGAGCGTGTAGACCGAGAGCACCTTCACGGTGTCGGGGTCGTAGTGGTTGTTGAGGTACGCGCGCGAGTCCAGCCCGCCTTTGCTGTGGCCGATGAGGTGGACCTTCTTCGCTCCGAAACTGGTCGCGAGCTGGCGGACGCGGTTCGAGAGCTCGCGTCCGTTGCCGAGGATCGAGCCGTTCGGCGTGAGGTTGATGTCGTTCGACCACGGTGCGCGGCTGGCCTCGAAGAACGCGGTGAAGTCCGGCTCCCACGAATCGGACGCCGCGTTGGTGCCGTGCACGAGAAGGATCGGGGCGATCGCCGAGAACTGGATCTGAACCCAGTCGACGGACATGCACCAGTTCTGTGCCGAGCCACTGGCCTGGTCGATGTCGATGCGGATCTCGTTGTTCGCGGGAGTCGGCGCCGAGCCGGGCGAGCCCTGACTGGGGAACTTCACCCACTCGATCGGCACCTCGAACGTGTTGAGCTTCCAGATGTTGTTGTCGCCCGTGAGCGTGCCGAGGTCGTGGCCGTTGAAGGAAATGCCGTCGACCTCCGGGGGGAAGCCGGGCGCGCCGTTCACGTCGATGTCGTACACCGGCAGAACGATCTTCGCTTTTCGCGAGATCAGTCCCCGCTGGATCATTCCAGCCGCGTCGGCGAGCGTGCCGTCACCGCCGACCTCGCCAACGACCCGCTTCACCCTCAGATTGATGCGCAGCGGTCCGCCGCCGCGGTACGTGCAGCCGGTGTCGAGACCCGAGCCGGAATCGACGACGAACAGCGTGTCCTCTTCGTCCGGCGGACTGAACGGCGAGCTGCCCACGTGCGTGTGGGTGTTGGTCTGGATACGGTACTTGCCGGGAGCCGAAGGGGTGTCCTGTGCGAGCAAAGCGGGGGCAATCAATAACAACAGAGTGAGAACCGGCAGCGAGCCGAGTTTTCGGACCATGGGGACTCCTTATTGTGTTGAGAAAAACCGGTTATTGGACAACTAGAGAGAGTGTCGTGATCCTAACAGAACAAAGGATGGGTGTCTGTCCTGATTGGACGACAGGCGGAAGGCGTGAAATCACAACTTCTCGACGATGGCGCCGAGGACATAGGCGTCGTATTCCCCGCCATCGCGGTAGGGAGCGAGCGTGAGGGACGGCGCTAGCGACTTCAGCGATAGGCGCTCGTACATCAGGCGGACGCTTTCCTTGCGTCCGGCGAGGACCTCCGCGGTCAGCTCGCCTTTGAGCGAGAACAACCGCTGGAAGTCACCGCGGGGGAGTCGCAGAGGGCGGCGGACGTCGTCGGAGCGCGGGTCCCACTCGCCGATGAGGACTTCGTCCTCGAGATCGTTCGAGTCGGACTTCACACAGATCACGATCTCGCTCTCGATCATGCTCTCGGTCGTGTCGGTGTCCGCGCCGTTGGTTGCCGGCCACCCACCGGATGCTTCGCGGCGGCGGTTGTGGTCCTGCCGGAGGAGCAGGATCAGCGGGTCGGTGGTCTCGAGCGGCGTCACATCCTCGGCCTCGCCGGGGGGGAACGGCACGATCTCCGTCACATCGACCTTGTCGAGGCCTTTCAGAGCCACCATGCCGAGGAGCCGGACGCCGATGTACTCGACACCGGGGAGCGCGGGAGCGAAGGCGATGTACGTGCCGCCCCACGACGCGCGCACGCGGAAAAGCGGCTGGGACTCGAGTCCGAGCTCGTTCGACAGCTCCTGCATGAGCGCCATCGATGCCACGATGCCCTCGTTGACGAGGTGGCCATTGCCGTCGATGTAGGCGTAGTACTCGCGCGCGCTCTGGGTCTTGTCGATCACGTCGGCATTGCCGGCCATCGGCGCGAAGAACTGCTGGACCTTGTGCTCGTCGTAGCCGTGCGCGACGAGGAACGAGGCGATCTCCTCGATCTCGCGGTTGGCCTTGCCGGTCGTGAGTCGGGACAGCTCGACGATGCCGGGCCCGTAGAACTCGGTGATCTGCTCGTCGGAATCGGCCGAGGTCTTCATCGGAAGGAGCCGGTAATAGCCGTAGTTGATGGCGATGCGCAGGCCCTTGTTGAACGCGAAGCCCTTGCGCCTCATCTCCCCGTAGAAGCGCTGGATCTCGACCGCGGCGCGCACGAGGCGCAGCGCGCGCCGGGTCGTGTAGAACGCGCCGTCGCCGAGGAACTTCTCGAACTGCAGGAGATGGCGATGTGCGATCGTGTCGAGCTTGCGCTGGAAGACGAGGGTCTGCCGGTAAGAGCGCAACTCCTCCTTGCCTCCCGCGCGGCGGATGTTGCCGAGGGTCTCGGAGAACTTCGAGATGTCGTAGATCATCCCGAAGCGGTGCACCATCGGATCGACGACGCCCGTCCGCCCGAAGTCCATCGGCCGCGTGGAGCGAGAGTACGTGATCTCCGAACGACGGTCCGCCGGCACGATCTGTCCGTCCGGCAGGGCGGACATCCAGAGGATTCCGCGGCGGAGCTGGTTGAGCACGGCGAACTCGCGAACGCGCCGGGCGATGAGCTGGAACTGCTCGCGCTCCTCACGCGAAACCGCGTTCTGTGCCGCGGGATGATCGAAGAGGAAGGTCTCGAAGCGGGGATCGAGCAGCAGGGCCAGGGGCACCTCGGAGCCGGCACCGAACAGCGGCAGCGCCGCCCGGAACGTGCGCTCTTTCCCCACGAGATCCGCGGCGGTGTTGCGAAGGCGCTCGAAGGAGTCGCGGAAGCTCTGGAAGTCGCTGCGCAGATAGCCGGTGATGAAGCTCCGCAGCTCGCGCAGATCGGGGCCGACGAACTCCTCGGTGAGGATCAGCACGTCGTCCTGCAGGAGGCGGAAGAACTGCAGCCCACGCTGTTCCTCGCCCTCGAGGAGGGCCGACGCCCGGGCGATCATCTGATTCATCTGATCGCGCGTTTCGCTGACCCAGCGGCCGAAGATGCGGTACTTCAGTGAATCGCCGAGGGCGCGCCCGGCCTGCGAGTCGTGAGCGCTGATGCGCCGGGGGATCTGCGAGAAGTGTCGCGCGAGGTCGAGCGAATGGGCGAGCCAGAAGACCGCGTGATAGTCGCTGAGGAGATTCGACATCAGCGCGTTCTCGGCGACTTTCATGAGCTGCCCGATGTACGTGCTGAATGCCGCCTGGGCCTTGTCCTTCGGCCCGGCGCGGTTGACCTGCCATTGCGTCTCCTCGGAGAGCCAACGCTCGAGCTTCTGCTCCAGCTCTTTGAGCACCGGCGATTCCGCGACGGCGAATCCGAGGACGGGTGGCTGGGTCTCGTCGGCCGGAAAGATCTTGTACGGCTGGGGCAGCAGCCTCTCCGGCTGGCCGAACAGCTCCCCGAGCGCGCGATCGACGTCCACCGGCAGGAGGAACGTCGCCGCGTCGGGACGCTGGGCGAGGTACTGCACGAGGGCGCGAGTCATGCGGACCGCGGGGAAGTATACGAGGGCTGGGTGCTGGGTGCTGGGTGCTGGGGGCGGGGTGCTGAGTGCTGAGTCCTGAGTCCTGAGTGACGCTTCGCGAGGGGAGCGATTCGGGCTGGAGTGGGTGGGTGTGACTCAGCACTCAGCACTCAGCACTCCCCGGACTTCGCCTCAGTCCCGAGTGCGGGATATGGCGCGCGGGGTGACCCAGGACCCAGGACCCAGGACCCAGGACTCAGGACTCGTTGGGTCGCGGTGGGTGCGCTTCGCGTAAACTTCCCGGGATGCGCTCCGCCGCCGCCGAACCCGCCACCTGTCCCCGCTGTGCGGGATCGGGCTGGATACCGATGCCCGGCGACGATCTGCGGGTCGAGCCGTGCGGGTGTCAGGGGGACCTGCGGCGATCGCAGCGAATGGCGGCAGCGAACATCCCGAAGCGGTACTCGCGCTGCACTCTCGACACCTTCCGCGACTCCGTGCCCGTCCTGCGCAACGCGAAGAAGCGCGTGCAGGAGTTTGTCGACCTCTGGCCGTCGCTGTCGGAAGGGAAGGGCCTCCTGCTCATGGGTGGTTGCGGGGCGGGGAAGACGCATCTCGCCGTCGCGGCACTGATCGAGGTCATCAGCAGCGGCAAGCCGGGCCGGGTTCTCTTCGCGAACTTTCAGGACCTCATTCAGGAGATCCAGGCGTCGTTTGATTCCGATCAGACGCCGGGGAAGGCGGAGATCATGCGACCGCTTCTCGAAGCGGATCTGCTCGTGCTGGACGAGCTCGGGTCGCAGAAGCCGACCACGTTCGTTCAGGACATCCTCTACTACGTGATCAACACGCGCTACAACGAGGAGCGGACGACGATCTTCACGACGAACTACCTCGACCATCCTCCCGACGCGAAGCAGGAGCGTCTGGAGGATCGCATCGGCGTACGCCTGCGCAGCCGGCTGGCGGAGATGGCGGACCGGATCGACTTCACCGGGGCGACGGACTATCGGCGGACGCGCGTGTGATGAGGCGTGGTGTCTTCGATACGCTCCGGCGCGGACTCGACAACACGGTCGCGAACTGGGCGCTCATCGTCATCCGCGTCGTCGAGGCCATGGTCTTCGTGGCGATCGCCATCGCCGCGGCGCTGGCGATCATCGTTCCCATCCTCGTCTCGATCGGCATCGCCGTGACGGATCTGAGGATCCCCGACGATCCGGAGAGCCTGATCTTGTCGCTGGCCGAGAGATGGGTCTGGCTGCTCTGGATTGTCCTCGGCGTGTCCGTGCTCCTCGTCGTCTTCGTGGCCGTACACGCGTTCGTGGAGGCGGGCTGTGCGCGCGTGGCCGTGGACGGGGACCGCATCGCCGGACCGGCGACGGAAGGCCCGCGCTCGCGGTACCGCGTCTTCTCGATGCAGCGCTGGCTGACCGGCGGGAGAGACGGCTGGTGGACGGTCTTCTGGATCTACAACCTCGCCTGGGGCGTGGCCGGTCTGATCCTGCTGCTGCCGCTGATCCCGACGGCATTGATCATGCTGCTCGCCCGCGAGACGCCGCCGGTCCTTCTCGCGACGGGCTGCGTCGGTCTGGCGCTGACGCTGATGCTGTTCATCGTCGTGGCCGTCGTCACGAGCATGTGGACGACGCGCGCGACGGCTGACTGGGCGATCGAGGGCTCCGGCGCCCCAGCTGCGCTCTCCGGTGCCTGGGCCGCGATCAAGGCCGACCTCGGCCGGCACCTGCTGATCGCGCTGGCCGTCATCGTCATCGCCATGGCCGGATCGAGCTTCTTCGCCAGCTTCTCGTACTTCGCCGCGTTCGGGGAGATGTTCCACCACGGCGCGGTCGTCCACGTCTTCACCCTTCCGCTGCGACTCCTCGGCACGTTCTTCAACTGGGTGTTCTCGGCGTTCGTGTCGAGCTGGTATCTCGCGGCGTTCGCGGCCCTGGCGGTGGAGAGGGTGAGTGGGACCTATGGGACCTATGGGACGAATGGGACGAATGGGTAGCTCCCCATACGTCCCATTCGTCTCATAGGTCTCATTCGTCTCATAGGTCCTATCCGTCCTATCCGTCCTATCCGTCCTATAGACTCCCCCGCGATGTACGAACAGTTTCTCTCCCGCGATGCGCACTCTTTCCGCCCCTCTGCCATCCGCGCATTCGCGAAGCTGATCAACGATCCGCACATCATCTCCTTCGCGGGCGGGGTGCCGAATCCTGAGACGTTTCCGGCGGAGCGGATCGCCGAGATCGCGGCGAAGGTCGTGCGCGAGCGGCGAACGGTCGCGCTGCAGTACGGGCCGACGCGTGGGCTGCCGCCGTTGTGCGCCGCGATCGCGGAGCTCTGCCGCGGGCGCGGCATCGACTGCGACGCCGACGACGTGATCGTCACGACCGGCTCGCAACAGGCGCTCGATCTCATCGCCCATACGATCCTCGATCCCGGCGACGCCGTGGCCGTCGAGCTGCCGACGTACGTCGGCGGCTCGGCGTCGTTCTACGCGCGCAGTGCGGAGCTGGTGGGTGTCGCCCAGGATGACGAAGGCATCGTGCCGGAGTCGTTGCGCGAGGTTGCCCTTCGGCTTCGCTCAGGGCAGGCCTCGCGCACGCGTCTCAAGCTCCTCTACACGATTCCCAATTTCCAGAATCCCTCGGGGCGCCTGATGACGCAGGCGCGACGCGACGCCGTGCTCGAGATTGCGAACGAACACGACTTTCTCGTCATCGAGGACGATCCGTACGGCGAGCTGGTCTATGTGGACGACGCCGACACCACGGCGATGAAATCCCGCGACCAAAACGGCCGCGTGATCTACCTCGGCTCGTTCTCGAAGGTCCTCGCGCCCGGTCTCCGCTGCGGATGGATCGTCGCGCCGCGGGCGCTCCTCGAGCGCCTCGAGATCGCGAAGCAAGCCGCCGATCTCTGCTCCGGCATGCTCGACCAGTCGATCGTCGAGGAGCTCATTTCGGGAGGAGAGCTCGAACCGCAGATCGAGCGCGTACGAGCCTTCTATCGCGGGAAGCGCGGCACCCTGATCGGGGAGCTCGAGCGGCACTTTCACGGCCGCGCGGAGTGGACCTCCGCGGCCGGCGGTCTGTTCACGTTCGTCACTCTCCGCGACCACGTCGACACCGCCGCGCGCGTCGCGGACGCGGTCGCAAACGGCGTCGCGTACATCCCTGGCGGGCCGTTCTTCGTCGACGGCAGCGGCGCGAACACGATGCGTCTCACATTCGCGAAGGAGAGCGACGAGCGCATCATCGAGGGCGTGTCGCGCCTCGCGCGTGTCTTCTTCGGCTGAGCGAGTCGTCTCGAAGTCGCAAAGTCGCAAAGTCTCAAAGTCTCAAAGAGGGCCCCCACCCGCGCACGACGGGCGGGTGGGTCTTTGAGACTTTGAGACTTTGAGACTTTGAGACTTTGAGGCTTTGAGACTTTGCGACTCTGAGACTTCGTTTATCCTTAGGAAACTACACTCGGAGGCCTATCCCTTGGATCAACATCGTGGCGGCTGGATCGAAATCATTGCCGGAGGCATGTTCTCCGGGAAATCGGAGGAGCTGATCCGACGCCTGCGGCGCGCGGTCATCGCCCGCCAGCGTGTGCAGGTGTTCAAGCCGGTCCTCGATGATCGTTTCGCGACCGACGAGGTGGTCTCCCGTGATGATCGTCGCCTGAAGGCGCAAGCCGTCGCGACGAGCACGGAGCTCCTGGCCCGCGTCGAGATCGGCGTCCAGGTCGTCGGCATCGACGAGGTGCAGTTCTTCGACGCCGGTGTGGTCGATGTGGCGATGCAGCTCGCCGACGCCGGACTCCGGGTCGTCGCGGCAGGACTCGATCAGGACTACACGCGCCGGCCGTTCGGACCGATGCCGGCGCTGCTCGCGGTCGCCGAGGAAGTTTCGAAGATGCATGCGATCTGCGTGCGATGCCGCGGCGCCGCCCACTACTCGCAGCGCGTCTCCGGTGGCAACTCGCAGGTGGAGGTGGGAGACTCGTCGTACGAGGCCCGCTGTCGCGCGTGCTTCGAGCCCTACCACGCGTCCGCGGAGGAGACGCCGGCGGTGCAGTTGACCATCCCGGCGCCCGCGGTCGGAAACGCGTGAACGCTCGCTGCTCTCGGGTTGCCGGTTGCCCGTTGCCAGTTGCCGAGGGAGCTGCATTTCGCCGGCAACTCCGCGGCCACTGGCTACTGGCTACCGGCTACGTTCTCCTCGTACTCCTGCTCCTCGCCGGCTGCAGAGAGGCCAACGGCGTCCGCCAGGATCCCGTCGATCGCGAGGCCGAGGAAGCGCTCGTCGGCTATCTCAAGATCGACACGAGTAACCCACCGGGCAACGAAAGCGCGGGAGCGGCCTATCTGCGGGACCTCCTCGTGAAGAACGGCATCGCCGCCCAGCTTGTCGGAGACAACCCTCCGCGGCAGGGAGTCTACGCGCGACTCGAGTCGGGCACGAACGAGAAGGCACTGCTGCTCCTGTCGCACATCGACGTCGTTCCCGCCGACGGTGCGTCGTGGCGCAATCCGCCGTTTGGCGGTGTGCGCGAGGGAGGCTACCTCTGGGGCCGTGGTGCGCTCGACGTCAAGTCGCTCACGATTGCGCATCTCTTCGCAATGCTCGATCTCAAACGCCGCGGGGCGACGCTCGAGCGCGACGTCGTCTTCCTCGCCGTTCCCGACGAGGAGCTCGGCGGAACGAAGGGAATGAAGCGCCTTCTCGAGACTCGCCCCGAGCTCTTCGATGGCGTGGGCTACGCGATGAACGAAGGCGGCTCGAACGAGACCGCCGTCGACCGGGTGATCTTCTGGGGCATCGAGGTGCAGCAGAAGATTCCGTTGTGGCTGCGTGTCACGTGCGAAGGCGGTGGCGGACATGGCGCCATTCCGCCGGACGACGGCGGCGCCGGGGCGAGGCTCGCGCGGGCTCTCGCGGCGATCGATGCGATCGACACGCCGTACCGACTCGACCCGGACGTTGCCGCCGTCACCGCCCAGGCCGCCGCCCTGCGCACGGATGGACGCGGCGCACACCTGCGGCTCATCCGGGAGCCCCTCGACGTCGCGCGCATCGAGCGTGCTCTCTCGCCGGGATACCGCGCGCTGTTGCGCGACTCGATCGCCATCACCCATATCCAGGCCGGAAGCGCGGTGAACGTCATGCCCACGCGTGCGGTCGCCGACATCGACATTCGTCTCCTCCCGTCGAGCTCTCCCGAGGAGATGCTCGAGCGGGTGCGGACCGCGGTGGGGGACAACGGCAAGGTCGACGTGCTGCTGGCTTCGACGCGAGCGCCGGTGAGTCCGGCCAGCGGAGAACTGTACGAGACCATTGCCCGACGCATGCGCGCGGCCTCTCCCGGCTCGACGGTCGGGCCGCTGGTCATTTCCGGGACGAACGACAGCCGCTTCCTCCGCACCCGCGGCATCACGGCGTATGGCGTGATGCCGTTCAAGGTGAACTACTACGACGCCGCGGGCGTGCACGGCCACGACGAGCGGATTCGCGTGCGCTTCTTCGCCGAGGGAGTGCGATTGACGCGGGAGATCGTGCGAGACTTCTGCGTGCGATGAACACGACGGGCACGACACGTTCATCGTTCCTCGCTCATCGTTCATCGTTCGTCCTGATCGCGGTCTTCGCCGCCATTCCGTTCCTCGCCCCGCTCCTGCTCGGTGAGGTGTTCACTCTTCGCGATCACGTCGACTACTTTCAGCCGCTGCGCTGGTTCACGGCGACGGAGCTTCAGGCGGGACGGCTACCGCTGTGGAATCCCTACAACGCCAGCGGCGAGCCCTGGCTGGCGAACCCGCAGACGGGCGTGTTCTATCCGCCGGCGTGGCTGCACCTCGTGCTGCCGTTCGCGACGGGTTACATGCTCTACCTGCTCTTCCACATGCTCGTCCTCGGGTGGGGTGCGTATCTGTTCTTCGCGCGCAACGCGTCGCGGGGAGCGGCGCTGGTCGGTGCGGTCGCCTTGATGTTCAGCGGGCCGCTCTTGTCGATGTTGGACGTGTCCAACAACTTCGCCACCTTCGCCTGGACTCCGCTGGCGCTCTGGTGCGCGGCGGCAGGAGCGTGGCGACGTGGTGGGATCGTGCTCGCGCTGGCGTTCCTGGCCGGCGAGCCGTTCTTCGCGGCGGTGGGAGCGGTGTTGTACGCGGTCGTGTCGTGGAGTCGCCGGAACGACGACTCGTCGAGTGTGGCCGCGAAGACTCGACGACTCGCCGGCTCCGGTCTCCTGGCCCTCGGCCTCTCGGCAGTCCAACTCTTCCCGTTCCTCGCCTTCGTGCGGACGAGTGACCGTGTCGGCGGTACCGCCGCGAGCGTCGTGCTCGCCGACTCGATGCCACTGCGCGACTGGCTGCGCATCGCCGTGCCTCCGAACCCCGACGTGTTCGATTCGGCGCTCGGGCAGCAGTTTGTTCCGGTGGTCTACGTAGGCATTGTGGTGCTGGCTCTGGCGCTCGTCGGGGTCGGAGCGCGGGCTTTCGGCCCGCGCTTGCGCGAGGGGAAGTCCGCACCTCCTTTGCTCCTCTGGCTCGCGCTTCTCACGGCCGCGATCGTTTTCTCCACCGGCCCCGAGATCCTCGGTCGTCTCCCGCTCACGCTCTTCCGTTACCCCGCGCGACTGGTTCCCTTCGGTGCGCTCGCGCTCGCCGCGCTGGCGGCGGCGGGGTGGGATCGCGTCCGGCCCGATCGTCGATGGGCGGACCTGATCCTCATCGGTCTCGTGCTCGTGGATCTCGCACCGCGGGTGCGGCCGCTGCTGGTCTCCGGGCCGTTTCGTCGCGACGTCGTGCCGTATGCGCGAGAGTTGGGCGCGGACACGAAGATCATGCGCGTCGGCGTCGTCGATTCCGCGAAGCGAGCGGCGTGGATGGCCGGCTATCTCAACCTGTACGACCGCCGTTTCGACGCGTTCACGCCGGCGCCGGCGGTTGCGGACCACTACGTAAAGCGGCATGGCGAGTTGCTCGATGCGCCGAACCGCCGGGAGCTCACGAAGCGTGCCATCGGGTGGGTGCTGACCTCGTACGATCTACCGTACCCGTTCGAGCCGGTGGCGCGGCACGACGGCGTGACGATGTATCGGAATCCCGGCGCGCTCCCGATGGCGGCGCTGATGATGTACGACCCGCCGAGGATCATTCCGCTGGACGTTGACCTCGACACCTCACGCGCCAGTGTGACGGTCGAGGCGGAACGAGAAGGAGTCGTCGTGCTCCATCAGCAGGCCGCTCCCGGATGGCGCGTGACGGTCGACGGTGTCGAGGCGCGATCCATCCCTGTCGACGGCCTTTCTCGCGGTGTGCGGACTCCACGCGGACGTCACGAGATTGCCTGGGTCTACCGTCCTCCGGCGCTGCTCGCAGGTGCGATCGTGACGATGCTCACACTGATCGCGCTGACACTTTTTTCGTTTGTCAAGCGCACGTGACGACGGAAAAATTTTTCTTCCTGTCCGTCCAATGTCGAGTAGTAGAATCACGACCTTCCAACCAAGATCACCTTCGAGGTCAAACAACAACATGGTAAGCATCGACGATCGCCTGAACGCCATCATCCGTGAATTGATCGGCAACGGAATCACACTGGCGCAGGCAGTCGAAGCGTTCGAGGGGAAGTACATCGTGGCGGCCATGACGGCCAGCAAGGGAAACGTCACCCAGGCCTCCCGGAAGCTCGGCGTCCACCGCAACACGCTGCACAACAAGCTCCGCACGCAGACCATGTTGAACGGCTTCGCCGAGTCCGTCCGCCCCGTCCGCCGTCGCCTCTCCCACAAGCGGCTCTCCGCGCCAGCCACCAGATCCGCCCGTCCTCGCTCCTCGCGGTAGCTCCCCGAAGAGTTTCCGGGTCTGACCCTACTTAGCTCACTGCGTTTGCGAGATAGACTCCCCCGTCGTGAGCATTCCTTCGCTGTCCATCCCCCAACGCCACGCGCTGCACGAGTCGATCGTTGCCCTGCTCCGCGAGCGTGGCAATCGCCTGCTTCGCACGAGCGAGATCCGCGAGCGGTTGCAGGATCCGGACGCCACGCCTGATCTGGTCGAGCGCGCGGTCGAGGAGCTCGAGCGCGACGGCGCGATCCTCGCCGTTCGCGGTAAGCGCTACTCGCTGCTCGAGTTCACGCCCTATCACGCCGGGCGCATCAAGGTGCACCCCGACGGCCACGGTACCCTGCTCGGCGGCGAGGACGAGCACGACGTCTATATCGACCGCAAGCAGGTCAAGGGAGCGATGAACGGCGACCTCGTCATCGTGCGCGTCGACAAGCATCGCCCCGCGTACCGTCGCGTGCGGGACCGGAAGTACATCGTCGGCGAGGTCTCCAAGGTCCTTCGTCGTGCGCATCTCACCGTCGTCGGACGTTTCCACCTTCACCCCGGGCCGTACGTCGTGGCCTTCGACATCCGCATCGATACCGACATCCTCATCGATGAGGGAGCGACCATGGACGCGCGCGAAGGGGAGATGGTGAACGTGGAGATCGATCGCTACCCCGATCGCACGACTCACTTCGCTTCCGGACGCATCATCGAGACCCTCGGCTTCATCGGCGAGCCGGGCGTGGACATCGAGGTCGTCCTCCGCAAGCATCACCTCCCCCACGAGTTTCCCGCCGACGTGCTGCGTGAGGCGGAGGCGATTCCGCAGGAGGTCCCGAAGGACGTCGTCGGGCAACGGATCGATCTCCGCGACCGCACCATCGTCACCATCGACGGCGAGACGGCGAAGGATTTCGACGACGCCGTCGAGGTGCAGGTTCTCCCGAACGGGAACTACCTCCTCGGCGTGCACATCGCCGACGTCGCCCATTACGTGACCGAGGGGAGCGCACTCGATCGTGAAGCGTTCGAGCGCGGAACGTCGGTGTACTTTCCCGGGCGCGCGGTGCCGATGCTGCCGGAGCGTCTGTCGAACGGCATCTGCTCGCTGAACCCGAAGATCGAGCGGCTGACGTTCTCCTGCGAGATGGAGATCGACCGGCGCGGGAAGTTCGTCCGTCACAAGATCTACAAGTCCGTCATCCGGACGCGGGAACGGATGACGTACACGAACGTGAACGCGATCCTCGTCGCGCGAGGCGTCGCGCCCGCATCAGGCGCGGAGCGAGATCGCGCGGCCGAAGCGGACGGCCCTTCGCTCCTCGAGCGCTACGCGTCCCTCATCCCCGAGCTCGAGCGGATGCACGCACTCTTCGAGATCCTGCGGACGCGTCGCGAGCAGCGCGGGTCGATCGACTTCGATCTGCCGGAGGCGGAGGTGTTCCTCGGCGAGTCGGGCGACATCGAGGCCATTCGCGCGACCGAGCGCAACGTCGCCCACCGCATCATCGAAGAGTTCATGCTCGTCGCCAACGAGACCGTCGCCCGCGAGCTCGTCTTCGCCAGTCAGCCGGGCATCTACCGCGTCCATCAGCAGCCCGACCCGCAGAAGCTCGAGGACCTCAAGGAGATCCTCGCCGAGTTCAGGATCAAGCTGCGCGGCAACGTCGAGGACATGCGCCCTGGCGAGCTCCAGCGCGTGCTCAAGGAGGTGGCCGGGACGCAGGAAGAGCGCTTCCTGACGAACATCATCCTCCGCTCGATGAAGCGCGCGTTCTATTCGGAGGAGTCGACCGGACACTTCGCGCTCGCGCTCGAGCACTACGGCCACTTCACCTCGCCGATCCGCCGCTATCCCGACCTCATCGTGCACCGGCGGCTGGCGGAGCTGATCGGCAGCGGCGCGCTGTACGGCGACCGACGCGACCAGATCGAGCGTGCGCATCCGATGTACGCGTCGCAGTCCAGCGAGCGCGAGCGTCGCGCGGATGACGCGTCACGCGAGGTGCTGGAGTGGAAGAAGGTCATCTTCATGCGCGACAAGGTCGGCAACGAGTACGCCGGTATCGTCACCGGCGTTGCACCGTTCGGCCTGTTCGTCGAGCTCGACGAGATCTTCGTGCAGGGCCTGGTGCCGGTCGCGACGATCGGCGGCGATTTCTGGAACTACTACGACCGCGAGCACCGCCTCCGCGGCGAGTCGACCCGCCGTGAGCTCCGCCTCGGCGACAAGGTGCGCATCCGCGTCGAGTCGATCGACGAGGACAAGCATCAGATCGAGTTCCGCCTGCTCGAGGTTGGGGGAGAGACGATCAAGGAACGGGAGCGGTAGTTCGCACCGCTCGATGGACTGGTCAGTCTGGGTCTCAAAGTCTCAAGGTCTCAAAGTCTCAAGGTCTCAAAGTCTCAAAGTCTCAAAGAGAGTGCTGCCGGCCTGCTTTGAGACTTTGAGACCTTGAGACTTTGAGACGTGGTGACAGACACTGCGACTCTGGCCACTGGCAACTTGTCCGGTGTATGGTTCGACCATGGCGGACCCCAACGACCTCCGACGCCTCGTCGACGAGCGCGTCGCTCTGGAAACGAAACTTCAGAACGAGCCGGGCGAGCTCGCGGATGCGCGAGTCGGCGAGTATGAGCGCCGATACCAGTCCCTCCAGCGCGAGCTCGCGGCGATGTTCGGCAACTCCGGTGCGGAGCAGGAGCGGATCACGGTGATGCTCGAGATGATGCGCATCCTCGAGAACCGCCTCGTCTACCTGCAGAACTTCATCGTCGACCCCTCTTCGGAGAACACGATCCTGGCGCAGCTCGTGACGCGGTTCATCGACGAGACCAGCAGCGCGAAGTCCGCGGTCCTGACGACGCTCGAGGCGACGTACTACCGCGCGGTCGCGGCGCTCTTCGCCGGCGATCTTGCGGCCGCCCGCGAGGGCTTCGGCGCCGCATGTGCGTCGGAGGAGTCGGACGAGGCGAATGACATCAAGTACAAGTCTTACGTCATCCTCGGGCATCTGTCGCACGAGGAGCAGGACTATGCGAAGGCGAAGGAGCTGCACGATCAGTCGATGCGCTACTCGCCGAATGAGAACGTCACCGCCCAGGCACTGGCGCTCAAGGCGTTGAACTCCTACGCACTCGGCGACCATGACGACGCGCTGCACCTGTTCCAGGAAGCGCTCCGGCTCTTCGACGAGAACAGGCCGTTTTTCAACTCCTACTTCTACCGGAACGCGCTGCTGTTCTGCGGCGCGATCTACTTCGACCGGAAGGCGTATGACGACGCGGCGTCGTTCTACAGACGCGTTTCGGCGAGCGTCGACCAGAGCTCGTTCGACTACTTCGACGCGCTCTCCCACATCGGACGCATCGAGTACGCGCAGGGGCACCTCGACGAGGCCGTGGCCTCCTTCGAGCGGGCCGTGGAGACCCACCGCTTCAGCGAGAACGAGTACGTCGTCGACACCTGGTTCTGGCTCGCGCGCTGCCATCTCCGCCGCGACGAGTCGGACCAGGCCCGCAAGTATCTGGAGAAGATCGCCGCAACCGAAGTCCGCTACGATAAGAAACCGCAGGCCGTGGAACTGCTCCAGCGAATCGCATGAGCCGGCTCAGCCGGCGGCGCTCGTTGGCCACGCCCGCGGACAGGCCTGGTGCCTGAGGAACGCTGATGACATTGGACGAATTCGAGCGCGCGGTGATGGCCGGACTGCTCGCAGGCGACGATCCGCTCCTGAAGACTCTGCGCGAACAGTACGCCGCGGCGACGGTCCGCGGACGCGAGAGAACCACGACCGGCTTCGTGACGCGCTTCGACGTGCCGCCGACCGTCGCCACGATCGATCGCAAACTCCTCCACCTCGACGATCTGCAGATCGAGATCGAAGGCGCGCGCACGCCCGCGGACACGTCCCTGCACGTACACAACGGCCGTCTGCGCTCGCTCGAGTGCTTCGTCTACGACGGCACGTTCCCCGACGAGCCCGCGATCAAGGCTGCGTGGTACTACGGGACGGAGAAACATCCGGGCATCACCCCAAAGTTGATGGCCGCCCGGGAGGTCGAGGACCTGCTCGAGGAGGAGTAGCACCTGCTGAGTGCTGGGTGCTGGGTGCTGGGTGGGCATGATCTGACTCAGCACTCAGCACTCAGCACTCAGCACTGCGTCACCTCTCGGCCGGGGCGACGACGACGTCGCTGTAGCGGTCGTAGAGAGACGTGACCCAGATCTCCGGGCGCTTTTGTCCCTTCGCGATCTCCATCTCGAAGGGAGCGTTCGTCTTCCCCAGGACGGCGGAGTCGCCCATGACGCGCGCTTCCACCGGCTCGCCGGTCGCTGCGTCGTGCGCGGTGATCGTCACGAGGTTCCGGCCGCGACGGAGCTTCGATGGATCGGGCTCCATCTTCACGATCATCTTCGGGACGTCCATGGCGAGCTGGAACGTCACCGGCTCATAGCCTGCGGCCTCGAGGCGCACTTGGGGCGGGGCGACGTCGCGATGTCCGTCCGCGTTCGGCACGCGCACGAGCTTCGCTTTCCACGGGACGGCGTAGAACGTGGTCGGGAGACCGCTTGGCGCTCCGGGCGCGTAGAGGTTTCCTTTGACCTCCAGGTGCACGCGCGCGCCCACGGGCACGCGGGTCTTGCTGTCGATCGCGTAGACCGTGAAGCTGCCGGCGTAGTCCGGTCCGATGGTGGCCGGAGAGGTCCACCACTCGAGCGTGCCCTCAGCCGCCGGCTGCGCCTTCGCGCAATCCTGGATCGCCTTCCAGGGCTCGGCGCTGTGGCGGTCGTGGCCGAACAGGTACGTCCGCACGAAGAAGCTGCACTTCTCGCGATCGACCGAGCCCTCCGGATAGCGGTTGCAGGTCGTGGAGAACACCTCCTCGGACACGACGTCGTTGCAGAAGGTCGCTTCGTTCGTCGCGAAACAGGTCGCGATCTTGGCGCAGGAGGGGGCCAGCGCCTCGCTCAGCTCGCTCCAGTGAGCGTCCACCCACTCCTGACCGATGTCGAACCCGCGGACCGCGGCGATCTCGGCGAACTGCGACTGTCGGAACGTCTTGCACACCGGCGCGGTCGACGCGCAGGGACTGGGCGTGAAGTCGTCGGGGAACGGCTGCCGGTCCTGAGCGAGCGCAGGAATGGCGAGGACGAGGAGGATCGCGAGAATCCGAGGCATGTCGTTCGTTAGACGGGTCTCAGTGGAACCGCGTCACAACGAACGCAATGTCGTCCTTGAATTCTTCCGTGGCGGCGAAGCCGGCGACGTCGGAGTAAATGGAGTCGAAGACCGTGGTCAGGTCGGCGTCGCGGGACTGATCGAGGACGGCGGCGACGCGGTCGATGGCGTAGAAGTCGCCGAGGGCGTTCACCCGATCCGTCAGTCCATCGGTGTAGACGAACAGGGTGTCGCCGGGCTCGACAGCCACGGAATGCTCCTCGAAGACCATGTTCGGCATCGCCCCGAGGAGGTTGCTCGGCTGCTCGTGGACGACGGTGCGGCCGCTGGCGCGGCGGTGCAGGAGGAACGGCGGATGCGCGGCGTTCGCATAGACGAGCCGCCGTCCCGCTTCCACGCGAAACAGCGCCGCGGTCGCGAACTGCGTCGGCAGACTCACTCCGTAGAGGAAGTTGTTGAGGCGACTCATGAAGTCCGCGAGCGAGCGCTCGGTGGCCGCTTCGCTGTGGATGTAGCTCTTGAGCAGCGACACCAGGATCGCGGCGGGGAGACCGTGTCCGGAGACGTCGGCGACGAACAGGTACATCGAGTCGTCCTGCACGAAGTAGTCGTAAAAGTCGCCGGAGAGGACTTCGCTGGGGATGTACGCGGAGCGGATCTCGACGCCCTCGGAGCGGAAGACCATCGGGGGCACGAGAGCTTCCTGCACCCGTCGCGCGATCTGGAGATCGCGGGTCATCTGCTGGTTCATGCGCCGGAGCTGGTCCTGGTACGCCTTCATGCGCAGCAGAGCGCGGAGGCGCGCGACGAGGATCTCGATGTCGGCGCCCTTGGTCACGAAATCGTCCGCGCCCGCCCCGAGTCCCTGGACGACGTGCTCGGCCGAGTCGGAGCCGGTGAGCATCAGCACGGGGATCGTGTGCAGGTGCGGATCGGACTTGATCCGCCGCGTGACATCGAACCCGTCCATGCCGGGCATGCGGTAGTCGACGACCATCGCGTCCGGCAGGATCTGCTCGGCGAGGCGCAGCCCCTCCTCGCCGGATTGCGCGGGAATGGCGTCGTATCCCCGGCGTTCGAGGAACCTCCGCGTGACCTGCAGGTCATTCGCGTTGTCGTCGATGACGATGATGCGCTCACGTTTCTCCATGGGGCGGGCTGAACGGGTGGGATTATGCAGGAGGCGAGCCGAGAAGTGCGCGAACTTCGCGGAGGAGGAGGGGGAGGTCGTCGACGATGATGCGCCGGATCCGCTCACCGTCCACGTGCTCAAGCTGCTGCGAATGATCCATAGACCTCTCGCTGCGTCAACTCGAGCACTTCGCGAAAATATGGATTCTCAATCGTTCTCCGGTCGACGAGATCGACGTTTCGGCCGAAGAGTTCCTGGAGATCCTGGAGGAGACCAAAGTACGGCCCATGCAGGCCACCGGGAGGAGTGCCGGGAAGAAACTCAACGGCGAAATCGAGGTCGCTCTTCTCGTCGTCGAACGTCCCCTTCACGGCCGATCCGAACAGCGTGAGGCGCTTCACCCTGTATTTTTCGCACAGCGCACGCACCTCTGCGAGGTGCTTCGTGATCAGCGGAGGTAGCGCGTTCATCGCGGTGATTGTACCCTTCGCCCCCGCATGAAACTGATCGTGGGGCTGGGCAATCACGGCGCGGAGTACGAACGCACGCGGCACAACGTGGGGTGGCTGGTGGTCGAGGCATTCGCGCGCAAGTTCCGCATCGACATCGCGAAGCACGAGAAGAACGCGCTCACCGGTACGGGCCGTGTCGCCGGCGGGAGCGTGATGGTCGCGAAGCCTCTCACGTACATGAATCTCTCCGGCGACGCCGTGCGCCTCCTCGTCAACGCGTATCTGGAGTCGACGGACGATCTGATGATCGTGTACGACGACATCGACCTCCCTCTGGCGAAGCTGCGCATCCGGCCGAGCGGTTCGGCCGGCACGCACAACGGAATGCGCTCCATCGTGCAGGTCCTCGGCTCGGAGAGGTTCCCGCGCCTGCGCGTCGGCATCGGCTCGGCGGATGGCGGACGACTCCGCGACTACGTCCTCGACGAATTCGCCAGCGACGAGCAGCCGGTCGTCGACCGAGCGATCGAGCGAGCGGTCGACGCCTTGGTGCTGTTCTCACGCGGCGACCTGCGCCGCGCGATGAATGAGTTCAATCGCGACGAGGAAGTGCCGACGGTTGACGGTTGACGGTTGACGGTTGGCGGTTGGCGGGGAGCTCGCCTTTGCTGTCGGAGGAGAAACGGATCTCCTGCAAAGTCTCAAAGTCTCAAAGGCGCAGAGCCCAGAGTCGTAAAGTCCCGAACTTCCCAAAGTCCAAAGTCCCAAGAGTCTCGAAGATCATGCAACCAAACTCTTTGAGACTTTGAGACTTTGAGACTTTGAGACTTTGCCAACCACCAATCACCGCCAACCACGAACCGTCCGCCGCGGAGGGCAACCCCCGCCAACCGCCAACCGGCATGCTAACCTCCAGCGCCATGACCCAGATCCACACCCTCGGCGAGTTGCGCTCTTCCGGGCACCGCATTCGTTCGGTGAAAGACGAGATGCGGGGCAATCTCCTCGGGAAGATCTCGCGCGGCGAAGAGACGTTCCCCGGCATCCACGGCTACGAGCGCACGGTCGTCCCTGCGATCCACAACGCGATCCTGTCGAAGCACGACATCATCCTGCTCGGCCTGCGGGGCCAGGCCAAGACGCGCCTGCTGCGGTCGCTGACGTCGCTCCTCGACGAGCGCATTCCGGTGATCGAAGGGTGTGAGATCAACGACTCGCCCTTCGAGCCGACATGCAAGCGCTGCCGGCGACTGGCAGCGGAGCACGGCGAGGATCTTCACGTCGCGTGGATGACGCGCGACGAGCGCTACCGCGAGAAGCTCGCCACGCCCGACGTGACGGTTGCGGATCTGATCGGCGACATCGATCCGATCAAGGCCGCGAACAAGCGCCTCACCTACGCCGACGAGGAAGTGATTCACTACGGGATCATCCCGCGCACGAACCGCGGCATTTTCGCGATCAACGAGCTGCCGGACCTCGCGCCGAGGATCCAGGTCGCGCTGCTGAACATCCTCGAAGAGAGAGACCTCCAGATCCGCGGATTTCCGGTGCGCATTCCGATGGACGTGGTGCTGGTCTTCAGCGCGAACCCCGAGGACTACACCAGCCGCGGGAACATCATCACGCCGCTCAAGGACCGCATCGACTCGCAGATCCTCACGCACTATCCGCAGCAGATCGAGACCGCGCGGAAGATCACCGAGCAGGAGGCCTGGCTCGATCGGGACGGCGAGATCCGGGTCGACATCCCGCTGTACGTGCGGGACCTGATCGAATCCGTGGCGTTCGTCGCTCGCGGCTCGGAGCTCGTCGATCAGTCGTCGGGCGTCTCCGCGCGACTGACCATCGCGGCCATGGAGCTGCTGCAGTCGAACCTCGAGCGTCGTGCGGCGGTGACGCACGACCGCACCGTGTTCCCCCGCCTCGCCGATCTCTCCATGATCCTGCCCGCGATCACGGGCAAGGTCGAGATGGTCTATGAGGGCGAGCAGCAGGGCTCGGAGGTCGTCGCGCGGAAGCTGATCGGGGAGTCCGTCGGCAAGTTGTTCGAGACGAAGTTCCCGCCCATCGAGCGCGCCGGGGTCGCCCAGCGCGCGGAGCGCGAGCGCCGCGGGTACGGCGAGATCGATCACGAAGACCTCGACGACGCGTTCTCCGGGCGCCGCGGGAAGCGGAAGGAGCCTCGCGAGGAACCGAAGCCGAGCGCGCCGTCCGAGCCGGGCTATGACGCCGTGCTCTCGTGGTTCGCCGCGGGAAACAAGTTGACGGTGTCGGACGAGCAGCCGTTCGCCGAGTTCTTCCGCGAGCTCGACCGTGTCCCCGGGCTCGCGGATCTCGCCCGCAAACATACGAAGCCCGACCGTGACGAGGAGCTCGCGTTCTGGATGGAAATGGTCCTCGAAGGACTGCACCAGGCGTTGCGGCTGTCACGCGAGGACCTCGACTCGACGATCACGTTCCAGGAGCTGATGAAGTTCAACGTCCTCCGATCGGTGCGGTGAGAGCGCCGCCGTCCCGCGAGCCGGCGGGCAAGTCTCGAAGTCTCAAAGTCTCAAAGTCTCAAAGTCTCAAAGGGCTCGGTTGCATGAGCTTCGAGACTCTTGGGACTTTGGGACTTTGGGACTTTGGGGAGTTTGCAACTTTGCGGCTTTGCGCCTTTGAGACTTTGAGACTCGCTTCGCGACTTTGCGACTCCCGCGCCGTACAATCCCCCGGTGCCCAAGCTCACGGCTGAAATCCCCAGCGAGCTCTCGCGTCAGATCGACCGGATCATCCGCGACGGATGGTTTCCGGATCAGGAGTCGGTCGTGCGCGAGGCGCTGATGCAGTTCGTCGACGCGAAGTCCTTCCTCGGCGACTCGCCGCGGATGCTGCACCGCTTTGCCGCCGATGCGCTGAACGATTCCAAGCCCGAGGTCGCGCTGAAGTTTGTCGCGCGGGCGGTGTCGCTGCTCGCCAGTCAGAACACGACCGACTTCGCGCTCTGCCAGGCCCTCGTCGAGCTGCGCGTGCAGATCCTCCTCGTCCTCGGCCGCGAGGACGAGGCCCTGGCATCACTCGAAGAGGCGCGCGAGAAACTCCCCAACAACCCAACCGTCGCGAAGTGGATCGACCGGCTGCAGAAGAACCGCCCGCGCGGGGAGGCGTGAGAGAGCGCCGGGTGCTGAGTGCTGAGTGCTGAGTGCTGAGAAGACCTGAGACTCAGCGCCCAGCACCCAGCACCCAGCACCCAGCACCCAGCACCCCGTCATGAGACACCGCTACGGTTTCCTCGACCCCGACCTCATCCGGCAACTCCTGAGCGAGCTCGGACTACGTCGTCTCTTCAACCATCTCCTCCTGCAGACGGGTGGCGACGTCGAGGAGGCGATGCGCTGGATGCGCGCGCTGCAGGAGCGCGGCTACATCGATCCCGACGTCGACCTCGACGCGTTTTTCGCGCAGCTCCTCGATGAGAACGTGATCGGCCAGGATGGCGAGGGAAACCTCGTCCTCGCCGCGGGCGGCGAGCGGCAGATTCGCCGCGACGCGCTGGACGAGATCTTCGGCGGCCTGCAGAAGTCGATGACCGGCTCGCATTCCGTCAACACCGCCGGGCAGGGGACGGAGCGGCTCACCGAGACCCGTCCGTATCACTTCGGCGATGATCCTCTGTCGATCGACTCCATCCGCTCGCTGCAGAACGCGATGAAGCACAACGATCCGGCGGAGGCGATCACGATCACCGAGGAGGATCTGGAGGTGTTCGAGACCGAGCACAACTCCTCCTGCGCGACGGTGGTGATGATCGACATCTCCCATTCGATGATCCTCTACGGCGAGGATCGCATCACGCCGGCCAAGAAGGTCGCCCTCGCGCTGACGGAGCTGATCCTCACGAAATACCCGAAGGACGCCATCGACGTGCTCCTCTTCGGCGACGACGCGCGCGAGGTGCCGATCTCCGAGATCCCGTACGTGCAGGTCGGGCCGTACCACACGAACACGAAGGCCGGATTGCAGCTCGCCCAGCAGATCCTCCGCCGCCGCAAGCACGCCAACAAACAGATCTTCATGATCACGGACGGCAAACCGTCCGCGCTGACCGAGAGCGGGCGTCTTTATACGAACTCGTTCGGCCTGGACATGAAGATCGTGAACCGCACGCTCGAAGAAGCCGACCGCTGCCGGCGCGCGAATATCCCCATCACGACCTTCATGCTGGCCACCGATCCGATGCTGGTGAACTTCGTCGAGCAGCTGTCGAAGATCAACCGCGGGAGGGCGTTCTACTCATCGCCGGATCGGCTGGGGGAGTACATCCTGGCGGATTACATCCGGAATCGCAGGAAGTTCGTGCACTGAGCGGTCCCTGTCATCCTGAGCGAAGCGAAGGATCAATTGAGCCCCCGCGATGACGGTGCAATGCGGGCTTGTCGTGAGGGCTCCGTTGATCCTTCGCCGTCTTCGCGGCTCAGGATGACAGACCACCGGAATGATCATCCGAATCGCCCCGTTCTCGCGCCCCGATGCGCAAATTATTTGCGGTCCTCCTCGTCGGGGTCCTCACCGCGAGTGCGAACGAGATCTCCTATCGCTCGCTTCAGTCCGGCTCCTCTTTCGGGCCGACGCCGCTGCATGACCGCGGCCTTCATGGCGAAGGCCAGATCATCGCCATCCTCGACACCGGTCTGGACATCCACAACTGCTTCTTCGCCGAGCACGACGGACGGCTCCCCCCGTTCAACACCGGCTCTCCCGCGGGCGGACTCGACTGGGAGAACGTCGACCTCACCCGCCGCAAGGTCGTCGCGTACAACTTCCTCTACTCGTGCGATCAGTATCCCGGCAAGCCCGGATGCGACACGCCGGGACAGCTCGGGTCGTACGACAACCAGGGGCACGGTACGCACGCCGCGGGCGCCGCCGTTGGCGACAAGCGCGCGCCGATCGCGCACGACTACGGCGACTCGGTCGCGCCGGCCGCGAAGCTGATCGTGCAGGACGGTGGCTACGTCGGCGGCGACTCTTGCACGCAGTTTCCGGGCGTCGGCTGTCCGGCGAGTCTCGCGCCGATCTTCGAGCAGGCGTACGAGCAGGGCGCGAGGATTCACTCCAATTCCTGGGGCGACCGGCAGGGGAAGCTGCAGAATCCGCCGACCGCGAACTATCCGCAGTCGGCGTACGACGTGGACGCGTTCGTCTGGTCGCATCCCGACTCCCTGGTCATCTTCAACACCGGCAACCTCGGCGCGAAGATGGCGACCCCTCCGAGCTCGCTCTCCGCTCCGGGCAGCGCGAAGAACACGCTGCAGGTCGGCGGCACGCGCTCCCCCTCGCGAGCCGACGACACTCTCGCGGAATTCACGCTCTTCGGCCCCGCGCGCGACGGACGCATCAAGCCCGACCTCGTCGCGGCCGCGCGCGTCACCGGTGCGAACTTCGACTTCGACAAGAACCCGGAGACGTGTGACGTCGGCCTAGACATCGGCACATCGTGGTCGTCGCCGACGATGGCCGGCGCGGCAGCGCTGGTGCGGCAGTACTACGTCGACGGCTTCTACCCGAGCGGCAGGCGCAACGCGGCGAACGCGCGCACGCCGTCCGCCGCGCTGATGAAGGCCACGCTCATCGCCGCCGCGCGCCCCGTGCTCCTGCGTCGCGACATCCTCACGAACAAGACCGTCGCCGCGCTGCCGGTGCCGTCCCCCGAGCAGGGCTGGGGCTTCCCCGTCCTCGACGATGCGCTCTATTTCGACGGCGATACGCGGAAGATGCGCGTCGTCGACGTGCCGCTCGCGAACGGACTTGCCGAAGGGGAGTCGTCGACGATCCGCGTCCACGCGAAGCCCGGCACGCAACTGCGCGCGGTGCTCGTCTGGACCGATCCTCCCGGCACGGTGCGCAACTCCATCGCCGATACGACGCCGCAACTCGTCAACGACCTCGACCTGTCCGTGAACGACATGACGTCGAACGACCGCCTCAACAATGTCGAGGTGGTGAAGGTCGAAGATCCGTCGGGAATCTACGAGATCACCGTCCGCGCACACCGCCTCGGATTCGGCGCGCGCCAGAGTTTCGCGCTCGTCATTACGGGGGATGTCGAGGACGCGAACGTGCGGCGGAGAGCGGCGCGGCATTGACCGAGGATGACGAATGGGACGAATGGGACCCATGGGACCCATGGGACGCATGGGTAGAATCCACTCATCCGTCCCATGGGTCGCATAGGTCCCATGTGTCCTCCTTCCAGGGAGTCTGCGCGGTAGAAGCGACAGGCGGCGCAGATGCGAAGTCTGCCCCTCGACTTCGCTCGGGGCTTCGAAGAGAATCGCGGCCATGTTGGCCCGTGACTATCTCCGCGAGAACGCAGATTCCTACCGTCAGGCGCTGAAGAACCGCGGCCTGTCGGTCGACCTGGACCGCTTCCTCGAGCTCGACGCCGAGCGCCGCCGCGACATCGCTGCCGTCGAGCAGCTCAAGGCGCAGAAGAACGTCGCCTCGACCGAGATCGCGAACCTCAGGAAGGGCAAACAGGACGCCTCCGCGCAGATCGAGGCGATGAAGACCCTCGGTCAGGAAATCGCGACGCTGGACGGACGGGTCGCGCAGATCGAGGAGGAGCTCGAGCTCCTCGAGCTCGAGTTTCCGAATGTCCCGCACGAGAGCGTACCGGTCGGTCCGGACGAATCCGCGAATCGCCTCGAGCGCCAATGGGGAGTCAAGCCGTCCTTCGCCTTCACGCCGAAGTCGCACTGGGACATCGGCGAGCAACTCGGCATCCTGGACTTCGACCGCGCCGCGAAGGTCACCGGCGCGCGGTTCTCGTTTCTGCTCGGCGCGGCGGCGAAGCTGAGCCGTTCGCTGATGAACTTCATGCTCGACGTCCACGAGCGCCAGGGCTACACCGAGGTGCTCCCTCCGTTCATCGTGAACGCCGACTCCCTGCGCGGCACGGGGCAGCTCCCGAAATTCGAAGAAGACCTCTTCAGGCTGCAGCACGAGAAGCCGCTTTATCTCGTCCCGACGGCCGAGGTGCCGGTGACGAACATCCACCGCGAGGAGATCCTCGACGCCGCGCAACTGCCGATCTGGTACACCGCGTACACACCGTGCTTCCGGAGCGAGGCCGGCTCGTATGGGAAGGACACGCGCGGTCTCATCCGCCAGCATCAGTTCGAGAAAGTCGAGCTGGTGAAATTCACCGCGCCGGACCAGTCGTGGAACGAGCTGGAGAAACTGGTTGCGGATGCGGAGGAGATCCTGCAGCTCCTCGAGCTCCACTACCGCGTCGTCTCCCTGTCGACGGGCGACATGAGCTTCAGCTCCGCGAAGACCTACGACATCGAGGTGTGGCTACCGGGGCAGGAGACCTATCGTGAAATCTCCTCATGCTCGAACTTCACCGATTTTCAGGCGCGACGCGCGAATATCCGTTACCGCGATGCGGAGAAGAAAACCCGATTCGTCCACACCCTCAACGGCTCCGGACTCCCCCTCGGCCGCACGCTCGTGGCCGTGCTGGAGAATTACCAGCAGGAGGACGGCTCGGTGATCGTGCCGGAGGCACTGCGGCCGTACATGAAGGCGGACCGGGTTAACTGAAGAGCACCTCGTAGGTCAGATCCGTCTGTCCGAGGTGGACGAGGTCTCCGTCCGTGAGCAGGTGGTGGAACACGCGGCTACCGTTCACCCACGTCCCGTTGCGGCTCTTCAGATCCTCCACCACGTAGCCCTCGGGGCCGCGATAGACGCGCGCGTGGAATCCGGAGACGCCGAGATCGGAGATCTGAATGCCGTTGTCGCGGTGGCGACCGACGAGGTACTCCGGCTCGGCGAGCGGGATCACCCGGTCCGTGCCGTCGGGGCTCGGGATGCGGAACTGCGCGATCGTCGGTCGCACCACGTCCGCATACGACAGGCGTCCTTCCGTCGACAGGAGCAGGCTCGTGTCGTCGCCGCCCGCCGGCTCGTCGCGCACCGTCGATTCGGCGCCGAAGCGCGGCGTGTCCTGGCGCATCGTCGCATCCGCGGCTTCGGCGGCACCGGTCTGGTCGGCCGTGCGCGCGCCGCGAACCTTCTCGATCAGCTTGTTCGCGTAGAGGCCGTACACGACGCGGTAGACCGGCAGCGGCTCTTCCGCGTCCTGGCAGAGCTCTTCGAGCGTGCGCTGGCCGTTGATCAGGAAGAGGATCTTCCACTCATCGACGGTGAGAGTGATCTTCTCGTCGCGCGGAGTGGAGACGACGCGGAACACGGCGTTCTTGTCGGGCAGCAGACGCAGGCACTGCTCCCACTGCTCGATCCGCCGCGCGCCTTCCATGATCAGGTTCGGCAGATCGATGGCGATCGTCACCGCGTAGGAGGGGAGCGTCGTCTCGTGCGTGAACGAGAACGTGCCGCCGTTCCAGACGAACGCCTCGTACACGATCTCCGAGACCTGCACTTTCAGGAAGTCGCGGAGCTGCTCCTCGGTGAGCACGTTTTCCTGCACCGCGAGCTCGCCGAACCGGCCACCGTCCTGCAGCATCAGCTCGTCGATGCGCGCGCGCTGCTGGGGCGTGATCTTCTTCTTGCGCAGCAGAATCGAGCCGAGCCGGAACTCCTCGCGGTTCGAGCCGGCGTAGACGAGCGCGCCATCCCGGAAGTACAGCCAGGCTTCGCGCCCTGAGCAGGCCACGGTCAGCGTTCCGCTCTTGCGCGAGGTGCTCAGAAACGTGAGCACATCCGGCAGCCGGAACGCGGAGATGTCGCCGTGGAGGACTGCATCGGCCATCGGGGCGCGATTGTAATCGGAGGAGAGTGACCACGGGCCGCGATCGACCCGAAGGCTCTGGCAATAGCGCTACCGGGTGGGCCGCCTCACAGAGAGCGACGGAAGAGATCGAGCATTCGCTTCCACGCGTCCGCGGAGGCGTCCTCGTTGTACACCGCCGGGCGGGAGTCGTTGAAGAAAGCGTGATCCGCGTTCGGGTAGACGACGACCTCCACCTCTTTGCCGAGGCCGCGCAGCTTCTGTTCGAGCTCGCGTCCGCCCTCGGCCGGGACGCCCTGGTCGTTTGCACCGTAGATGAGGAGGATCGGCGCCTCGAGCTTCTCCCACTCGGGGCTCACCTTCTTGAAGCCGCCGTAGAGGCTCACCGCCGCGCCGACGTTCTTCGCGTCGTACGTCGATGCGTATTGCGCGAGCGCGCCGCCCATGCAGAAGCCGACGACACCGTACTTCTTCGAGGTGCACCCGGGACGCTGGAGGAGATACTGCCCCGCGCCGGCGATCTCTTTCGCGGCGCGCTCGACGTCGAGCTCCATCAGCATCTTTCCGGCTTCGTCCGGGGAAGTCGTCGTCTTGCCGTGGTATAGATCGGGCGCGATGGCGGCGAAGCCCGCGCCGGCGAAGCGCTCGACGAGGTCCTCGATGTGCGGCACGAGCCCCCACCATTCCTGAATCACGACGACGCCTGGCCCTTCTCCGGCGACGGATCCGCTGCAAGTGTGACCGTTCGAGGGGAATTGGACTCGCTCACCCATGATGTTTACCTCCGTGCGGGCGCGGATTCTATCCTCAACGGGCCGCGGTTCGCCCGGTCTCGTATAAAATAAGTTTCAGACCCATGCAACTCACGAAAGAGCAGGTCGCTGACCTCGCAAAGAAGCGCCGGTGCCCGCGATGCGATCTCGACAAGACGCTGGGCAACGCGTTGTGCCGCCGCTGCCGGAGCAAGCTTCCTCCGCACATGCGCGTAGGCATCGAGAACATCCCGTCGAAAGACGGAGGCGTGGTCGGAAACGCGCTACGCGCCGCCGCAAACTACTTCAGCGTGCATTTCGCATCGGTGCGGAAGTTCGGCGGCGGACGGAAACGCTAGCTGCTAAGCTACCGCCCGCCCGATGCTGAGGCGGTCGCGGCGCGCGCGAGCTCTTTGGCGCGCACATCGCGTGGCTCCTGCGTCGCCAGCTCTTCCGCGCGTCGCGCGACGTCCCTGCCGGCCGCCGTTCCCTTGAGCGATTCGCCCCAGACGGCACCGAGGGATGCGAGACGGTGACGGCGGGAAGAGCGTTGCCAGCTTCTCGAGAGATCGTGACCGTGTACGAGCTTCGTGATCGTGTCGGGCTTGCCGTTGACCACATAGTGCAGACGCACGGTCGCAACGAGTTGCGACGAGCGCAGACCGGGCTTCATCTCGAGCGCGTACAGCCCGGTCACCGACGTGCTGTACGGGATCATGGACTCGCGCGCGAGCGGATCGGTATCCCCGATCCGTTGTGCTTCCGACACCGCGGCGTCATTGAGGACGACGTCGATGCGGGCGTCCGTCGCGGCCACACCGGAGCCGGCAGGCGTGTCGACGGTGAAGCGCAGCACGGCGTGCTCTCCGTCGGCCGGGATCGGGGCAGGGGAGGCCTCGACCTCCAGACGCAGCGCGCGCGGACGCTTCGAGGGCGGACCGGCGAAGTAGTTCACGAGCGCTTCGATGTCGACCGCGGACGCGGCCGGTCGGAGGCCGCTCTCGAGCGTCGCGCGGATGTCGTGGAAGACCTGCGGGCTGACCGAGATCCCGAAGACGCTGTCCTTCTTCGCCTCGCTCGCGGGGGCGGGTGCGGCGGCCATCACCCTGGCGGCGGCGGCGCGTTCCTGCCGCCGGTCGAGCCGAGCCGCGTCGGCGAAGGAGGCAGTCGGCTGCGCCGGCGGCGGCACCGGTGCCGCGGCGACCGGTGGCGCCGCGACCGGCTCCGCGGAAGGAGCGACGGTAGGTGCGTACGCCTGCTCCGCGAGCTCGGCCACCTCCGCCCCGGCGGTCGCCGCGTTCGCGCTCTCGCCGACGGCACCGCCGACAGCGGCGAATTCATTTCCCATGTCTCCCATGTCGCTCTCGACGCGGGCCCGGACTCGGCCCTCGGGCGCGAATGCGTCACGGGGCGGCGTCATCGCCGGCGGCGCAACCCTCGCGACCGCGAGCTGCCGCGCTGCAGGCGCTTCCTCGACGATGTCGAGACGGACCTCTTCCATGCGCGCGACGGTCATCGTGCTCGTTGCGTCGCTCGTCGCCACGGTTCGCGCCGGCGGGAAGATCACCGGACGAGCCTTCGTCTCTCTGCTCGCCAGCTGTAGTTCAGGGGACGGCGAGACCATCATCATCGCCACGATGACCGACATCGCCAGCACGACGATCGACGCTGCGATCCTCAGGTTGAAGGTGATCGAGCGCGCGAGTCTCTGCGTCCCCGTTTCCGGCTCGAGGTACTTCGGAATGTCGGCCTTGATGCGCTCCGCGAGCCCCGCGGGCGGCCTGGGCACCGCATTGAGCGTCAATCTTCGCTGGAGCTCAGCTCTCCGCTTCGCGTTCATTGGACTTCCTCACCGAGCATCGCCTCGATCAGACCGAAGGCCTTGTGCAGCCGCTTTCGGATCGCCACGGTCGTGATCTTCTCGATGCTCGCAATCTCCTTGACCGCCAGTCCGCCCCAAAAGTGCGCCGTCACCGTGAAGCGCAGGTCTTCCGGGAGTTTCATGACTGCCCCTCGGAGGCGTTCCGCCTCCTCCGCGTCCGCGAGCAGTTCCTCCGCTCCCGGCCGTTCGTCCCGTACGTCGATCGAATCCGGCTCATCGAGCGAGGTCATCCGCCGCGGACGCCGGACGTGATTCAGAAACGTCGTATACGCGATACGGTAAAGCCAGGTGAAGAGTTGCGATCGTCCGTCGAATCCCTTCAGGGCTCCCCACGCTTTCTGATACGTCTCCTGCGTCAGATCGGCGGCCAGATCGCCGTCGCCGCACAGCCGGTACACCGATGCATACACGGCCGAGTAGGTCCTCTCGACCAGTTCCTCCGCGGACTCTCGGTCGCCCTCACGGACGGCAGCCAGGAGCCTTCGCTCTTCGTCGAACGGAGCGACCGTCACGTTACGCTCCGCCTCGCTGACCGGAAATGGGGCGACTTCGGCCACGACTCTTTGACACCTCTGTTCGCGAAAACACAACCACGCCCGGATATGCTACGCGCCATGAGAGCAATCGTCGCTGTCGCGCTCGCCGCGTCGCTCGCTGCCAACTGCGGACCGCGGAACCCGAAGATCGATCCTTCCGTGCACGCTGCCGAGATCGGGCAGTGGCAGAAGACGCGCGCGGAGCGTCTGGCGACGGAAGACGGATGGCTGTCGCTCATCGGACTTCACTGGCTCAAAGACGGCGACAACGAGGTGACGCTCACGAAGGCGGGCGCCCCTCCGGTGAGGCTCTCGCGCAGCGGCGCGCAGACGATCCTCCACCCCGACCCTTCGATGACCATCGACGGAAAGCCTCTCTCCGGCGACGTACCGCTGCTGGCGGACGCCGACGAGAACGGACCGACGATCGTGCAGATGGGCTCCGTCCGCTTCAACGTGCTCCGGCGCGGAGACCGCTACGGCCTGCGTGTCAAGGATGCGGCGGCCGAGACGCGCACGCACTTCCAGGGTCTCGAGTACTACCCGATCGATGAGAAATGGCGCGTGGAAGCGCGCTACGAGGCCTATCATCCGCCGAAGAAGATCCCGATCACCGACGTGACCGGGATGACTTCCGACAGCATCTCGCCCGGAGCGATCGTGTTCGACGTGGAAGGGAAGGAGTACCGCCTCGATCCGATCCTGGAAGAGGGCTCGACGAACTACTTCATCATCTTCCGCGACGCGACCAGCAAGGACACCACGTACCCCGCGGGACGGTATCTCTACGCGGCGCCGCCGAAGGACGGCAAGATGATCGTGGACTTCAACAAGGCGTACAACCCGCCGTGCGCGTTCACGCCGTTCGCGACCTGCCCGCTCCCGCCCCTCCAGAACCGTCTGCCGTTCCGGATCGAAGCGGGGGAGAAGAAGTATGCGGGCGGGCATTGAGCCGCCGCGGGGGAGTCTCAAAGCCTCAAAGTCGCAAAGTCTCAAAGTCGCAAAGTCTCAAAGTCTCAAAGTCGGTGATCGGAGCCTTCTTTGAGACTTTGCGACTTTGCGACTTCTACGCGTTCTCCCGCTCGTCGCGTAAGACCTGGGCCACGCACGCGGTGAGCTTCTTCGCGTACTCGACGTGCAGGAACTCGTTCGGTCCGTGGGCATTGCTGCCCGGTCCGAGAACGCCGGTGATGAGGAACTGCGCCTGAGGGTAGCGGGCGCCGAGCATGCCCATGAACGGAATGGAGCCGCCCTCCCCGAAGGTCATGCCGCCTTTGCCGAAGGTGCTACGCGATGCGCGCTCGACGGAGTCCGCAAGCCACGGGGCGATCTCCGGCGCGACCCAGCCCGCGCCGCCCTTCTCCGGCTCGAAAACGACCTTCGCGCCGTAGGGGGGATCGCTTTCGAAGAGGTCCTTCAGCTTGCGCTCGAGACCTGTCGCGTCGAGCGAGGGCGGAATGCGGAGGGAGAGCTTGATCGACGTCTTCGGCCGGAGGACGTTGCCGCCCTGGACGAGATCGGGGAAGCCCGCCTGGCCGGTGTAGGCGAGCATGGGACGCCAGGTCCGGTTGAGCAGCGCTTCGAGCGGGTCTTTCGTCACGGGCTGCATGCCGGAGACGAAGGGGAACTTGTTCCAGGTCTCGTCGCCGAGGACGCGGGCGGTTTCTTTCGCTTCCTTCATCCGCGTTTCGGGGACGTCGACGTGCAGCCACGTCGGGAGGATGTTCCCGTTCGTCGCATCCTCGATGCGGTCGAGGAGCTGGCGGAGGATGCGGAAGCTCGAGGGAACGATGCCGCTCGCGTCGCCGGAGTGCACGCCTTCGGTGAGCACCTCCACGGTGAGGTTGCCCACGATCGAGCCGCGCAGCGACGTCGTCATCCACAACTGCTCGTAGTTCCCGCAGCCGGAGTCGAGGCAGATCACCAGGCGGGGCGTGCCGATGCGGTCGGCGAGGAGGTCGATGTACGTGGGAAGATCGACCGAGCCGCTCTCCTCGCAGCATTCGATGAGGACGACGATGCGCGAGTGCGCGATCCCCTGCTGTTGCAGGGCTTTGATCGACGCGATCGTGGCGAAGATCGCGTAGCCGTCGTCCGCGCCGCCGCGACCATAGAGCTTGCCGTCGCGGAGGACGGGCGTCCACGGCCCGAGGCCCTCCTCCCAGCCGACCATGGCCGGCTGTTTGTCGAGATGACCGTACATGAGGACGGTCGAAGAGGCGTCACCTTCGATCTCCATGAAGATCACCGGTGTGCGATCTTCGACCTCGTGTACCTCGAGCGTGAGCCCCCGGACCTGCTGAGACTCGACCCAAGCCCGTGCCAGTGCCACGGCACGATGCATGTGTCCGCTCCGTTTCCAGTCCGGGTCGAAGAGGGGGGACTGGTTGGGAATGCGGATGTATTGTTCGAGGGTGGGGACGATCGACGAGGTCCACGTCTCGTCGACGAGCGTTCTCGTCTGGTCGGCGTTCATCGCGACGGCGGAGGATAGCATCGAAGCCCCGGTTCGTGCGATGATCTCCATAAATCCGGAAGATCCGAGCAAATAGTGTATTCTTGGAGGCAGGTCCAGGCGTCGTTCGGAGAGATTCGCATGGTCGTCCCGTCGCCTCGGCGATGGAAACGTGGTAACGTGACATGGGTCTAAAGTCCGTAAATCTACAAAGGTCCGCCGAGCAGGAAGGCGAAGGAAAAAGCGCCGTGCTGGAACACGATGCGAGCGAAGTGGCGCCTGTTGCTTCTCGAACGAGAAGTGAGAAGCCGCAACAGCGTCCGGAGCCTCCGCAGCAGCCGGCGCCTCCCTCGCCCGCCGCGGACGACGTCGAGACGCTCTACATCGAGCATCGCAACCTGCTCCTCTATGTCGCCTGCCGCAAGTTCCGCGTCCCCGACTCCGATGCGGAGAACCTCATTCAGGAAGTCTTCCTCTCCTACCTGCAGACCGGCACGAAGATCGAGAACATCCGCGCCTGGCTCGTCGCGGCGATGTGCAACGCGAGCCGCCACTACTGGCGGGCCCAGGGACGGACGGAATCGCTTCCGGACGACTTCAACGATCACTGCGATCCGGACTCCCAGGGCCTGGCCGAGCAGTACATGATCCGGATGACCGTGCGCCAGGCGATCGACTACCTCCAGCCGCGCTGCCGCGAGACGTTGTGGCTCCACTACTTCGAGGGACGCTCCGCGGGCGACGTCGCGCGCGAGCTCGAGACCACCAATCGTTACGCGGAGAAGCTCATCCACAACTGCCTCAAACGGGTTCGTGAGATCTACATCAAGATCACCGCCGTGAACAAGTGACACCACCGATGATGGTCGAGCGGCACTACGACGACGAAGCCCTGCTCACGCTGATGGAGGGCGACCGCGTCCGCTCCGACGCCCACCTCCCGTCCTGCACGGTCTGCAGCCAAAAGCTCGACACCTACCGCACCATCACCGGCGCCCTGCGCCACCACGACGTCTGGGACAAGGCGGACGTCCGCCGCGACCCCGTCCCCGCGACGATCGCCAACCTCCGCGCCTTCGCCGACCGAATGTCCTTCGAAGACACCGCCGCCGAGGCCATCCTGCCCGTTCTCCTCGCGGGATCGCGTGAGGAGTGGATGCCGCGACTGATGGCGCACCCGGAATGGCGGACGGCGGGGGTGGTGCGGGGGTTGGTGGGGAGGGCGTTCGCCGCGACGCCAACCAATCCTCCGAACGGCCTGGCAATTGCGGAGCTCTGCACGGAGATCGTTGAGCATCTCGATCCCGCCGCCTCGCGAACCGACGCCGTTACCAGGCTGCAAGGAGCAGCTTGGCGTGAACGTGCGTATGCCCTCTTCTACGTCGGAAGCTTTCCGGACGCACTTGCTGCTGCCGAGCGCGCGGACGCGGCGTTCCAGGCGTGCGTCGTCGACGAATACGATCGTGCGCGCGTTGCGATCATTCGAAGCATGGCGTTGCG
This sequence comes from uncultured Thermoanaerobaculia bacterium, assembly GCA_964558905.1. Lineage (GTDB taxonomy): Bacteria > Acidobacteriota > Thermoanaerobaculia > Gp7-AA8 > Gp7-AA8 > QHVT01. The sequence goes on along the minus strand of CAZLGP010000172.1, from coordinate 8,877 downwards.
CCAAATGGAAGACTTTACTCCAGCGATCACGGCTGCGCGTGTCAGCGCGGAAACCTTCGCGCGCTTTGAAGACGAAGGACGGCTGGTGTCAGCCCATCTCGCTCAGGCCCAAGTCCGCTATAGCCGTGGTGACTACGAGGGTGCCATCGAGACTCTGCGACCGCTGGAGGTTCGTCTTCGCGATTCGAATAACGTGCGAAATCACGCGAATGTGCTGAACACTCTCGGCACCTGCTTGTGGAAAAGCGGGAAGTTAGATGAGGCACTGAGAGACCACGAGACAGCGGCAATGCTGTTCGACGCGCTCAGCCTTCCGACCGAGTCGACACGATGCCGCTGGAACGTTGCGTCAATCCTTGTCGTTGCCGGTCGTGTCGACGAAGCTCAGGTTAGGCTTGAAGCATTGCGGAAGACCTTCGTTGACCTGGGCATGACGAGCGAGGTGGCCCTCATCAGTCTCGATCTCGCGGAACTGTTCCTAGCTCGAAATCAGTTTCAGGAAGCGGAGCGCATCTGCCATGAGGCTATGCGTTCCTTCGAGATCGCCGGCCTTTCCTATTCGTCGCGAGCCCTCACTGCTCTTGCCTACATCCGTGAAGCAGCACGACGCAAGATCGTAACCCCAGTCGCGGTGAAACACGTCCGGGAATACATCCGCCGTTTGCCCCAGGACGGTCAGTTGTTGTTTGCCCCGGTGCCTCCCGAATCGGATCTCTCCAGTTCGAGGTAGGGATTTAACCGCCTGCGTCACTCCTTAGGCAGGGCGCGCCCCCCAAACGAGCCTAAGGAGGTGTATTTTATGAAGTGGTACTCCCGACGCGCAGCTGCGGTCGTGTTAGCTGCAGCTCTATTTCTACCGTCGATTCCAGCCGCGTCAGCGCAGCCGCGGGAGCGTGGTCGCGATGTAACGGAGCTGGTGCTTCGCATCATCTCCAAGGTCAAGCGCGCTTTCGGCGTGTCGGCGAACGGCGATCACGTCACGCCGCCGACTCCCGCACCCGCCCCGCCGCCTCCACCGACGACAACCTAGCGAGAGCGGTTGCCGTCCTCGGCGGGGAACGTGTCGTTCACGATCGAGTGGGAAACGGATAGTTCAGTTCGCGACCATGGCAACCGCAGAGATAGCTGAAAACTCACAGGTCGGGCCGAATGCGTCCCACGCTTTCTGCAGGACTTGAGCGTTGACCTGACCCTCTCGCGCAGCGGCGTTGAGGCAGCTGACGGCGCTCCGCGCCTCTGCCTCGACGCCGAGCGTGAGCGCCTCCTCTTCCAACTGGGCGATGTAGGGGCAAATGTCGCTTTCGGGGTTGCGAAGCAAGAGCTCCTGCATGATCGCCAGCGTGGATCGACACACCTCTCCGGCCGCTCCCCTCCCGAGAAACAGGGTCTTCGGTCTGTCCATTTGTGGAGCGGCGGACACCCCGTGGATGCGGATGGAGGTGCGCGCGACGCACCGGAGTGCTCTGGCCTCCGGGAGGATGCGGCCCGTGACGTTATGGAGCCGCGCCGATCTGCTGAAATATCGTCGCGCCGAGGCGAAGTCACTCAAGCCCCAATGACAATGAGCGATGTTGTAGTACGTGGTCGCCAACTTCGCGGCAGATCGCTGCGCCCGAGCGCGCCGGGCCAGTTCTTCGTAGGCAGCCATCGCGGAGATGTATTCGCCTCGGATCAGTCGTCGGAAGGCATCAAATTCGCGGACCGAGTCCGCTCGATCACGTGCGCCGATTTCCGCGAAGCCTTCGATCGCCCGTTCGAGGTATCGTGTGACTCGATTCGCATAACCTGCTGCGTGACACAAAACGGCGCGGGAGAACTGCAGAACTGGCTCGTGCGCTAAAGGTGCAAGGGTCTGTGCAGCCAGCTCCTTGGCGGCTTGAAGTGCCGCCTCAGCGCTCGTGCGCCGGCCGAGATGGCTGAATGACATGGCGAAGTCCTTTTCCGCTCGGCAGCGCACGTGAGGCTCTCCAGCGCGCGCCGCCAAGCGAGCGGCAGTCACCAGTTCGAGACCATGTTCGGGTGGGATGCCATCGTTGTACTCTTCGACGTGGTTGAGGATGTGCCGGGCCATGAACTCCGTTTGCGCTCGCGGATCGTTCTCGATCGCCGCGCGGAATTCCTGCGCCGAAAGTGTGATCAATTTCGCGAACGTCGCCCGCGCGTAGAGCTCATCACGGAGTGCTTCGGCGGCGATTTCCTTCGGCGATTTCATGCGGGCTCCGTCAGTTCATCACGGTGGCAACCGCGGAGATGGCCGGGAATGCGCACGATGGCCCGAACGCATCCCACGTTTCCTGCAAGAGCTCGGCGGTCACGCGACTGCTTTCCGCGGCAGCGTGGAGACAGTCGACGGCAGGCAGGACGAGCGAGATGACTCCGAGCTCCACCGCCTCCTCTGCAAGAAGGGAACTGTACGGTCGCACGTCGGTTTCCGGATCGCGCAGAAGGAGCTCATCGATGATCGCGACGGTCGAGCGACACACCTCTCCCGCCGCGCCGAGCGTCAGGAACAGGTCTTTGGGCGGGTCCATCGTGACGATGGCAGCCTCGCCGCGCATTCGGATCGCCATCCTCGCGGCGCATCGCAGCGCCCTTGCCTCCAGGACGACAACACCGCTCTTCCTGTAAATGCGTGCCGCTTTCCGAAAGTATCCCTCGGCGGCTGGGAAGTCGGCTAAGGCGCGATAGCACACGCCGATGTTCCCGTAAGTGCGCGCCACTTCGTCGGCGCATCGCAACTCGCGGGCGCGCCGGGCCACGTCGTGATAGATGGCAAGGCCAACCGCGTATTCCCCCCGCGATGCTCTGCGGAAGGCGTCATACTCTCGCGCCCTGTGCGCTCGATCGTGCGCGCCGTGTTGTTCGAACACCATGATCGCCTGCTCCAGATACCGAGCTGTCTGATCCTGGTCGTCCAGAGTGTCGCAGAGCACCGCCCGCATGAATGCGAGGACCGCATGATGAGGTTCGGGAGCGATGCTCCGCGACGCGAGCGATTCGCCGGAACGGATCGCGGAGTCAGCGTTCGTGAATCGGGCGAGATGGCAGAGAGCCAATGCGAGATCCTTCTCCGCGCGGCAACGCAGGTGAGGCTCTCCGCTGCGGGCCGCCGTCCGGGCAGCTTCCACGAGTTCCAGGGCGTGCTCCGGCGGTATGTTCGTGTAGAACTCGTCGAAATGATCCAGGATGTGCCGGGCCATGAACTCCGTCTGTGCTCGCGGATCGCTCTCGATCGCCGCGCGGAACTCGTGCGCTGGAAGTGAGATCAGCTTCGCGAACGTCGCCCGCGCGTAGAGCTCATCGCGGAGAGCTTCTGCGGCCATCTCACTCGGGCTTCTCATGGCGGACGAACTGCGAAAAAGCCTTGACCGTAATCTGTGCCGCGGCCTCCAGAGTCTTCAGAGGATCCAGAGACGCGTCGTCCAGTTGACGTTGCATGTCGATGAAGGTTTCGACGGCCGGCGATCGCTGTTCGATCGGGAGCCGGTCGAGCAGCGCGGCAAGCTCGTGAAACGCGAGCGATAGTGGGCGTCCCCCCGGGACGCTGTGCTCGGCGATCAGCGATCGGACAAATTCGGCGCCCGCCTCGGGCCGCAGCGCCGTCCGTGCCGGCAGCTCCTCGAGGTATTTGCGTACTCTCCTGAGATTGTGTCCACGCCCCTCTTTCTCGAGCCGGACCACGGTCCTCAGCGAGATGTCGAGCGCGCGCGCAACATCCGACTGCGACAGCCCGCGGGCGAGCCGCAGCCCCCGGATGTCTTGTCCTGGTGCGGACTCGACGTCTTTCGTAGTCATATGTCAGCAGATTAGCACGCCAAGCGATGCTCTGCCGGCCAAAGTCGGGTAGTCGGATCGGACACATGTCAAATTTGATGGCTTGATGTATGAATAGAAACACGTAATATGACACGACACATGGCTTCGATGTCGTAGAGTTGTGCCATCGGCGTAGGAGGGAACGTGAGTCAACTTCTCCCTGGTCTTCGCACGGTCATGCGGCGTATTTCGTTCCTTCATCGCCACCGAATTGGCTTCCTCGCGCTCTCTTTGTTCGTCGTGCTGTACGCGTTTCCCGCTGCGGCGTGCACTGCCTACCCGCACTGTCAGTGTCCCCGTCTGACGGGTCAGGTCGGTCCAACCCAACAAGACGGTACCTTCCGGGTCACAGTGACGCGCACGGACTATTCGGGTATGGCGGGGTTCTTCGTGTATTTCCGCGGCAGCATGAGCAGTTACGTGAACGCGACGGCGAACCCAACGGATATCTACCTGTCGGCCGTTTGTATGACCGAGCCGTCGGAATTGCGCATCGTTCCCGTCGACTGTTCGCGGGGCGAATACCAGCCCGGCCGATGGGTGACCACCATTGCCCCGCCGGGCGCCACAAAAGCGAAGGTCTCGTTGACCGTCGATAAGGCGTTCGATCCGTCGGCAGGCAGAGTGAGGCGGAAAGCCCAGGTGACGTGGGACTTCGGGAATTACACGAACGCCTGGGATGTGCGCGTGGACAGATTGAAGTGGCTCAGTGCGAATGGACAGGTTCACTCCGGAGCTCTTCTGTGGCGTCCGAACCCGATTACCCGCAGTGGGACGCAAGCGTTCTTCTTCGATCCCCCATCGGGTGCCCAACAGATGACGATTGTGGCCGCGGCGCAATCCTGCATGGGACGCACGACCCAGGAGCTGTCGATCGATTGCGGGCCGTGCGACGAGACCTCGTCGGGCGATCCGGTGTACTTCAATGACGGGAACGTGCGGGTGACGGACGGCGAGCTTCTGCCGCGGATCGCCGGGCATGGCCTAGTGCGTACGTACAACAGCGACGAACAGGTGATCGCCCCGTTTGGCCGCGGATGGACGACCTTCTTGGACCAGCGTTTGATCGTGAACGGGGATGGAGGAGAGAGCATCGTTTCGGTCGTGACCGGGACGAATGAAGTGGTGACGTTCCGGGGAGCGCCGGGCGCCTATCGACAGACCTGGCCGTCCGTGCGTGCAGCGAACGCCACGCTCTCCTACGACTCCGTCGCACAGACCTACGCGTTTCGTGGGGCGGGGTCGAGCGAGGTAGCGGTTTTTCGGGTGAGTGACGGGCGTCTGGTCGAGCTTCGCGACCGCCGAACCGGACGCGCGGCAACGATCGCGTACCTGCCGGGAGGTCTGCCGGCGACGTTCACGGACTCGTGGAGCGGGACGAGGTGGGCGATCACGAGCGACACGGCGCGGCGCCTCGTCACTTCGATCGCGGTGAGCGGCCATCCGGAGTTGACGTGGACCTATGCCTATGACGCATCGGGGAACCTGACTTCGATCCAGGCACCGGGCTCGGCGACCTGGCGCAGCTACGCCTACGCGGGGAACCGCATGACTGCGTCGTACGACGGGTCGGGACATCTGATCGAGAGTCACGCGTACGACGCGAACGGCTATGGCGTGAGCTCCACGGGCCCCTCGGATGAGATTCTGAGCATCCAATACAACATTGCCACTGCGAATCCCAACGAGCGAATCACGCGCGTGACCGAGAAGAACGGGAACGTGATCGACTACGTGCTCGCGCCATCGGGAGGGTCCTGGCGTACCGTGCGCATCGAGGGCGGTTGCGGGAGCTGCGGCTCGGGCGACTCGAGCCTGGCTCGCGATCCGAGGGGACGCATCATCCGGAGGCAGAATGCAGACGGCTACGTCACGGAAAACGGCTATACCGGCGACCGCCTGACCTCGACGACGACGGCCAAGAGACCGTTGGGATGCGATCCCGAAACGGACCCGAACCGGTGCCGTCTCGATCAGGACGCTCTGGCAGTGGCGGCACTCGAACCGACGGGCGCGACGGTTCTGACCACCTACACCTACGAAGATCCACTCTGGCCGGACAAGGTGACGGCGATGGAGACCCCGAGCGTGCTCGCGGCCGGAGGCGTGCGGCGCGAAGAATATCTCTTCGATCCGGTCACCGGCGCGCGCCTGGCAACCACGGTGCGCGGCTGGACCGGCACCCCCTCGGTCGTGAACACACGCACCACGACGACGACCCTCTACGGCGACGCGCCGCCCGCATTCACGCCTGGCGGCGCGTTCCAGAGCGCGTGGCTGTCGCTTCCGCAGCCACCGTGGCTGCCGCGCTCCGTGAACGGACCGCGGACGGACGTGGCCGATGTGACGCTGTTCGTTTACTACCCGGTCGACGCGAGTGTGCCCGCGCTCCTGCGTGGCCAGCTCGCGGCCACGAGGAACGCCGCCGGTCACATCGTTCGCTACGAGGACTACGACGTCTTCGGCAACGCCACGCACGTCGTCGACGCGAACGGTGTGGTGAGCGAGAGGACGTACGACGCACTTGGGAGAGCGGCGACGTCGACGCTGAAGGGAATCCCGGGTTGCGACACCGCGGCAGATCCGCTGTGCGCCACAGACCTGACGCACACCTCGACCTACGCTCCCGCGGCGGGGCCGCTGCAGAGAACGCAGGGTCCCGCGGGAGGACCGACCGTGTACGCCTATGACTCGCGCGGGCGGATTCACACCGTCTCCCGCGGTCCATCGCCGGGCGATCTGCTCGAGCGGATCGAGACGAGCTACGACCCTCTGACGGGCAAGAAGAGCCTCGAGCGGATGCTCGCCTTCGAGGGGGGAAGCTGGGTCGAGAAGCGGCGCGAATCGTTCACCTACGACGTCGAGGGACACCTGGTGACGATGACGCACGCGGATGGCGCGGCGGTTCATTATGACTATGACGCCGCCGGTCGCATCGCCAGCGTGCGCGATGAGAACCACGCGACGCCGAATACTCTCTACACATACGACCCGGCCGGCCGGCTGGAGCGGGTGAGGCAGACGCTGGCCGGGGCGCCCGGAAGCGTCATCACGACGCGCTACGCCTACGACCTTCACGGCAACCTGACGTCGGTCACCGATCCGAACGGCAACGTGACCAGCTACAAGTACGATGACTTCGGCCAGATGCTCGAGCAGCTCAGCCCGGTCACCGGTACGACCACCTACCTGTATGATTCCGCGGGCCAGCTGCTGACGACGACGCTCGTCGACTCCATCCCGGGTGACGGTCGCGACACGACGAATACGACCACGCGCACCTACGACGCGCTGGGGCGCGTGCTCTCGACCACCAGCGTTCTGTCCGGCCAGTCGGAATCGGTCTCCTGGTCCTACGACACGGGAACGTTCGGCAAGGGCCGCCTCGCGTCGATGGCCGATCCCACCGGAATGACGGCATATGCGTGGGATCGCCGTGGCCTTCTGCTCTCGGAAACGAAGACCATCGGCAGCGCGACCTATGCAAGTCGATTCGGCCATGACGCCAACGGCAGCCGCTCGCGCATCGTGTATCCGAGTGGCCGCGTCGTCGACTATGCATTCGACTATGCATCGCGCCCGATGTCGGCCATCACCGGTGCGACCACGCTCGTCACGTCGGCCTCGTATCTGCCGTTCGGGCCGATGGGCGAGATCGTTCTCGGCAACGGCACGACTCGCACGACGACCTACGATCCACGCTATCGTCCGCTCACGAACGCGCTCACCGAACCGCTCCAGGAGGGGGAGGACGTGCCGACGACGGGCGTGATCGCGTCTTATCAGTACACGTACGACCCGGCCGGCAACATCACCCGCATCGCCGATCTCGTCGATCCCAGCTACGACCGCGACTTTGGCTATGACGATCTGAATCGCCTCACCGTCGCAAACGGCGGCGAGGGACTGTGGGGCGCCGGCTCCTACGTCTATGACGCGATGGGTAACCTGCGCTCGAGTGCCGTCGGTACAAACCTGCGCACCTTCACGATGTCCGGCACGACCCCGAAGATCGCCTCGGTGATGAGCGACGGCCGTGTCGACGCCGTCGCCTACGACCCTGCTGGAAACGAGATCGCAGTCGGCGCGCGCACGTTCGACTACTCGCCGCGCAATCACCTGCGGAGTGCCGGCGACCGCCGGTACGAGTACGACGGGCGGGGAATCCGCACGACCACGGTCCATAGCGTGACCCTGGCCGCGTTCAGCCTCGACGTCGCGACCGCCTCACCGAGCCAGAGCGTCACCGGTACGGTCTCCTTGAGCTCGGTCGCTCCCGCCGGAGGCGCTTCCGTGCGGCTTTCCAGCTCCAGCGGCGCGGTGACCGCCCCGAGCGAAGTTCTCGTCGCGGAAGGACAATCCAGCGCCACGTTCACGGCGAGCGTCAATGCAGAAGCGGAGCCCGGAACGGTCACGCTGACCGCCACGTACGCGACGTCGCTTTCCGCAGTACTCACGATCAGTGAGAGCTCGGGGTTGTCGGCGTTCACGGCGACGCCGTCGGCGGTGATCGGCGGTAATCCGATTGCGGCCGAGGTGACGCTGGCCGAGGCGGCCCTGGAGGGCGGCGCGGTCGTGATCATCACCGCGGAGCGCGAAGAGGTCGCGGGCGGCACGATCACCATCGCCGCGGGAGCCACGAGCGGAACGACGGTGCTCGACACGTATCCGGTAGCGTTCACCGCCACCGTGCCGCTCACGGCGAGCTACGGCGGGGCCACACTCGCGGCGAGCGTCGAGGTCCGATCGGAGACGGTTGCCGGTGACAGTCTGACTCTAGTCCCGGACGGCGTTTTCGGAGGCGACAGCGCGAGTGGTTCGATCACACTGGCCGCGCCCCCGCCCGCCGGTGGGCGAACTTTCACGCTCACAAGCTCCCATCCTTCCGTCGCACAGGTCCCTCCGTCGATTCAGATCGGGGGCGAGTGCGACGATGGCGACGGAGGCGGCGGGAACTGCCCGGCATCCACCTTCCCGATCACGACCTTCCCCGTGGCCACGGCGACACCCGTCACGATCACGGCGAGCGACGGAACTGCGACGCTCGAGGCGACGCTCGTG
>CAZLGP010000171.1:0-9677 GCA_964558905.1 uncultured Thermoanaerobaculia bacterium | reverse complement strand
CCGCCACGCGATCTGTGCTCGAACTTGGCGAATGGAGTACTTAGCACCTGCGCAGCGTGTGCACGAAGCGCCGCGCACATGCCGCGTCGATCACGCGCTGCGTAGCTGCTCACGTGGCCCCTCGACTGCGCTCGGGGCTTTGCGGTGACTTCGCTCGGGGCTTTGCGTTGTCTACGCGTCGTGCTTCTTCCCGAACACGTACGCCACGCCCACGCCGATCAGGTACAGCAGGATCATCGGCACGGCCAGCGCGGACTGCGTCACGATGTCCGGCGTGGGGGTTACGATCGCGGCGACCACGAACGACAACACGACCGCATACTTGAACTTCTGCATCAGGAACGCGGGCGTGACGATGCCGAGACGGGCCAGGAAGAAGATCAGGATCGGCGTCTCGAAGACCAATCCGCAGGCGAGGATGATGGTGCTCGCGAACGAGAAGTAGTCATCCACCGTCACCATCTGCTTGAACTGTTTCCCCGTCTCTACGAAGAACGAGCACGTCGCCGGCAGCAGGAACCGATAGCCGAAGTAGCCGCCGACGAGGAAGAAGATCGAGCCGAAGATGATGAACGGGGCCGCGAGGCGTCGCTCTTTCTTGTACAGCCCCGGCGCGATGAACAGCCACAGCTGCAGCAGGATCACCGGCGAGGCGACGAACAGCCCGGCGAAGAACGCCACCTTCATGTAGAGGAAGAACGGTGCGGTCAACCGAGTGTAGGCGAGGGTGTCACCCTCCGGAAGAAACGCCGCGAGCGGCTCCTGCAGCTTCTCGAAGATCGGCTCGGCGAACGCCCAGCAAGCGAAGAAGCCCACCGCGACCGCGATGAACGAGACCATCAGTCTCTTGCGGAGCTCCTCGAGGTGATCGAGGAACGACATCTTCGGGAGTTCGGCATCCGGATCCGTGGTCGCGTCCGTCACCGTTCGTTCCGTCACACTTTCTCCACTGGATTGGTCGGATGGCCGGCCTCAGGAGTCGAATCGTCGGTCTCGGGAGTCGTCGAGTCGTCGGCCTCGGGAGTCGTCGAGCCGTCGAGTCGTCGAGTCGTCGAGGAGAAGAGCTGAGGCGAAGGCTGTTGCTCGAAACCTGGAACGCTCGATGATTCGTCGGCTTGAAAACTCGACGACTCGTCGGCTTGAAGGCTTGACGACTCGTCGGCTCGAAGACTCGCTGGCGCAGTCCTTGATACCGACTCCGACGGCGTCATGAGCTCCTCGAGCGACGGCGGTGTGATCTTCTTCAGCTCCTCGAGCCGGACCTCGCGCTCGATCGTGCTCTTGAGGTCGTCGGTCGCCTTGCGGAACTCGCCCATGGCTTTTCCGAGCGTACGGCCGATCTCCGGGATCCTCCGCGGACCGAAGACGATGAGGATGACGGCAAAGATGAGCAGGAGCTCGGGGACTCCGAGTGAACCGAACATGTTTCCAGCGGACCTCGCAAAGAGGGCGTGACAGCGAAGTGAACACCGTCGGAACGTCGGGGGGGCGGCGAATACTCCGCCTCTATAATGGCGTTACGACCTCCACAGTGTAACGCGAGCCGAAAAGGGGCGCGAACGACGATGGCCAAACTGCGAAAAACCGAAAAGTGGACTTTCTCCCTGACGCTCGTCGTCGCCCTGGCGGGTGCGACCCTGTTCGGGGGCTTCTACGGGAACCGTCTCTTCGGCGCCCCTCCCGCGAACGCCGAGCTGACCAAACGGATGAAGGAGTACACCGATCTCCTCAACGCCGTCACGACCTGGTCGGCCGAGGAGCTCGGCTCCGACAAGTACGTCTACGCCTCGATCGACGGCATGCTCCGCAACCTCGATCCGCACACCTCCTTCCTCGAGCCGAAGGCGTATTCGGACATGCAGGATCGCCAGAAAGGCACGTTCTACGGCCTCGGCATCCTGGTGACGAAGCGTAACGATCAGGTCACGGTCATCACGCCGCTCGAGGGCACGCCCGCCGCCCGCCTTGGCATCCGCGCCGGCGACGTCATCGCCGAGGTCGAGGGCGTCAACACCGACGATCTCTCGCTCGACGAGGTGGTCAAGAGGCTGAAGGGACCGAAGGGAACCACGGTCTCGATCAAGATCAAGCGCATCGGCATGAAAGAGCCGATTCCGCTGACGATCACCCGCGCCGCGATCCCGACCAACTCCATCTCCAACGTGCTGATGCTCGACCCGGGCACCGGCTACATCCGCATCAAAGACTTCACGTCGACGACCGTTCGCGAGCTCGACGACGCGATCGAGAAGCTCGACCAGCAGGGGATGCAGCGCCTCGTCCTCGACCTGCGCATGAATCCGGGCGGCCTGCTCGACGCGGCCGTCGGCGTGTCCGATCACTTCCTCGACAAGGGCCAGATGATCGTCTACACCAAGGGCCGCACCGCGGACTCGGCGCAGGAGTACACCGCCCCCGGGAAGCACAAACGGTTCGAGAAACCGGTGGTCGTGCTCCTGAACCGCGGCAGCGCCTCGGCGTCGGAGATCGTCGCCGGTGCCATTCAGGACCACGACCGCGGCCTGGTCGTCGGCGAGACGAGCTGGGGCAAGGGCCTCGTCCAGAGCGTCTACACCCTCCAGTACGGAGCCGGCCTCGCGCTCACGACCTCGAAGTACTTCACCCCGGCCGGACGGAACATCCAGCGCGACTACTCCTCGGTCTACGACTACTACATGGCCGACGAGGCGGAGAACGGCGCGGAAGTTCCGCTCTCGGAGAAGGAGCAGTTCCGCACCGCAACGGGACGCATCGTCTACGGCGGCGGCGGCATCACGCCCGACGTGATCGTCAAGCAGCCGAAGCTCTCGCGCACGACCCAGCTCCTCGAGGTGCGCAGCGCCATCTTCAACTATGCCGTCGAATACGCGTCGAAGCATCCCGAGCTCACCAGGGAACTGGAGGTCACGCCGGCGATGATCGAAGAGTTCGTGCGCCATGCCGCGGCGGCGGAGATCGCGAACGAGAGCGACATCCGCGAGGCGCTCACCGAGCCCGAGGACCGCAACTACATCACACGCGCGTTGAAGGCGGAGATCGTCGCCGCGAAGTTCGGCTTCGACGCGTCGTATCCGTACCGCCTGCAGGGCGATGCGCAGGTGGAGAAGGCGCTGGAAGTTTTCCCCGAGGCGCAGAAGCTGGCCACGCTGGCGGCGGACATCCGCTCCCGCGGTGGCGAGTCGCGCTCGAACGAAGCAGGCACGCGCGCGGCCCAGGCGAATCCGAAGACGCGATAGAAAACGGTTGGCGGTTGTCGGTTGGCGGTTGTCGGGAGCCCGTTTCTCCCGCCAACCGGCAACTGCCAACCGCCAACTGTTTTTGTGCTAAGGTTTCGCCGCTTTTTCGAAGGGGAGATCCGGACATCCATGACAGAGCTGGGAAAGAAGTACACCTGCTACAGCTGCCACACCAAGTTCTACGATCTCGGCAAGCCCGTGCCGCTCTGTCCGAAGTGCAACGCGGATCAGCGGGATGCCGACGAAGCGCCGGCGTATACGGCACCGCGGGGCCGCGCCCGCGTCGTCGAAGAGCCGGCCGAGGAAGAAGAGTTCACGCCGGCCGCGTCGAGTGAGTCGACCGATGAAGACGGCGAAGACGCTTTCGTCGCCGCCGACGACGATCGGGAAGAAGAAACGGAAGAAGAAGAAGAGTATTGATTCGGAAGTGCTGAGTGCTGCGTGCTGAGTGCTGAGTCCCGCCCCCACGGCGGGGCCTTGGCACTCGGAGCTCGGCACCCGGCACTCGAGACGGGGGTGCCGTGATGCGGAACGTTGGTCTGTTGGGTTGTGTGGGAGCACTCATTCTGGTGCTCATCATCGGTGGCGTGTATTTCGTCAGCGTCCGCAACAACCTCGTCGGACTCGAGGAGCAGGTGAACTCGCAGTGGGCGCAGGTCGAGAGTCAGTACCAGCGCCGCTTCGATCTCATCCCGAACCTCGTGCGCACCGTGCAGGGGGCGGCGAACTTCGAGAAGACGACGCTCGAGGCCGTGGTCAATGCACGGGCGCGGGTCGGCCAGGTGACGATGCCGAGCGGCCCTCCGGGCGCGGGATCGAACATCACCGCGAATCAGCAGCAGATGGATCAGTTCGCGGCAGCGCAGCAGGGACTGAGCAGCGCCCTGTCACGGCTGCTCGTCGTCGTCGAGCGCTATCCCGAGTTGAAGGCAAACGCGAACTTCCGCGATCTGCAATCACAGCTCGAGGGCACGGAGAACCGCATCGCCGTCGAGCGCCAGCGTTTCAATGACACGGCCCAGCAGTTCAACACCGCCATCCGCCGCTTCCCCGCGAACGTCGTCGCCAACATGAGCGGCTTCGAGCAGCGGGCGTACTTCAAAGGAGTCGCGGGAAGCAGTCAGGCACCGGACGTGAACTTCGACTTCAGCAACACCGCCCCGGCCACGGCGCAGTGAAAGGCCGGAAGGTGAGGCGGAAGGATGAAGGATGAAGGCCGGAAGGATCAAGACCGGCCGGAAAGGTCGGAAGGATGAAGGACGAAGGATGAGCGATGAAGCTCCCCGGCGATTCATCCTTCATCCTTCATCCTTCATCCTTCCGGCCTTCATCCTTCTCCTGGCAGCACTCCCGCTGGCCGCGCTGGAAGTTCCTCCTGCCCCCACGCGGTGGGTGACGGACCGCGCCGGGATTCTCGGCGGCACGGAAGCGGATCTACTCAATCGCAAACTCCAGGACTTCGAGCAGTCCAGCGGCGCGCAATTCATCATCTACACGTTCCCGTCGCTGGAGGGCGAGTCCGTCGAGGACTTCACCATCCGCAGTGTCGAGCGGTGGAAGGTGGGGCAGAATAAGTACGACAACGGTCTGGTGCTCTTCGTCTTCGCCCAGGAGAAGATCGTGCGCGTGGAGGTGGGCTATGGGCTGGAGGGAGCGGTCACCGACGCGATCTCGTCGCGCGCCATCCGTGAATACCTCGCGCCGCACTTCCAGCAAGGGGACTACGCGGGGGGACTGAACGCCGCGGCGGACTTTCTCATTGCCGCGATCCGCAAAGGCGAGGCGCCGGTGCCGCCGCTCCAGCCGCGCGGCTCCGGCGCGGGACAACAGCCAGCGGCGGACATCAGCCCGCTCACGATCCTGATCATCCTGTTCGTCGTCTTCTTCGTCATCGTGCCGATGCTCTCGAGGCGCCGAGGCTGCGGCGGCTGCGTTTTCCCGCTGTTCCTCGGCGGCGGCACCACCTTCGGCGGGGGTCGCGGCGGATTCGGCGGAGGTGGATTCGGCGGCGGATTCGGGGGCGGTGGCGGCTTCTCCGGCGGCGGTGGTAGCTTTGGCGGCGGCGGAGCCACAGGAGGCTGGTGATGCGGCAGAAGGACTTCCTCGCGGCTCTCGATCGTCCGCAGATCGTCGAGGCCATCGGCACGGCCGAAGGCATGACCTCGGGCGAGATCCGCGTCCACATCCAACCGAAGGCCCACGGCGAGATCCGCCACGTCGCCGAGCGCACCTTCGAGCGTCTCGGGATGACCAAGACGAAGGAGCGCAACGGCGTGCTCCTCTTCATCGCCTGTGAGGAGCAGCGCTTCGTGATCCTGGGCGACTCCGGGATCGACGCGCGCGTGCCCGCTGGCTTCTGGGATGCGATCGCCACCACGCTGCACGATCGTTTTCAGCAGGGCGACTACACCGCCGGCATCGTCGACGCCATCCACAGCGCCGGCGAAGAGCTGAAGGCGTATTTTCCGAGAGCGCACGATGACGCCAACGAGCTCGCGAACGAGATCAACATCGAGCATTAGCCGGCACGGCCGGCAGCGCTGCTTGGCCAAGCCTTCGCCATGCCGGTCGCCCGAGGCGCCCTCCGTAAGCGCGCGAAGGCGCGCGTCTTCAGTGTGGCACCGCGCTTTGCGTGGGGAACGCGGATGCCTCTGAGGAGCGCGGCCGCGAAGGCGGCCGCTCCAACTGCGCCGCCCCACACCGTCGTCATCGCTCTCGGCTCCAACCTCGGCGATCGCGCGTACAACCTGCGCCGGGCCCTCGCGGGCCTGCCGATCCGCGTCGTGCGCGTGAGCGCGTTCCTCGAGACCGAGCCGGTCGGCGCGCCTCCGCCGATGTTCCTCAACGCCGTCGTCGTCGGTTACACGAACCTCGGACCGCGCGCGCTCATGCACGAGCTGCTCGCGCTCGAGAAACGCCTCGGCCGCGCGAGCCGCCGGATCCGCAACGAGCCACGCATCATCGATCTCGATCTCATCGCCTACGGCCCGACGCGCATGCGCACGCCGGAGCTGACACTGCCGCATCCGCGCGCGCACGAGCGGGAGTTCGTGATGAAGCCGTTCACGGACGTTGGTGTCTTTCGATTACCGCGATGAAGCGCTCTCTCATGGTTTCCATGATGCGTTCGATGCGGCATTGAAATGCAACGCGCGCGTCACGATGCTGCGCCAACCCTGCGCGCGCTCATCCGTCTTTCCTTGCATGATTGCCCACTGTGTCGTCGCGCTGCTGTACTTCGGAGTCCTTCACGAAGAGCTGGCGCACGACCCGGCGGTTCGCGACGAGCTCTGGAAACTACTGGCGGCCGCGCAATACGGGTACGCGGAGAGAGAGGAGGCGATGTTCATCGTCCGCGCCGACGATGGCAGTCTCTCGTTCGTGCGCTGGGAGTCGAAGGGAGTGCCGCATCAGTCGCAGTGGCATGCGCCCATCCCCCGCGGAGCGGTCGCGATCGCGCACACCCATCCGAACTGGATCCCGCGACCGTCGTCCACGGACGTAGAGACAGCGCTGCGCAGCAACCTTCCCGTGTACGTCGTCACCCGCATGCGGATCATGAAGACATTCGGCGGCGAGACGAGCCAGGTTGCGAAAGGGGAGTGGCGTTGAGAGGGCACGTCAGGATGGCTGCGCCGCCCGAAGCCGTGAAACTCTAGTCCATCCGAGAACGTGCCGTAAGGCGGAGCAACCAGCGCAGCCGGCCGTGCCGGCCTAGCGCGTTCCGAGCGCCGCGCCGCCGCCTTCGAGGGCAACACGCGCGCGCTTGACCGGGTTGGCCTTTGTCAGGATTGGGTAGGGGTTGACCATTTCGTCGTTGTCGTTGACGGCGAAATGCAGGTGCGGCGGCGTGGTCTTCGCGTTGCCGGTGTTGCCGACGTAGCCGAGGAGATCGCCGCTGCGCACTTCCATGCCTTCGAAGAGTCCCGCGGCCCAGCGATCGAGGTGTGCGTAGTAGAACGACGTCCCATCCTCGGTCGTCAGCCAGAGACAGAGGCCGCCCTTCGGCTGCTCTCCGATGTAGCTGATGATCCCGTCCGCGACCGCGACGACGCCTGTACCTTTCGCCGCGAAGATGTCGATGCCTTTGTGTCGGCGGCGTCCGCCGTCCCGTGAGGCGCCCCAACTGTTGTAGAGGTCGCGCGCCTGCACGCCGACGACGGGCATGAACAAGCCCGCGCCCTGCAGCGGCGCGAAGAGCGCCTTCGCGCGGTTCGCGAACTGCCTGTCGCGCTCCTTCTTCGAATTCGCGGTGGCAGTGAGTGCCGGTTGTTTCTGCACCTGACGCCCGTTGTGGCGGTTGAGGTCGGAGCGGAGCTGCGCGATGAGCTCGCTGAAGTCGTCATCCTCCGACTGCGGCGCGGAAGGCGGCGGCGTGGCGACGACGACGGTCGTGGTGGAGCAGGCGGCAAAGAAAAGAACGGCACCGAGCACGGCGCTCAGCCGGCCCACCCACCCACAGCGTACACGAAAGGCGATCATGGCTCCTGTTGCGGACGAACAACCCGGGACGAACCGGAGTGTAAACGGCTGCGGATCAGCTTGTAAAGAGATAGGGCGGAATCTCTTCCAGGCGGCGCACCGCGATCACATCAATATCGGCGCGGATCTCCGCGGCATTCGAGTGCGGCACGATCACACGGCGGAAACCGAGCGCGGCCGCCTCTCGCGCGCGCAGGTCGGGCTGCGACACGCTGCGGATCTCGCCGAGGAGACCGACTTCGCCGAAGAGCACGAGGTCGTGCGGCAGCGGCAGATTGCGCTGCGACGACAACACCGCCGCGATCACACCGAGGTCGAGGGCCGGCTCGTCGATCTGCAGACCCCCGGCGACGTTCACGTAGATGTCGTGCTGCACGAACGTCCCCGCGCCTTTTCGCTCGAGCACGGCCAGGAGGAGCGAGACGCGGTTTGCGTCGATTCCCATGGCCATCCGCCGCGGCGACGGAAAGTGCGTCGGGGAGACGAGCGCCTGCACCTCGATCAGCAGCGGGCGCGTTCCCTCGACCGCCGCGAGGATCGCGGACCCCGCGGCCTGGCTGCGCTGCGACATGAGAGCGGCGGACGGGTTGGGGACTTCTTCGAGTCCGCTGTCGTGCATCTCGAAGATCGCCACCTCGTTCGCGGGACCGAAGCGGTTCTTGTAGGCGCGGACGACGCGGTAGTTCTGAAACTTCTCGCCTTCGAAGTAGAGAACGGTATCGACGATGTGCTCGAGCGTCTTCGGTCCGGCGATCGTCCCTTCCTTGGTGATGTGGCCGATGAGAAAGACAGGGAGGGAGAGGCGCTTGGCCGCGGACATGAGCACGCCCGCGGAATCACGCACTTGTCCGACGGAGCCGGGCATCGATTGATTGGACCCGGTGTGAACGGTCTGGATCGAGTCGACGATCACCGCCACCGGCTTCATCTTCTCCACCTCGGCCAGGATGCGCTCGACGGAGGTCTCGGTGTAGAGACGAATGTTGGCGTTCACGGTTCCGAGTCGCTTGGCGCGCATGGCGATCTGGCGGGGAGACTCCTCGCCGGAGACGTAGAGCACCGGACCGCCGCTCGCCAGCTCCTCGGCGACCTGCAGAAGGAGAGTCGACTTGCCGATTCCCGGCTCGCCGCCGACGAGGGTGACGGCGCCCATCACGAGACCTCCGCCGAGGACGCGGTCCAGGCTCGGGATGCGGGTGGTGATGCGCGGCGCGGTGTCGAAATCGATCGCGTCGATCGGCATCGGTCCGCCGGCGACGCTCAGTGCGGACGCATGCTGCGCGACCGCGGGCGCGTCTTCCTGCGCATACGAGTTCCAGGCGTTGCAGTCCGGACACCTCCCCAGCCACTTCGAAGCCTGTGCCCCGCATTCGGTGCAGGAGAAAACGACCGCCTTCTTCGCCACGTTCGCGATTGTAGCAACGCGGCCGAAGCGCTCTACGGATCGTGGAGAGAACGCGCGTCGGTCGAGTGTGGAGGCAGGCTCGCTTTCCGGCCGGACCGCCGGCGTCCCGCCGGCTGACGCGCGGGCGTCCCGCCCGCGCTGCGGGCCTGGGAACCGGCTCCAGGGTCTGTTGCCCAAATGCCCGCTACGCGGGCAAGGGCGCGCTTCGCGCGCCCCTGGAGTTTGGACATTCGCACGCAGCACGTGATTCGGAGCCTGCGTAGCGGGCAGCCGCCGGCTGAACGCCGGCGGCAAGAGGAAATAGCCCCCGGCTGAAGGGCCTGTTGCCCAATGCCCGCGTAGCGGGCTACAGGGAGTAGCCCCCGGCTTCAGCCGGGGGAATTGCGATCGTTGAAGTCCAGCCCGCGTAGCGGGCGACAGGACGACTCTTTCGCCCGCTACGCGGGCTGACCAAGGACACCGCGCCCCACCCCCGGCTGAAAGCCGGGGGCTATTTCCTCATGCCCGCTACGCGGGCGTTGGGCAACAGAGCCTGAAGCCGGCCGGTGTAGCGG
>CAZLGP010000170.1:0-29456 GCA_964558905.1 uncultured Thermoanaerobaculia bacterium | reverse complement strand
CGCAAGGAACAGTCGCAAGCCCCCGAACACTGAGCGAAGCGAAGTGTCAACGGAGCCCTCTCGCTACGCGCGCAAGGAACAGTTGCAAGCCCCCGACCACTGAGCGAAGCGAAGTATCAACGGAGCCCTCTCGCTACGCGCGCAAGGAACAGTCGACCTGAGGGCTCCCTTGATCCTTCCTCGCTTCACTCGTCAGGATTGCAAGCCGGATCCTTCCTCGCTTCACTCGTCAGGATTGCAAGCCGGATCCTTCCTCGCTTCGCTCGTCAGGATTGCAAGCCGGATCGTTCCTCGCTTCGCTCGTCAGGATTGGGCGATAGACTCCGCCGCGTGCAGGACCGCTCCCGAGGCATCCTCTTCATCGTCGTCGCCGCCCTGCTGTGGTCGACCGGCGGCATCGGCATCAAAGGGGTCGCCGACTCCGCGCTGAAGGTCACCTTCTACCGCTCGGTCTTCGCGGCAATCACGCTCGTCCTGGTCTTCCCCCGACACGTCCGGGTGCAGCCGACTCCCGCGTTTCTCGCCGCGATCGTCAGCTACGGCGCGTGCCTCACGTCGTTCGTCGTGGCCACGAAGCTCACCACCGCGGCGAACGCGATCTTCCTGCAGTACGCGGGGGTGGTGTGGGTGCTGCTCCTCGCGCCGCTGGTGCTGCACGAGAAGATGCAGCGCCGCGACGCCATCGCCATCGTGGCCGCAATGACGGGAATGGCCCTCTTCTTCGTCGGCAGGTTCGAGCCCCGAGGCATGTCCGGGAACGGCATGGCCCTCCTGTCGAGCATCTTCTTCGCGACGATGATCCTCGCGTTGCGCCGCGACCATCAGTCCTCGCGCGCCGCGGTGACGTGGGGGAACATCGTGCTCGCGATCGCGCTCTTCCCGTTCGTGGCCAACGACCTGGCCCTGACCACGAGGTCGCTCCTGGCGCTGCTTTTCCTCGGCGTCTTCCAGATCGGCCTCGCCTATGCGTTCTTCGTGAAGGGACTGCAGCACGTGACGGCGACGCAGGCGTCGTTGACGGGCATGCTGGAGCCGGTCGCGAACCCGATCTGGGTCCTGCTGTTCCTGGGCGAAAAGCCCTCGGTGTATGCAATCGCCGGCGGCGTCATCGTCCTGGTGGCAATCGGCTGGCATACGATGAAGGGCGAGCCGGCGACGGAGCTGCCGGCCCCCGATTGAGGTGACATGACCACGACACTCATCGAGCCCGCGACGGGCCAGCCTCTCACCGACGTCCCGCGGGCCACCGTCGAAGACCTCGACCACGCCGTGCGCGGCGCGCACCGCGCGTTCACGGGCGAGTGGCGGCGGATCCACACGCGCAAGCGGGGCCAGCTCCTGAATCGCTTCGCCGCGCTGATCCGCGAGAACGCGGACGAGCTGGCGCGACTCGAGTCGCGGAACGTCGGGAAGCCGATCCGCGACTCGCGCGATGAGGTCGGACTCGCGGCGAACGTCTTCGAGTACTACGCCGGCGCGACGAACAAGGTCGGCGGCCAGACCATCCCCGCCGCGGCGCCGGGCATGCTGCTGTCGTTCCGCGAGCCGGTCGGGGTTTGCGGGATCATCGTTCCGTGGAACTTCCCGATCGCCATCACGTCGTGGAAAAGCGCCCCGGCGCTAGCGATGGGAAACACGGTCGTATTGAAACCGGCGGAACAGACGCCGCTGACCGCGATTCGCCTCGCGGAGCTCGCGCTCGAGGCGGGGATCCCCGAGGGGGTGTTCAGCGTGGTCACCGGGTCGGGGTCGGTGATCGGTGAGGCGCTGGTGAAGCATCCGCTCGTGCGCAAGGTCGCGTTCACGGGATCGACGGAAGTGGGCATGAACGTGATGCGACTCGCGGCGGACGACATCAAGCGCGTGTCGCTCGAGCTGGGCGGCAAATCGGCGAACGTCATCTTCGAGGACGCCGACTTTGACAAAGCCGTCGACTCCGCGACGTCGAGCTCCCTCGGCAATGCCGGGCAGGATTGCTGCGCCCGCTCGCGCATCCTCGTGCAGCAATCGATCTACGACCGCTTCTCGAAAGCGCTCGTGGAGAAGTTCGGCACGATCAACGTCGGGAATCCTCTAAACGATGAAACGGAGATGGGACCGCTGGTCACGACCTCGCACCGCGAGCGCGTGATGCAGTACATCGAGACCGGCAAATCCGAAGGGGCGACGCTCGCATGCGGAGGACGCGCACGCGAGCGGGGCGCGTACCTCGAGCCGACGGTGTTCCTCGACGCAACGCCCGAGATGACGATCGCGCGCGAGGAGATCTTCGGTCCGGTGGTCGTGGTGATGCCGTTCCGGGACGAGGCCGAGGCGATCGCGATGGCGAACGACTCGGTGTATGGCCTCTCCGGCTCGATCTGGACGCGCGACATCGGCCGCGCGCTGCGCGTCGCACGTGCCATCGAGACCGGCAATCTGTCGATCAACTCCGGCAGCAGCGTGCACCTCGAAGCGCCTTTCGGAGGGGTGAAGCGCAGTGGCCTCGGGCGCGAGCTCGGGCTCCAGGCGCTGGACCATTACACGGAGTGGAAGACGGTTTACATCGACGTGGGATGACGAGAGAGTGCTGGGTGCTGAGTGCTGGGTGCTGAGAGGGAGGGCGGGACTCAGCACTCAGCACCCAGCACTCAGCACCGGTGAGGCTATGCACGGCAAAGTCGACGTAGAAGAACTGACGCGCCTCGTTGCGAACGACGACATCGACACCATGCTCGTCGTGTTTCCCGACATGTATGGGCGGCTCGTGGGCAAGCGCATCGTGGCGAAGTTCTTCCTCGAGCAAAGCGCGATCCACGCCTGCGACTACCTGCTTGCCTGCGACATGGACATGGACCCGGTGCCGGGCTACGCGTTCACGAGCTGGGCGAAGGGGTACGGCGACTTCCGGCCCGTGCCCGACTTCACCACGATGCGGGTCGCGTCGTGGCTCGAGAAGACGGCGCTCGTCCTGTGCGACGTCTACGAAGAGGAGTCCGACGAGCTCGTGCCGTACGCGCCGCGGGGTATCCTCCGGAAGCAGCTCGCGCGCGCGGCGGAGCGCGGCTTCACGGCCATGGGCGCGTCGGAGCTGGAGCTGTACGTGTTCAAGGACTCGTACGAGGAGGTCGCGAAGAAGAGCTTCGTGAACCTCGAGCCGATCGGACGGATCATCGAGGACTATCACATCCTCCAGGGGACGAAGGAAGAGCACCTCATCGGCGCGATCCGGCGCCATCTCGAGCGCTCCGGCGTCCCGGTCGAGTCGTCCAAGGGCGAGTGGGGTCCGGGGCAGCAGGAGATCGGACTGCGCTACGCCGACCTGCTGGAGATGGCCGACCGCCACGCGATCTACAAGCACGCGGCGAAGGAGATCGCCTGGCAGAGCGGCCACGCGATCACGTTCATGGCGAAGTGGGACGAGCGCTACGCCGGCTCGAGCTGCCACATCCACATGAGCCTCTGGAACGCGGATGGCGAGCCGCTCTTCAAAGGAACGGACCACCTCGGCCCCATCCAGTGCTCGCCGCTCTTCCGCTGGTTCCTCGGCGGCTGGATGGCGCACATCCGCGAGCTGTTTGCGTTCTACGCGCCCTACCCCGCGTCGTACAAGCGCTACGTGCCGGGATCGTTCGCGCCGACGGGCATCGCCTGGAGCTACGACAACCGCACGGCGGGCTTCCGGATCGTCGGCCACGGGTCGTCGCTTCGCATCGAGTGCCGCACGGCGGGAGCGGATGCGAATCCGTATCTCGCGTTCGCCGCGACGCTCGCCGCGGGGCTGGACGGAATCGAGAAGAAGACCGAGCCGCCCCCGGCGTTCGATGGCGACGTCTACGGCGCCCAGAATCTGCCCCAGGTCCCGCACTTCCTGCCGGAAGCGATCGCGGCGCTGGACAAGAGCGCGTTCGCCCGGGAGGCACTCGGCGAAGACGTGGTCGAGCACTACCTGCACTTCTTCCGAACCGAGCAGCGGAAGTTCGATGCGGTGGTGACGGACTGGGAAAGGAAGCGCTACCTCGAGCAGGCCTGAAGGCATGTTCTCGGGCGGCGATGCGTTCTCCACTTCCGACATGCGCGCCGCCATCCTCGCCGCCGCGATGAACCTCTCGCCCATCGCGGCGGTCGACATCTTTCGCTTCCTGCGGGTGCCGGCGATCGTCTGGACGATCCGCGCGGCGCGCGCTCGCACGTGTTCGGCTACGATTTGCCGGCCGTCCGAATCGCGATCCCGCCGTTCGTGGTCCGCATCCGGAGCGTCGTCCCACCGCCGTTGATCGTGCCCCGCAGCGAGTTGCGACTGAGGCGCGTCGTCGAGACCGGCAGATCCGAGTCGATGTCGCCGTTGGTCGTGCTCGCGTCGAGGTCGACGGCGAGGTCCGCCGGCACCTCGACCTCGATCCGCCCATTGGTGGTCTCGAAGCGAAGCGGCTGCCCCCTGTTCACCTTCGTGAGCTCGGCGCGGATCGAGCCGTTCGTCGTCGATGCGTCGAGGGACCCGGCGCAGCGCGCCACCTCGATCCGGCCGTTGGTCGTGTCCAGCTCGTGCGTTCCGGCGACGTCGCTCAGGCGAATGCCGCCGTTCGTGTTCGACACGTCGACGTTCATCGTCCGCGGCACGGTGAGCTCGTACGTCACCTGTGCCTCGACGTGATCGCCCAGCAGCCAGGAGAAGATCGACGCCGCGCCCCGGTTCTCCTTCGGGTAGTGCGTGTCGATGACCAGGCCACCGTCGCGCGGCACGAGCTCGACCCGGAGGCCACGGAGGGCCTTCTCGACGTCGTCGTTGTCGCCCTTGACCTTCTTCACGGCGACGACCTTCACTCGCGGCTGGTCCCACGCCGAGACGGTGATCCGCCCGTTGACGTTGGTGAGCTTCACGGTCGCACCGGGCTTCACGTCGAAGGTCCTGTCGATCGTCTCCGTCCGGGTCGCCGCGGGGACTGCCGTGGCGAAGACGAAGGTCATTGCGGCCAGAAAGAGTTTGCGCGTCATGGGATGTGATCCTCCGCTTCACGATACGAACGGGAGGCACGCAGGGTTGCAGCCGGCAAGATCTCGAGAGACGGCCAAGTCCCTTTACAATCGGCGGACTCATGCGCCGAGCAGCCGCCGTCTTTCTCCCTCTCGCCGCGATCTTCGCGCTTGCGCTCTGGCGCGCCCAAGGTCCGGAGCCGAAGCCCGTCTCCGCACCGCCGGCGGAGTTCTCCGCGGTCCGCGCCATGGACGTCCTGCGCGCACTGCTCGCCGAGGGCGTGCCGCATCCGATGGGGACGCCGGCGAATGCGCGCGTGCGTGACCGGGTCGTCGCGCACCTCGCGGCGATGGACTACGACGTCGAGATCCAGCGGCGCTTCGCATGCAATGCCGGAGCGGTGTGCGGGATGGTGGAGAACATCATCGGGCGGCAGCCCGGCGCACGCCGGGAGAACGCGGTCCTCCTGATGGCCCACTACGACTCCGTCGGCGCGGGTCCCGGCGCATCGGACGACGGGAGCGGTACCGCGGCGGTTCTCGAGGTCGCGCGCGCCCTGCGGGGACAGCGTTTCCGGAACCCCGTGGCGCTCCTCATCACCGACGGCGAGGAAGCGGGACTCCTCGGCGCGGAAGCGTTCATCGCCGACGCGCAGCTCGCCGGCGAGGCCGCGGCGGCGATCAACGTCGAGATGCGCGGCACGTACGGACCGAGCAGCATGTTCGAGACCAGCCGAGGAAATCGATGGCTGATCCGCCACCTCGCGGGAGCGCTCGAGCGGCCGCAGGCGACGTCATTCTTCTACGCGGTCTATGACCTCCTTCCGAACGACACGGACGTGACGATCTTCAAGCGCGCCGGGAAGGCGGCGATCAACTTCGCGGCGATCCGTGGGGTGAACTGGTATCACACGCCGTACGACGACCTCGCTCATGTGGATGTCCGGACGCTGCAGCACCACGGCGACAACATCCTCGCCTCGGTGGTCGCGCTCGCCAACGCGGATCTCGGCGCTCGCAGCAACGCCGACGCGACGTACTTTGACGTGCTCGCGTTCCACCTCGTCTGGTGGCCGCAGGGTTGGACGCTGTGGATCGCCGCGATCGGCCTGCTACTGCTCGTGATCGGCGCAAGGAAGACGCCGCCGCGAGAGATGACCTTCGGAGTCCTGGCGGCGTTCGCGGCGATCCTCCTCGCGGCCATGCTCGGATTCGGCGTGAGCTGGCTTGCGCAACTCCGCAGCGAGGGCCTGAACTACGTCGCCCGGCCGGAGCTCTCCATTGCGGCGATGTGGCTCATCGGCATCGCTTCCGCGCTCCTCGCCGCGGCCCTGTTCCGCAAGCGCGCTCAACCGGGGGCGATGCTCTACGGGGTTGCGATCGTTTGGCACGTGATCGGGATCGCCCTCGCGCTGACGATTCCCGGCGCGGCATTTCTGTTCATCGTCCCCGCGACCGCCGCGGCGCTCTGCGCCGTCGCCGGCGCACGCGAGACGGCGACGAGCGCCATCGCTTCGTCCGTCGCCGCGATCCTGATGTTTCCCGTCGCGCTGCTGCTCTACGACGCCCTGGGCGGAGGGCTGATGGTGGTGGTGGCGATCGTGATCGGCACGCTGGCGACGTTGTTCGCGCCGCTCTTCGCGAACATGCGGGCGGGCATCGCGGTCGCCGGCCTCGCGGTCGTTTGTGCGGTCCTCGCGTTGCTGCAGCCTCCGTACACCGCGGAGCGCCCCCGCCGGATCTCGCTATCGCACGTCGACGATCAGTCGCCGCGCTGGATCGCTCCTGTTCTCACGAAGTCGCTGCGCGCTGCTGCACCGTTCACGGAGTACAAAGACGCACTCCGCGGCGACGGGTGGTTCGCGCCCGCGCCGCGCGTCGCCCCGCGCGTGGAGCTGTCGGCGACCCGCGACGGCGAACGGCTCGTCGTACGCGTGCGCTCCTCCCGCGGCGCGAACCGCCTCTCGCTTCTGCTCAACGGTGACGCGAGCGTGCTCCGCGTCAATGGGGTTACGCCGCCACCGCGCCCAGCGCGCTTCCGCCAGCGCCTCGCGCCCGGGTGGCACGTTGCGGTTGCGAATGGCGTCGACGAGATGATCGTCGAGTGTCGGGCGCGCGGTCGGGTCGAGGCCGTCGCCAGCGACATGACGTTCGGCCTGCCCGCGCCGGCCGCGCCGCTGGTCGCGGCGCGCAATGCGTCGCGCGCGATCGCGAGCCAGGATGGAGACGTGACGATCACCCGCGCGCGAGCGACGTTTTGAAGGCAAACAGAACGCCCGCCTTGCGGCGGGCGTTTGCGAGAGTCTTACTCTTCCTTCTTCTTTTTGGGAGCAGCCTTTTTCTTCGGCTTCTCCTCGGCTTCCTTGGCCTTGGGGGCAGCCTTGCGCGTGCGCTTCGGCTTTTCCTCGGCGGCCGGCTCGTCGCTCTCCGGTTTCGCCTCGGCCTTGGGCTCGGCCTTCGCCTTCTTCGCCGCGCCCTTGGCCGGCTTCTCCGCCTTCGCCTCGGTGGCTTCCGCCGACCGCTCGACGAACTCGATGATCGCCATCTCCGCGGCGTCGCCGCGGCGCGCGCCCAGCTTCAGGATGCGCGTGTATCCGCCCGGGCGAGTGGAGAAGCGCGGGCCGAGCGTGTCGAACAGCTTCGCGATCAGAGCGTTGTCCTGCACCTGGCGGAAGGCCAGCCGGCGCGCGTGCACGCTGTCGTTCTTCGCCAGCGTGACGAGCTTCTCGATCTGCGGGCGAAGCTCCTTCGCCTTCGGGAGCGTGGTGACGATGCGCTCGCTCTGGATCAGCGAGGCCAGCTGGTTGCGGAACAGGGCGGTGCGATGACCGCTCGTGCGTCCCAGCTTGCGATTTGCCATTCCGTGTCTCATTGCAATCCTCCTCTTGTCAGAGCGCGGAGGGCAGAGGGCAGAAGAGGGCGGCCGCGTGCTTCTGCGCTCGGCCCTCCACGCTCTGCCCTCTGACTACTCGCGCATGTCGGCGCGAGAGCCGACCGGGACGCGGGTCATGCCGAACGAGAGGCCGAGGCTGGCGAGAACGTCTTTGATCTCGTCGAGCGACTTACGGCCGAAGTTCTTCGTGGAGAGCATCTCGCGCTCGGTGCGCTGCACGAGATCGCCGAGGGTGCGGATGTTCGCGTTCTTGAGGCAGTTCGCGGAGCGGACGGAGAGGTCGAGCTCCTCGATCGGCTTGGCGAGCATCTCGGCCAGGCGCGGATCGACTTCCGGCGCCGCCGCTTCCTCACGCTCCTCGGCGCGGGTCTCGAATGCGCTGAAGATGCGGAGGTGATCGCCGAGCAGCTCGGCCGCGAGGCTGATCGCCTCCTGCGGCGAGACCGCACCGTTGGTCCACACCTCAAGGATGAGCTTGTCGTAGTCCGTCATCTGACCCACGCGCGCGCCCTCCACGTGATAGTTCACGCGGCGGACGGGCGAGTGAATCGCGTCGACCGGGATGTAGCCGAGGGGGAGATCCGTGTCGGCGTTGCGGTCGGCGACGACGTAGCCGCGACCCTTCTTGAGACGGGCCTCGAGCTTGAGCGTGCCTTCCTTCGAGAGCGTCGCGACGTGCGCGGTCGGGTCGAGGATCTCGATGTCCGGATCCTGTTCGAAGTCGGCGGCCGTGACGACGCCCGGTCCCTTCTTCTCGAGGTACAGCGTCTTCGGGCCGGAGCCGTGGAGCTTGAAGGGGATCTGCTTGAGATTGAGGACGACGTCGGTCATGTCCTCGACCACGCCCTGCAGCGAGGAGAACTCGTGCAGGACTCCCTCGACGCGGACGGCCGTGATGGCCGCTCCCTCGATCGAGGAGAGCAGGACGCGGCGGAGCGCGTTGCCGATGGTCGTTCCGAAGCCGCGCTCGAAAGGCTGGGCCGTGAAACGGCCGTAATTCGGAGTGAGAGTCTCGGGATCGTAATCGAGCTTCTTGGGTTTCTGAAAATCTGACCACATCATGGGAGCGGCCTCCTCGCGTGAGACGGCGCAGCAGGCGCGCGGAGTGCGCACCTGCCACGCCATCGAGATTGATTACTTCGAGTAGAGCTCGACGATGAGCTGTTCCTGGATCGGCAGACGGATGTCTTCGCGTTTCGGAAGATCCGTGACCGAGCCGCGGAACTGATCGGGCTCGAGCTGGAGCCATGCCGGAACGCCGCGGCCCGCGGCCGTCTCGACGGCCTGGCGGATCTGATCGTTCTTACGGCTCTTTTCGCGAACCTGAATCGCGTCGCCCTTGCGCACCTGGTACGAGGGGACGTTGATCTTGCGGCCGTTCACTTCGATGTGGCCATGACGCACGAGCTGGCGTCCCTGGGCGCGGGAGGAAGAGAAGCCCAGCGAGTAGACCACGTTGTCGAGCCGGAGCTCGAGCTGGCGGAGAAGGTTGTCGCCGGTCACGCCGGTACGCTTGTTGGCGCGCTGGAAGTAGAGCCGGAACTGGCTCTCGAGCAAACCGTAGATGCGCTTGACCTTCTGCTTTTCACGAAGCTGGACGCCGTAGCCCAGCACCTTGGAACGGCGACGGCCATGCTGGCCGGGCGCGTAGTTGCGGCGCTCGATGGCGCACTTGTCCTTGAAGCAACGATCGCCTTTGAGAAACAGCTTCATGCCCTCGCGACGGCAGAGCCGGCAGACGGGGTCGGTGTAACGAGCCACTATGCCTCCTTCAATTCGGACCCGCGCCACCATGGCGCGCTCCGTGTACGCCGGCTGCTGCACGGCGTGACGATAAAACAGGTTGGCGGTTGGCGGTTGGCGGTTGGCGGGAGCACCACTCGTTCTCCTCGCCCTCCCGCCAACCGCCAACCGGCAACCGCCAACTGATTCTTCAGACCCGGCGGCGCTTGGGCGGCCGGCAACCGTTGTGCGGGATCGGGGTGACGTCCTTGATCGACTTGATGTCGAGACCCGAGGCCGCGAGAGCGCGGATGGCGGACTCGCGACCGGCACCGGGGCCTTTGACCTTGACGTCGACCGAGCGGACGCCGTGCTCCTGCGCGAGCTGGGCGGCGTTCTGGGCCGCGACCTGGGCCGCGAACGGGGTGCCCTTGCGGGAGCCCTTGAAGCCGATGCGGCCGGCGCTCGACCACGACAGGATATTGCCCATCGGATCGGTGATCGCCACGATCGTGTTGTTGAACGTCGCCGCAATCGAGGCGACGCCGTGGGGAACGTTCTTCCGTTCCTTGCGCTTGGTTCCGGCGCGACGCGCGCCCGCTTTTGGTGCTCGTGCAGTTGCCATAAAAATCTCCGGGTGCTGGGTGCTGAGTGCTGGGTGCTGAGTTGACCGCCGGGCGGGGCGTGACTCAGCACTCAGCACTCAGCACTCAGCACTTCTTCCTATTTCTTGGTCGCTTTCTTCTTGCCGGCAACCGCGCCCTTGCGCGGACCCTTGCGGGTGCGTGCGTTGGTGTGAGTCCGCTGGCCGCGCACCGGAAGCCCACGGCGGTGACGCATGCCGCGGTAGCAGTTGATCTCCATCAGCCGCTTGATGTCGAGGCCGACGTTCTTGCGCAGATCGCCCTCGACCTTGCCCTCGTCGGTGATGATCTGGCGGATCTTGCGAACGTCATCCTCGCTCAGGTCCTTGACGCGGACGTTCTTGTCCACTCCGGCCCCGGTCAGGATGGCGTTCGACCGCGTACGGCCGATGCCGAAGATATACGTCAGGCCGATTTCGACCCGCTTATTCAGTGGAAGATCCACACCCGCGATACGTGCCATTCTTTATCTCCGGTGCTGAGTGCTGGGTGCTGGGTGCTGGGTCCCACCCTCCCCGGGAGGGCGTGTCTCAGCACTCAGCACTCGGCACTCAGCACATGTTTCTCTATCCCTGACGCTGCTTGTGCTTCGGATTGTCACAGATGATCCGAATCACGCCCTGACGGCGGACGACCTTGCACTTGCTGCAGATTCTCTTGACCGACGAACGAACTTTCATTTTTCAGCTCACTTGTATCGATAGGTGATGCGCCCGCGCGTGAGGTCGTACGGCGAGAGCTCGACCAGCACTTTGTCGCCGGGAAGAATGCGGATGAAGTGTTTTCGCATCTTGCCGGAGATGTGCGCCAGGACCCGGTGCTTGTTCTCCAGCTCGACCTGAAACATCGCGTTGGGCAACGTCTCGAGGACGGTTCCCGTCACTTCGATCGCGTCTTCCTTCGACATGACGTCCTTCTCGGGCCTTGGTGCTGCGCGTTGCGGAGCTCGTCTTCCTCTAATCAAACAGCACCATCTTTTTCCTCATTTTCCTAAAACCCAAGGACCGTTGGACGTGACCGCGATGGAGTTCTCGAAGTGAGCGGCGAGGGCCCCATCGACCGTTCGCGCCGTCCACCCGTCGGCATCCGTCCTCACGTCCTGGATCATCCCGTTCGCACCCGCGCGCTCGAGGCGCGAGCGCAGTTTCGACCCGATCTCACAGAGCATCGGCTCGATGGCCAGGACCAGCCCCTCCCGCAGCTCGAGCCCTCGCCCGCGCCGTCCGAAGTTGTGGACCTGTGGCTCCTCGTGCATCCGCCTGCCGATTCCGTGGCCGACGAAGGTGCGGATGACGTGGAAGCCGCGCGATTCCGCGTGCTCCTGCACCGCCGCACCGATGTCCCCGAGATGCCGACCCGGACGCATCTCCTCGATCGCCAGCTGAAGGCATTCGCGCGTGGTGTCGAGCAGGCGCTGCGTGGTTGCGCTCACCTTCCCGACCGGCACCGTGATCGCCGCGTCGCCGACGAATCCCTCGAAGATCGACCCGAAGTCGAGCCCGAGAATATCGCCTTCCTGCAGCTTCGCGCGATTGGGGATGCCGTGCACGATGACGTCATTGACCGAGGCACAGACGACCGCCGGATAGGGCGGCAGGCCCATCGGAGCGTAGCCTTTGAAGGGCGATTTCGCGCCCCGCTTCGCCAGCTCTTCTTCGGCCATCGCATTGATCTGAGCGGTGGTCGCGCCTGGCTTGACCATCTCCCGCATCATTTCGAGGATCTCGACGACGATCCGGTTCGCCCGGTCCATCGTCGCGATCTCGTCGCGATTCTTCAGCGTCGGTCCCTTCATTCGATCGAGCATTACGTCAGGGACTTTTCAATCCGTTCAAAGACCACATCGAGAGGACCGACACCGTCGACCTCCCGCAACAATTGTTTCGACTTGTAGTGCGTTGCGACGGGCATGGTCTGCCTATGAAACGACTCCAGACGCTTCCGCACGGCCTCTTCCGTATCGTCGGGCCGCGCGATGACCTCGGCGCCGCAGCGGTCACAGACGCTGCCCGTCGCCGGGGGGTTGTTCTCGAGATGGTAGATCGCCCCACACTGCGCACACGTCCGTCGCAGAGTAATGCGGCGGACGATGGCGTCGTCGGGGACGAGCAGTTGAAGAACCCTCAGCGGCTCCTGACCATTCCCGACGATCGAATCGAGCTTCTCGGCCTGCACCAGCGTACGAGGGAAACCGTCCAGAATGAAGCCTTTGCGAGCGTCCGGCTTCGCCATCCGCTCGTGGATGATGCCGACCATCAGATCATCCGGCACGAGCGCTCCCGCGGCCATGATCGGTGCGGCCTGTTGCCCGAGGGGCGTACCGTCGGCGACCGCCTCACGGAGCATGTCCCCCGTCGAGATGTGGGGGATGTCGAAGCGGCTCGCGAGCCGCTTCGCCTGAGTTCCCTTACCGCTGCCGGGCGGTCCGATGAAGATGATCTTCACTGCTGGATCTGTCCTTATGAGCGCTGCGCGCTCTAACCCCGTCGCCCGCGGATGCGGCCCTTCTTCATGAAGCCGTCGTAGTGGCGCATCACGAGCTGAGACTCGATCTGGTTCATGGTGTCCATGGCAACGCCGACGACGATCAGGAGCGACGTCCCGCCAAAGTAGAAGTTCAGGCCCATACCCGTCGTGACCCACACCGGCAGCATGCCGTCCAGGAACGCGCCGATCCCGAAGGGGATCTGCGCGACGTGCACGCCGGAGATGAGGAACTCGGGCAGGATGCAGACGGCCGCGAGGTACACCGAGCCGACGAACGTGATCCGCGTCAGCACGCGGTCGATGTAGTCCGACGTCCTCTTGCCCGGGCGGATGCCGGGGATGAAGCCGCCGTACTTGCGCATGTTGTCGGCCGTGTCGACCGGGTTGAAGACGATCGACGTGTAGAAGTACGCGAAGAAGATGATGCCGATCACCTGCAGCAGGTAATACAGCGGCTCGCCCATGGAGATCTGGCGGCCGATGGCCGCGGCCCACGGCTGCTGGATCATCTGGGCGATCGTCTGCGGGATCACGAGAACCGAAGAAGCGAAGATGACCGGGATGACGCCGGCGGTGTTGACGCGCAGGGGCAGGTAGGTATTCGAGCCGCCGTAGACCTTGCGGCCGACGACGCGCTTCGCGTACTGCACCGGGATGCGGCGCTGGGCCCGCTCCATGAAGACGACGAACGCCGTCACGGCCACCATGAAGATCACCAGGAAGAGCATGGCGAAGATGCTGCGCTCGCCGACGCGGATATCGCCGATCGTGCCGATGACCGCGGACGGGAGTCCGACCACGATGCCGGCGAAGATGATCAGCGAGATGCCGTTGCCGATGCCGCGGTCGGAGATCTGTTCGCCGAGCCACATGATGAAGGCGGTGCCGGTGGTCAGCGTGAGCACGGTCATGATCGGGAAGCCGAGGCCCCACAGCGAATCCTGCACGTGCGCCGGAACGAGCGGCGCCCCGCCGGGCGCGGCCTGCCCGCGGAGCCAGAAGGCGACCCCGAGGGACTGCACGATGGCCAGCACGATCGTTCCGTAGCGGGTGTACTGATTGATCTTTCGCCGTCCCATCTCGCCCTCTTTCGAGAGCTTCTCGAGGTAGGGCCAGACGACGGTGAGGAGCTGCAGGATGATCGACGCCGAGATGTACGGCATGATGCCGAGCGCGAACACCGACAAACGCGACAGCGCGCCGCCCGAGAAGAGGTCCAGGAAGCCGAAGACGCCACCGCCCATCTGCTTGAAGAACTCCGCGAGCGCGACGGGGTCGACGCCCGGCGTCGGAATGTGCGATCCGAGACGATAGACCGCGAGCAGCGCGAAGGTAAAGAGCACGCGCTTGCGCAGATCCTCGATCGCCCAGATGTTGCGGACTGTATCGACGACGTTCGGCACGTTACTGAATCTCCTGAACAGAGCCGCCGGCGGCCTCGATGGCCTGCTTCGCCGTGGCCGAGAACTTGGTGGCCGAGACGGTCAGCTTCTTGGAGAGCTTCCCGTTGCCCAGCACTTTGACGCCGTCGACCTGCCCCTTGACCATCCCGGCCTTCCGCAGCGCCGTCTCGTCGACGGTCGCGCCGTTGTCGAAGCGCTCGAGGTCGGAGAGGTTCACGACCGCGTACTCTTTCTTGAAGATGTTGGTGAAGCCGCGCTTTGGCAGCCGGCGATGCAGAGGCATCTGCCCGCCTTCGAAGCCGAGCTTGCGGCTGAAGCCGGAGCGGGACTTCTGTCCCTTCTCCCCGCGGCCCGACGTCTTGCCGTGACCCGATCCGGGGCCGCGGCCGACGCGCTTCTTGGCGTGACGCGCGCCCTTTTTGGGTTTCAGATTGCTGAGTTCCATGAAATCCTCCGGTGCTGGGTGCTGGGTGCTGAGTGCTGAGAGCCCGGGGCGGGCGGGACTCAGCACTCAGCACTCAGCACTCAGCACTCATTCCGGTTCTACTCGATCACTTCCACGAGATGGGGAATCTTCGCGATCATCCCCCGAACTTCCTTCGTGTCGGCCCGCTCGGTGACGCGGTGCATCTTGCCGAGGCCGAGAGCCTTGAGGGTCTCGCGCATCTCGACCGGACAACCGATGCCGCTGCGCACCTGGCGAATGCGGATGGTCTTCGATTCGGCCTTCTTCGCGCTCACGCTTCCACTCCTTCCGCGACCTCGTCGCCGCCGCGGAGGGCCTTGTACTGCTCCTCGGTGCGGAGGAGCTTGAGCGCTTCGAACGTGGCCTTGACGACGTTGTGCGGGTTCGCCGTGCCGAGGGACTTGGTGAGGATGTTCTGGATGCCGGCCGACTCGAGGATCGCGCGCACCGGGCCGCCGGCGATGACGCCGGTACCGTCGGAGGCGGGCTTGAGCATGACCTTGCCGGCGCCATAATGGCCCACGATCGCGTGCGGGATCGTCGTGCCGGACATGGCGATCTTGATCATGTTCTTCTTCGCGATCTCGATGCCCTTCTTGATGGCGGCCGGAACCTCCTTGGCCTTGCCCGAGCCGAAGCCGACCCGGCCCGCGCCGTCACCGACGACGACGAGCGCGCTGAAGCTGAAGTTCTTGCCACCCTTGACGACCTTCGTCACACGGTTGATGTGGACGACCTTGTCGATCATCCCGCTCTCGGAACGCTCATCCTGACGGCGGTCGCCGCGCTGAGAGCCCGGTCCACCCTGTCGCTGCCCGGGACGCTGCATTGGACGCTGCATGTGATCTCCTAGAATTCCAGTCCGTTCTCACGCGCCGCATCCGCGAGCGCCTTGATGTTGCCGTGATAGAGGTACCCGCCGCGGTCGAACACGACCCTGGTGATCCCCTTGTCTTTCGCCTTCTTGGCGATGAGCACGCCGACAGCCTTTGCCGCCGCCGCGTTGGATCCCTTTGCACCGGCGTCCTTTTCGAGGCTCGAGGCGGAGACGATGGTCTTCCCCGACGCGTCGTCGATCACCTGCGCGTAAATGCTCTTGAGGCTCCGGAAGACGGCCAGGCGCGGACGCTCCGACGTTCCCGTGACCTTCCGTCGGATCCGCTCCCGGATCCGTCCGCGTGCTTCCACTCTGTGTCTTGCTCTATCCATGTTTGCCTCTGTGCCGAGATTGGATACCCGGCTCACTAGGGTGCTGGGTGCTGAGTGCTGGGTGCTGAGTCCCTCCCGCCCGGGTGGGCGTGCACTCAGCACTCAGCACTCAGCACTCAGCACTTCTCTTACTTGCCCGCCGCCTTACCGGCCTTCCGGCGAATCACTTCGTCGCTGTACTTGATGCCCTTGCCCTTGTACGGGTCCGGCTCGCGGAGGCTGCGGATCTCGGCCGCGGTCTGCCCGACCTTCTGGCGGTCGATGCCGGTGATGGTGATGTGGCCCGTCTTGGCCTCGACCGTGATGTCGATCCCCTCGGGGATCCGGAAGCGGACGGGGTGCGAGTAGCCGAGCTGGAAGACGACTTCCTGCCCCTTCACCTCGGCACGGTAGCCGACGCCGACGATGTCGAGCTCGCGCTTGAACCCTTCGCTCACGCCCTTGACGTTGTTCGCCACGAGCGCGCGCATCAGGCCGTGAAACGCGCGAGTCTTGCCTTCCTCGTCCGGACGCTGGAACTTCACGACGTTGTTCTCGACCGACATCGTGATCCCGGCGACGATCGGCGTGGTCAGCGAGCCCTTCGGCCCCTTCACCACGATGGCGCTGCCGTCCTGACGGACTTCCACGCCT
The DNA here is from genome assembly GCA_964558905.1 of uncultured Thermoanaerobaculia bacterium. GTDB lineage: Bacteria > Acidobacteriota > Thermoanaerobaculia > Gp7-AA8 > Gp7-AA8 > QHVT01. The sequence goes on along the minus strand of CAZLGP010000170.1, from coordinate 13,046 downwards.
TTCGGCAGCGGAATCTCTTTCTTTCCGATACGCGACATGGTTCCGTTCTCCTTACCAGACCTGGCAGAGCACTTCGCCGCCGACGCCGGTGCGCGAGGCCTCGGCTCCCGAGAGCACGCCCTTCGAGGTCGAGACGATGGCCAGGCCGAGACCGCCAAGAACCTTGGGGATCTCTTCCTTGCCGCGATACACCCGGCGGCCCGGACGCGAAACGCGCTCGATGCCGTGGATGACCGGCTCGCCGTCTTCCGAATACTTCAGATAGACGCGCAGCGCGGCCTGGGGCTTGCCGTCCTCCGGGACGACCTTGTAGTTGCTAATGAAACCCTCGGACTTGAGGATCTTCGCGACTTCGACCTTCAGCTTCGAGCTCGGCATCTCGACGCGATCGTGGCGCGACTGAATTCCGTTGCGGATTCTGGTGAGCATATCCGCGATGGGATCTGTCATCGACATTCTGTGACTCCTAGTGTCCCAGGTGCTGGGTGCTGGGTGCTGAGTGCTGGGTCGACCGGCGGGCGGGACTCAGCACTCAGCACTCAGCACTCAGCACTCATTCGTATTACCAGCTCGACTTGGTCACGCCGGGGATGTAGCCACCGAGCGAGAGCTGACGGAAGCAGATGCGGCAGAGCTGGAACTTCCGCAGAAACCCGCGCGGACGTCCACACTGCTTGCAGCGGTTGCGCTTGCGCACCGAGAACTTCGGTTTCCGCTCAGCCTTGACGATCATTGAAGTTTTAGCCATGTGTTCCTCTATTTGCCGAACGGCATCCCGAGCTCGCGGAGAAGGACGCGGGCCTGCTCGTCCGTCGTCGCCGTCGTGACGATCGTGATGTTCATGCCCTTGGACTTGTCGACCTTGCCCGCGTCGATCTCGGGAAAGATCAGGTGGTCGCGAACGCCGAGGGTGTAATTGCCGCGCCCGTCGAACGACTTCGTCGGCACGCCGCGGAAGTCGCGGACGCGCGGCAGAGCGATGTTGATCAGACGGTCGAGAAACTCGTACATCTTTTCGCCGCGCAGGGTGACCATCGTGCCGATGGACTGTCCCTCGCGGAGCTTGAAGCTCGCGATCGACTTCTTGGCCTTCGTCACCACCGGCTTCTGCCCGGTGATCGTGGCCAGCTCTTCGACGGCGGTGTCGAGAAGCTTCGCGTTCTGGATCGCCTCGCCGACGCCCATGTTCAGGACGACCTTCTCGATCTTGGGCACGGCCATGGGGTTCTCGATCCCGAACTCGTCCTGCAGCTTCCTGCGGACTTCCTTCTGGTAATGCTCTTTGAGTCTTGCCGACATCTCTGGTTCCTTTGTCCGGCTCGGCGTTGTACGAGCCCTGGTGGATGGTTTCCGGTACTGAGTGCTGGGTGCTGAGTGCTGAGTCCCGCCCGCCCGGCGGTTCTACTCAGCACTCAGCACTCAGCACTCGGCACTCACTCCTACTTCGTCAGGTTCGCTTTGCACTTGCGGCAGAAGCGAACGGCATTGCCTTCGTCGTCGCGATGCGAGCCGAGACGCGCGGCCTCGTTGCAGCTCGGGCAGATCACCTGGAGCTTGTCGACCTTGATCGCCGACTCGCGCTCGAGGATCCCGCCCTTGACGTTCTTGCTGGGGTTCGGGCGCGTGTGCTTCTTGGTGAAGTTCACGCGCTCGACGATGGCCGTGCCCTTGGAGGCGTTGACGCGCAGAACGCGTCCCTGCTTGCCGGCGTCCTTGCCCGACAGAACCACCACCGTGTCGCCTTTGCGCACGTGCGGCCTGTGGCGGGTCTCGTCCTGTTTGGTGCTACGTCCGTAAAGTCCCATGGTGTGTGCTTCCTTTAGATGACTTCGGGCGCCAGCGAGATGATCTTCATGAACTTGCGCTCACGAAGCTCGCGGGCCACCGGGCCGAAGACGCGCGTTCCGACCGGCTCGCGCGCGTCGTTGATGAGAACGGCCGCGTTGTCGTCGAACTTGATGTACGAGCCGTCGCGGCGGCGATTCTCCTTGACGGTGCGGACGATGACGGCCTTGACGACCGTGCCCTTCTTCACCGTGCCGTCCGGCGAGGCTTCCTTGACCGAGGCGGTGATGACATCGCCCAGGCTCGCGTACTGGCCGGCCGTCGACCCGCCCAGCATCTTGATGCAGGCGATCTTCTTCGCGCCGGTGTTGTCTGCAACCTGCAGAATCGTTCCCATCTGAATCATGACAATCTCCAGGTGCTGCGTGCTGGGTGCTGGGTGCTGAGTCCCGCCACCCGGCGTTTCCTACTCAGCACTCAGCACTCAGCACTCAACACGCGTCTCTAGCTCGTCTTCGCGAGAACTTCCCGCACGTTCCACCGCTTGCGCTTGGACAGAGGGCGGGACTCTTCGATGACCACGCGATCGCCGACGTTGACGGCCGGATCCTCGTTATGAGCGAGAAACTTGTTCGTGCGCTTGATGTACTTCTGGTACATCCCGTGCTTGACGAGGTTCTCGACCGCGACGACCACGGTCTTCTGCATCTTGTTCGAGACGACCACGCCGACCTTGGTGCGCTTGTCCTTCGGCGTCGCCGCGGTCTCGGTGTTCTTTTCTTCGTTTGCCATTGTGTGAATCTCTCTTTACGCCGTGCGCGCCCGCTCATTGAGCAGGGTCTCGATCTGCGCGATCTCGCGGCGGACCTGGCGCATCTTCATCGGATTCTCGACTCGGCCGGTGGCGCGCTGGAAACGCAGCTTGAAGAGCTGCTCCCGCAGGTCGCGCTCGCGGGCCCGGAGCTCATCGACACTCTTGTCGCGGAGCGTGGTCATCGTTTTCTTACTGGCCATTACTCGCCGACCTCCGTCTGTGAGCGCGTGACGAAACGCGTCTTGATCGGGAGCTTCGAGCCGGCCAGGCGGAACGCCTCTTCGGCGATCTCGCGGGTCACACCCTCCATCTCGTAGAGGATGCGGGCCGGCTTGACCACGCACACCCACTCTTCCGGAGCACCCTTGCCCTTGCCCATACGGGTCTCGAGCGGTTTCTTGGTGATCGGCTTGTCGGGAAAGATGCGGATCCAGATCTTGCCGCCGCGCTTGACGTGGCGGGTCATCGCGATACGAGCCGCCTCGATCTGGCGCGCCGTGACCCAGCCCGCCTCCAACGCCTGCAGCCCGAAATCGCCGAACGAGACCTTCTGGCCTCGCGTGGCGAGACCGCGGCGCCGTCCGCGCTGCTGCTTTCTGAACTTCACCTTCTTCGGCATCAACATTGTTCTGACTCCGTCAGAAATTGAAAATTGAGAATTGAGAATTGAAAAAGTCGGAGACTTTTCTCAACCTCTGTTTTTTCAATTTTCAATTTTCAATTTTCAATTCTTCTCTTACTTCTCCCGGCGGCGCGACCGGGCCTTGGCCATCTCGCCCTTGTACAGCCACACCTTGACGCCGATCTTCCCGTAGGTCGTGTTCGCCTCGGCGAAGCCGTAGTCGATGTCGGCCTTGAGGGTGTGCAGCGGCAGGCGTCCGTCCTGATACCACTCCGAGCGCGCGATCTCGGCGCCGTTGAGGCGCCCGCCCACGCGGACCTTGATGCCCTTCGCTCCGAAACGGAAGGCCGACTCCATGGCCTTCTTCATCGCCCGGCGGAAGGCGATGCGGCGCTCCAGCTGGGTGGCGATGTTCTCGGCCACGAGCTGGGCGTCGAGCTCCGGACGCTGGATCTCCTGGATGTTGATGTAGACCTCGCCGCTGACCCTCGCCTGCAGCTCGTCGCGCCGCTTGTCCACTTCCGCGCCCTTGCGGCCGATGATGATGCCCGGACGCGAGGTGTAGATGTTGATGCGCATCTTGTTGGCGGTGCGCTCGATGTCGATCTCCGACACGCCGGCATGCTTGAGACGCTTCTTGAGATCGTTGCGAAGCTTCAGATCGCGATGCAGCGTCTCGGCGTACGTCTTTCCGGCGAACCAGCGCGAGTGCCAGGTCTTGTTGAAGCCCAGGCGAAAACCGTAAGGATTGACCTTCTGACCCATCGATAGCCCCTATTTCCTGGCGCGGGCGCGGCCCTTGCCGCCGCTGCGCTCGTTGATCGCTTTCACTTCGTCCGAGACGTGCACCGTGACGTGCGCCTTCCGCTTCTGAATGCGATAGGCACGGCCCATCGGCGCGGGCTGAATGCGCTTCTCACGCGGCCCCTCGTTGACGTAGATCTTCGAGACCACGAGCTCGTCGACGTCCGCGCTGGTCTCTTTGTTCTCCGCGTTGGCCACGGCCGAGCGCAGGAGCTTCTCGAGGTCCTTCGCGCAGGCCTTCCGCGTGAAGCGGAGGATGTTGAGCGCTTCCTCGACCTTCTTGCCGCGCACGAGGTCGGCCACGAGGCGGACTTTCTGCGGCGACGCTTTCAAGTACTTGAGAGTTGCGGTTGCTTCCATTGTGATCTCCGCGCCCTTTATCTGCCCGCCGGCTTGGCCGATTTCTCGGCTTTCTTGCCGCTGTGGCCCTTGAACGTACGCGTGAGCGAGAACTCGCCGAGCTTGTGGCCGACCATGTTCTCGGAGATGTAGACCGGGGTGAACTTCCGGCCGTTGTGCACCGCGATCGTGTGGCCGACCATGTCCGGCGTCACGGTCGAACGGCGCGACCAGGTCTTGATGACTTTCTTGTCGCGCTCGCGGTTCATCGTCTCCACCTTCTTCGCGAGGTGGTCATCCACGAACGGACCCTTCTTCATTGAGCGCATTACTTGGTTCTCCGCTTGACGATGAACTTGTTCGTCTGCTTGTTGCGACGGGTCTTGTGGCCCTTCGTCGGCTGGCCCCACGGCGAGACCGGGTGGCGTCCGCCGGAGGTCTTGCCTTCACCGCCGCCGAGCGGGTGATCGACCGGGTTCATCGAGACGCCGCGGTTGTGTGGCTTCTTGCCGAGGTGCCGGGTGCGACCCGCTTTACCGATGGATACGTTCTCGTGCTCGAGATTGCCGACCTGACCGATCGTCGCATAACAACGAACGTGTACTTTGCGCATCTCACCCGAGGGGAGGCGGAGCGTGGCCCAGTCTCCCTCGCGGGCGATGAGCTGCGCGCCGGCGCCGGCCGAGCGGACCATCTGGCCGCCCTTGCCTTCCTTCAATTCGACGTTGTGGATCACCGTGCCGAGGGGGATCTTCGACAAGGGTAGGGCATTGCCCACCAGGATGTCCGCATCCTCACCGGCGGTGATCTGCGTGCCGACGGCCAGGCCGTTCGGGGCGAGGATGTAGCGCTTCTCGCCATCGACGTAGTGAAGCAGGGCGATGTGCGCGCTGCGGTTCGGATCGTACTCGATGGCCGCGACCTTGGCGGGGATCCCGCGCTTGTCGCGCTTGAAGTCGATGATCCGGTACTTCTGCTTGTGCCCGCCGCCGATGAAGCGCGAGGTGATGCGCCCCCCCGAGTTGCGGCCGCCGCTCTTGGGCTTCCCTCGGGTCAGCGACTTCTCCGGCGTGGACTTGGTGATGTCCTCGAACGAAGCGTGCGTCTGAAACCGGATGCCGGGAGACGTCGGTTTGTATTTGTTCGTAGCCATATCTTTCTGTTCTTTCTCGGCTGCGACTCGGTTTTCAGTCCTGAGTCCTGAGTCCTGAGTCCTAGAGTTTTTCGCGCCGAGTCCACTCAGCACTCAGCACTCAGCACTCAGCACTTTCTTCTCTCTTACACGCCCTCGACGAACTCGGGCGCCTTCTCTCCTGCCTTGAGCCTCACGTAGGCCTTGCGCCAGTCGCGGCGCTTGCCGGCCCAGCGGCCCATGCGCTTCATCTTTCCGCGGACGTTGAAGAGGCGGACCTCCTCGACTTTCACTTTGAAGAGCTCTTCGACGGCTTTCTTGACTTCGATCTTGTTGGCCTTCGGATCGACCTCGAAGGCCAGGACGTTGTCCACCTCGCGGAGGATCGTCGACTTCTCGGTGACCAGCGGCCGGCGGATGATCTGATTAGCGTTCATTTCTGAGGGCCTCCGTCAGACGATCGAGCGCGGCCTGGCTCAGGACGATGTAGCGGCTGTTGACGACGTCGTACACGTTCACGTGAAGCGCGTCGACGAAGTTCAACTTCGGGTTGTTGCGCGAGGCGAGAACCGCGTTCGTGTTCTCCAGCGTGTCGATGAGAAGGGCCTTGCCTTCGACGCCGATCGCCGCCACCTTCTGCGCGAAGGCCTTGGTCTTGGACTCGTCGACGGCCATGTCGGAGACGACGACGAACTTCCCTTCCTTGACGCGCTGGGAGAGAGCCGACTTGAGGGCAGCCTTCTTCTCCTTGGTGTTCATCTTGTACGAGTAGTCGCGCGGCTGCGGACCGAAGACCACACCGCCGTGGCGGTGGATCGGCGGACGGTTGCCGCCCTGACGGGCGCGGCCCGTGCCCTTCTGGCGGAACGGCTTCTTGCCGGATCCGGCCACTTCCGAGCGGGTCTTGGTCTTGTGCGTTCCCTGGCGCAGCGAGGCGAGGTAGTTGCGGACCGCTTCGTGGACGAGATGCTCTTTGTACGGATACGCGAAGATCTCTTCCGGCAGGTCGACCGAGCCGACCTTCTCGTTGTTCCAGTCTTTGACGTCAATGGTCGGCATGGTCACTCACCCCGCTTTCCGTTAGTGGAAAAGCGCACGAACACGAGGCCGTTGCGACCACCCGGGACGGCGCCGCGGACGTAGAGCAGGTTGTTCTCGGCATCCACCTTCGCCACGCGAAGGTTCTTGACCGTGACCTGATCGCCGCCCATACGGCCGGCCATGCGCATGCCCTTCATGACGCGCGACGGGAACGCCGACGCGCCGATGGAGCCGGGAGCGCGGTGGAACATCGAGCCGTGCGACTCGCGGCCACCCGCGAAGTTGTGCCGCCGGACGACGCCCTGAAAGCCCTTGCCCTTCGACTGGCCGACGACGTCGATCGAGTCGCCCGCCTTGAACATGTCGACCTGCACACGGTCGCCGACATTCGCGTCGCCGGAGAACGGCACCTCGGCGAGCGTCTTCACCGGCTGGACTCCCGCCTTCTCGAAGTGTCCCCGAAGCGCGCTGGTGACCCGGCGGTTCGAGACCTTCTCGACGAGACCGATCTGCACGGCGTCATAGCCGTCCTTCTCGCTCGTCTTCTTCTGGACCACGAGGCAGGGACCGGCCTGGATGACCGTCACGGGGACGAGCGCGCCGTCCTCGGCGAACACCTGGGTCATCCCGACCTTCTTGCCAATGATTCCTTCGATTGCCATTGTCTGGTTCTTTCACTTGGAACCCCGTGGGGTTCATGTGTTGGGTGCTGAGTGCTGGGTGCTGGGTGCTGAGTCCCGCCCGCCCTGGCGACGGGCCACTCAGCACTCAGCACTCAGCACTCAGCACTGCATCATTTCCCGAACGCCTTGATCTCCACGTCCACGCCCGCCGGCAGCTCGAGCTTCATGAGCGCGTCGACGGTCTGGGTCGTCGGCTCGAGGATGTCGAGCAGCCGCTTGTGCGTCCGCATCTCGAACTGCTCGCGCGACTTCTTGTCGACGTGCGGCGAGCGCAGGACCGTGTACTTCGAGATCTGCGTCGGCAGAGGGATCGGTCCGGCGACTCTCGCGCCCGTGCGCTTGGCCGTGTCGACGATCTCGCTCGTCGACTGGTCGAGCACGCGGTAGTCGTAGGCCTTGAGTCGGATGCGGATCTTTTCGTTCATCATGGTTTCGTACCCTTACAAAGAACAGTGAGGCGGGCCTTTCAGACCCGCCTCATTTCGAATCGACTATTCGATGACCTCGGTCACCGTGCCGGCGCCGACCGTGCGGCCGCCCTCACGGATGGCGAAGCGAAGACCCTTCTCCATGGCGATCGGAGCGATGAGCTCGATGCTGAGGGAAGTGTTGTCGCCCGGCATGACCATCTCCGCGCCCTCGGCGAGCTGCGCGACGCCGGTCACGTCCGTCGTACGGAAGTAGAACTGCGGGCGGTAGCCATTGAAGAACGGCGTGTGGCGTCCACCCTCTTCCTTCGTCAGGATGTAGACCTCGGCCTTGAACTTCGTGTGCGGGGTGATCGAGCCCGGCTTGGCGCAAACCTGGCCGCGCTCGACGTCCTTGCGCTCCACGCCGCGGAGCAGGAGGCCGACGTTGTCGCCCGCCTGGCCCTGATCGAGGAGCTTGCGGAACATCTCGACGCCCGTGACGACCTTCTTGATGGTCGGGCGGATGCCGACGATCTCGATCTCCTCACCGACCTTGACGATGCCCCGCTCGATCCGGCCGGTGACGACCGTGCCGCGCCCGGAGATCGAGAAGATGTCTTCGACCGGCATCAGGAACGGCTTGTCGATGGCGCGCTCCGGAATTGGGATGTACTTGTCGACCGCGTCCATGAGCTCCATGATTTGCTGGGCCCACTCGTCGTTGTTGTCCGTAGTCTGCAGCGCCTTGAGCGCGGAGACGCGGACGATGGGAAGGTCATCGCCGGGGAACTCGTAGCTCGAGAGCAGCTCGCGGACTTCGAGCTCGACCAGCTCGAGGAGGTCCGGATCGGCCGCGTCGACCTTGTTGAGGGCAACGACGATGTACGGCACGCCGACCTGACGGGCCAGGAGGATGTGCTCGCGGGTCTGCGGCATCGGGCCGTCGGTGGCGGCGACCACGAGGATCGCACCGTCCATCTGCGCGGCGCCGGTGATCATGTTCTTGACGTAGTCAGCGTGACCGGGGCAGTCGACGTGCGCGTAGTGCCGGTTGGCCGTCGAGTACTCGACGTGCGCCGTGGCGATGGTGATGCCGCGCTCGCGCTCTTCCGGAGCCTTGTCGATCTGGTCGAAGGCCACGAACGAGGCCGTGCCCTTCGAAGCGAGGACCTTGGTGATGGCGGCCGTCAGCGTGGTCTTGCCGTGGTCGACGTGACCGATCGTGCCGATGTTGACGTGCGGCTTGCTGCGATCGAATTTCTCTTTGGCCATTTGAGTCTCTAACCTCCGTGTCGTTTGTGACGAGTGTCTCGCTAACTGTGCATCCGCCGGCCGGGCCGGCTCAAACTCGCTGAGTGGTGCCGCCGCTCTTGGCGATGATCTCCTCGGCCACGTTCTTCGGGGCCGGCTCGTACGCCAGGAACTGCATCGTGTAACTGGCGCGCCCCTGGGACATCGAGCGCACCTGCGTTGCGTAACCGAACATCTCCGACAGAGGAACGTGGGCCCGGATGACCTTCGCCCCGCCGCGCTCCTCCATCTGCTGGATCTTGCCTCTGCGGCGGGAGAGGTCGCCCATGACGTCGCCGGCGTAGTCCTCGGGCGTCACGACCTCGACGTCCATGATCGGCTCCTTGATGATCGGGCCGGCTCTCTTCGCGCCTTCCTGATAGGCCATGGAGCCTGCGATCTTGAACGCCATTTCGCTCGAGTCGACGTCGTGGTACGAGCCGTCATAGAGGATGGCCCGGATGCCCGTCATCGGGTAACCGGCGACGATGCCGCGCTCCATCGCTTCCTTGATGCCCTGCTCGGTTGGCTTGATGAACTCTTTGGGGACCGACCCGCCGACGATCTCGTTGACGAACTCGAACCCGCCCTCGGCGAGCGGCTCGAAGCGCATCTTGACGTGACCGTACTGGCCCTTACCACCCGACTGGCGGACGAACCTGCCTTCCGCCTCCGACTTCCGGGTGATCGCCTCGCGGTACGCGACCTGCGGCTTGCCGACGTTCGCACCGACGTTGAACTCGCGGACCATGCGGTCGACGATGATCTCAAGGTGCAGCTCGCCCATGCCGCGGATGATGGTCTGGTTCGTCTCCACGTCCGTGTGGACCTTGAAGGTCGGGTCTTCCTGCATCAGTTTGGCGAGAGCCACGCCCAACTTTTCCTGGTCGCTCTTCGTCTTCGGCTCGATGGCCACGGCGATGACCGGCTCCGGGAAGATCATCGTCTCGAGGACGATCGGCTTGTTCTTGTCGCAGATCGTGTCGCCGGTGGTGACGCTGCGCAGACCGACGGCCGCGCCGATGTCGCCCGCGCGGACTTCCTTGATCTCTTCGCGCTTGTTGGCGTGCATCTGCAGCAGGCGTCCGATGCGCTCGGTCGTGCCCTTGGTCGAGTTCAGCACCGCGGTGCCCGACTCGACGCGGCCCGAGTAGACCCGGAAGAACGCGAGCTGCCCGACGAAGGGGTCGGTCATGATCTTGAAGACGAGCGCGGAGAACGGCGCGTCGTCGTCCACCGGGCGCTCCATGAAGGACTCGTCGTCCGGGTTCACACCCTTGACCGGCGGGATGTCGAGCGGCGACGGGAGGTAGTCGACGACCGCGTCGAGGAGCGGCTGCACGCCTTTGTTCTTGAACGCAGTTCCGCAGAGGACCGGCGTGATCTTCTGGGCGATGGTCGCCTCGCGAAGCGCGGCCTTGAGCTCGGCGAGCTCGAGGGTCTCGCCCGAGAGGTACTTCTCCAGCAATTCGTCGTGTGACTCGGCGATCGACTCGACCATCTTCTCGCGGAGGCCTTCGGCCTCGGCGCGAAGATCGGCGGGGATCTCCTCGATGTCGTACTTCGCGCCCAGGGCCTCTTCCTTGAAGACGAGCGCCTTCATCTGCACAAGGTCGATGACGCCGCGGAACTTGTCTTCCGCGCCGATGGGAAGCTGCAGGGGAACGGCGTTCTTGCCGAGCTTGGTGCGGATCTGATTGACGACCGACTCGAAGTTCGCTCCCACGCGGTCCATCTTGTTGATGAAGGCGATGCGCGGAACGCCGTACTTGTCGGCCTGGCGCCACACGGTCTCGGACTGCGGCTCGACGCCGCCGACGGCGCAGAAGACCCCGACGGCGCCGTCGAGGACGCGCAGGCTGCGCTCCACTTCGACGGTGAAGTCGACGTGACCGGGCGTGTCGATGATGTTGATGCGGGTGTCGCCCCACTTGGCCGTCGTTGCGGCCGAGGTGATGGTGATGCCACGCTCCTGCTCCTGGACCATCCAGTCCATGATCGCAGTGCCCTCGTGCACCTCACCGATCTTGTGGGTGATGCCGGTGTAATAGAGGATGCGCTCGGTGGTCGTCGTCTTCCCGGCATCGATGTGGGCCATGATGCCGATGTTGCGAGTCTTCTCGAGTGGGGTCTGACGTGCCATGCTTTTCGTTCTCTTCGGGCAACAACTCGCGCACACCGGCGGCTCGCCGGCACACGCACACCTCCGACGGGAAGGTGCAGAATCATTCAGTTTTAGGTTTCCCGTTGCTCGGTCCGGAACCGCAGAACGTTTTCTGTGTTATCCGGTCGAGACGGAGCTACGGAAAGCTACATCTTGTAGCCCCCGGCCTGAGGCCGAGGGGATCGGTCGGATTCAGGCATCCGACCTGGGGTTCCCGCCACACGGGCGGCGGGAGATTCTACACGCTTTTTACCAGCGGTAGTGCGCGAACGCCTTGTTGGCCTCGGCCATCTTGTGCGTGTCTTCGCGCTTCTTGATTGCGTTGCCGCGGTTGTTCGCCGCGTCGAGGATCTCGCCCGCGAGCTTGTCCTGCATCGTCTTCTCGCCGCGCGAGTTGGCGTAGGTGATCATCCAGCGGATGGCCAGCGCCGTGCGGCGGGTCGGACGGACCTCGATGGGAACCTGGTAGTTCGAGCCGCCGACGCGGCGGCTCTTGACCTCCAGGGCCGGCTTGACGTTGTCGATGGCCTTCTTGAAGAGCTTGAGCGGATCGTCTTTGGCACGATCCTCGACCTTCTTGAGAGCGCTGTAGAACACGCGCTCGGCGACCGACTTCTTGCCGTCGGACATGAGCGAGTTGATGAACTTCGTGACCAGCTGGCTGTTGTAGACCGGATCCGGCAGGATCTCGCGCTTGGGAACTTCTCTTCTTCTCGGCATGGTCGATTACGCCTTCTTGGGACGCTTCGCCCCGTACTTCGAGCGGCTCTGGTTGCGCTTGGCGACGCCGACGGCGTCCAGCGTTCCGCGGACGACGTGATACCGCACGCCCGGGAGATCCTTCACACGGCCTCCGCGAATGAGCACGATCGAGTGCTCCTGGAGGTTGTGACCCACGCCAGGGATGTAGGTCGTGACTTCGACGCCGTTGGTCAGGCGGACGCGGGCGACCTTGCGGAGAGCCGAGTTCGGCTTCTTCGGCGTCGAGGTGTAGACGCGCGTGCAGACGCCGCGCTTCTGCGGGCTCGACTGGAGGGCGGGCGACTTCGTCTTGTACTTGACGCTCTCGCGGCCCTTCGCAACAAGCTGATTGATCGTTGGCATTCGGTGCTTATCCTTCTGAAGACACGTACAGCGAAAATCTGCTCCCGCAAGGGAAAACCCGCGCACTTTAGGCGTGGGAATGAGCTTTGTCAAGCCCGGACCAGCGCTAACCGACGACCCCTAAGCTCTTATTCCGAGCGAGTTAAGTAGGGTCAGACCTAGAATCTCTACTTAACGCGGCCCCGGCGGCGCGAGCGTCGAGATGTGGGCGGCGTTAAGTAGAGATCCAGGCCTGACCTAACTCATCAACACGTTCGTGTCGAAGAAGACACTATCGCTCATGAGCCTCTTCGCGATCGAACGTGAAGCCAGGGGGGAGGGGGCGGCGTAGCTCTCGAAGACGGGCCATCGCACGCTCCTTTCTTCGATCGCGGCTCACCTCGAACCGGCGGGAGTCCGCAATGAGGATCTCGATCTGGTCTCCTTCTTTTAGTTCCAGAGCCTCAACCACCGCGGCGGGAAGACGAATCGCGAGGCTATTTCCCCATCGGGCGACTTGCATGGATACCCTCCGATGAGGATCTACGTTTCTGATCGGTACATCTATTCCGAATCAGCGCCGGAGGCGCTGCAAGAGGGTAGCCGGCGGCGAGCGCGAATGCGCCGCCACCGGAAGAAGACGACGTGCAGAAGTCCGCCCCGGAGGGGCGGAAGAGGTTCTCTGGCGCCCCTCCGGGGCGGATCCTGGTCGGACGCCCCGTTTCCGGTGGCGGCGCATTCGCGCTCGCCACCGGCTGATATGGAGTGACCTTGTCAAGTCACGCCGCCCGTGATGCCTTTGATTTTGACTTTTCTCTACATGAGCTTTTGCTTTTGGTTCTTCGGTGGAACTGTCCCGTCGGCCGAGGAGAATGCAGC
>CAZLGP010000169.1:0-29575 GCA_964558905.1 uncultured Thermoanaerobaculia bacterium | reverse complement strand
ATCCCGCGCCGATCGCACGGGATAGGCTGCGTGGCGGCAATGGAGGTGAGGATGCTGGAACGTGTGGGACGGGAGCGGTGGGTGAGCGCGGCCTGGGGAACGCTCTTCACGGCGGTCCTCGCCGTTCTGATCGTGATCGGCTCGCGCAATCTGCAGAACTTCGATGCCGCCCTCGTCGGCTACACCTTCGCGGTTCTATTCGCCACGTTCGCCATTACCTACCGCTACTCGATGTGGCTCCAGCGCCCGCCCACGCGGCGGTACTGGAACCGCGGGTGGCAGGTGTTCTTCAGCCGCAAGTACCTCCTGACGAACATCCGCAACTGGTTCGCGCGCGTGACCGCGGACTTCGCGCTCAACCGGTTCATCTTCCGCCGCCAGACCACCCGCGGACTGGCGCACGCGCTGATCATGTGGGGCTGCATCCTGGCCTTCGCGATCACCTTTCCGCTCGTCTTCGGCTGGATCCACTTCCTGACCGTGCCGGGCGACGTGGAGTCGTACACGACCTACGTCTTCGGCTTCGCCACGACGTCATTCAAGGTCCACTCGATCATGGCCTTCATGATTTTTCATGGCCTGGTCTGGTCGTCGTTCCTCGTCATCGCGGGGGTCATGCTGGCGATGCGGCGGCGGATGCGCGACCACGGCGCCGCGGCCCTGCAGCGGTTCGCGGAGGACTTCCTGCCGCTCGTCCTCCTGTTCGCGATCAGCATCACCGGTCTAATGCTCACCGCGAGCTACACCTGGATGCAGGGCTACGGATACGACTTCCTCGCCCTGCTGCACGCGATCACGGTCATCTTCACGCTGCTGTATCTGCCGTTCGGAAAGTTCTTCCACATTTTCCAGAGACCCGCGCAACTCGGCGTCAGCTTCTACCAGGACGTCGCGGCGAAAGAAGGCATGGCGAAGTGTGCGCGGTGCGACCAGGAGTACGCACCGCTGCTCCAGATCAACGACCTCATCGAGGTCGAGCGGGAGCTCGGATACAGATACGAGATCCCGCCAACCGACGACCGACCACCGACCACCGACCACTACCAGCGCATCTGCCCCGCCTGCCGGCGCTCGATGCTCGCCATCTCCCAGGGTCGGCTCTGGTCCAAAGCGTTGCCCGTTGCCCGTGACCCGTTGCCGGTGCAGTTCGGCGCCCCGGGGATCGGACCACGGGCAACGGGCAACGACCAAGGAGCGCGATAGATGGCCACACTTCCCAAAGAACAGGACGTCCTCGCCAACGCGTGGGGGCCACATCTCAACCGAATGGACGGGACGCGCCTCGACACGGGCGCCGAGCCCGACAGGATCGTTCCCACGCACTGCTGCTTCTGCGGCCAGCAGTGCGGCATCAACCTCAAGGTCAAGGACAACCTCGTCATCGGCTTCGAGCCGAGGTACGACTTCCCGTTCAACAAGGGGATGCTCTGCCCGAAAGGCGTGAAGCGCTACCTGCAGGGCGGGCACGAGGACCGTCTGACGAAGGCCATGCAACGCGACCCTGAGGCCGAAGGCGGGTTCTCGCCAATCGAGTACGACGCCGCCATCGCCCGCGTAGCCTCGGAGATCGATCGCATTCAGTCGAAGTACGGGCCGAACGCCTTCGGCGTGCTCTCCGGCGCGAGCCTCACCAGCGAGAAGGCCTACCTGATGGGCAAGTTCGCCCGCGTCTGCCTGAAGACGAAGTACATCGACTACAACGGCCGCCTGTGCATGGTCAGCGCGGGCGCGGCGAACAAGAAAGCGTTCGGCGTCGACCGCAGCGCGAATCCGTGGGACGACATCCTGAACGCCGAGGTGGTGCTCATCGCGGGATCGAACACCGCGGAGTGCTCGCCGATCACGACGAACTACGTCTGGCAGGCGCGAGAGAACGGCGGGAAGCTGATCGTCGTCGATCCGCGCATCACGCCGATTGCGCGCACGGCGGACCTCTTCCTGCCCGTCAAGCCCGGACGCGACGTCGCGCTCTTCAACGGCATTCTCCATCTCATGATCGAGAACGACTGGATCGATCACGACTTCATCGAGAAGAATACCGTCGGGTTCGAAGCGGTGGCCGAGCACGTGCAGCAGTGGACGCCGCGCCGGACCGCCGAGCTGACGGGCATCGCCGAGAAGTCGATCCGGGCTGCCGCGGAAATCTGGGGCACGGCGAAGACGAGCTTCCTCATGCACGCGCGCGGCATCGAGCATCACTCCCATGGTGTCGAGAACTGCCTGTCGACGATCAACATCGTCCTCGCCTCCGGCCGCATCGGAAGGCCGAACTGCGCGTACGGCACCGTCGTCGGCCAGGGCAACGGACAGGGTGGCCGCGAGCACGGGCAGAAGGCCGATCAGCTTCCAGGCTGGCGCGAGATCATGAATCCCGCGCATCGCGAGTACGTCGCCGGCGTTTGGGGCGTGAAACCGGAGGAGCTCCCCGAGGCCGGCGTCGATTGTTACGAGATGATGCGCAAGATCGACGAGGGGGAGATCAAGGGCCTGCTCTCGATCTGTTTCAATCCGCTGGTCTCGCTGCCGGACAACGCGTTCGTCACACGCGCGCTGGAGAAGCTCGAGTTCTTCACCGTCATCGACTTCTTCCTCAGCGAGACCGCGTTCCACGCCGACGTCGTCCTCCCCGGCTCCTTGCACGAGGAAGACGAGGGCGTGGTCTGCCAGGTCGAGGGCCGGGTCATCAAGATCAACAAGGCCGTCGATCCTCCGGGCGACGCCAAACAGGACTGGCGGGTCATCCAGGACATCGCCGTTGCGCTCGGTCGCCCGCACGGATTCACCTTCGAGAGTCCGCGCGAAATCTTCGACGAGCTCCGTGTCGCGTCGAAAGGCGGCGTGGCGGATTACTACGGCATCACGTACGAAAAGATCGACGCGCAGAACGGCGTGTTCTGGCCGTGCCCGAGCGAGGATCATCCCGGCACGCCACGGCTCTTCGAGCCCGGCTCCTGGAACTCCGTCGCCAAGGGGGCCGGACCTTTCTTTTTCCCCGATGGCAAGGCGCGATTCAACGTCGCCGCGTATCGGCCGCCGGCCGAGGATGTGGACGAGGAGTATCCGATCATCCTCACCACCGGCCGCGTCGTCAGCCAGTTTCTCTCCGGGACGCAGACGCGGCGCATCGGCCCGCTGGTCGATCAGTATCCCGAGCCACGCATCGAGATCCATCCTCGGCTCGCGCAAAAGTACGGGATCGCCGACGGCGACTGGACGACGGTGGAGTCGCGACGCGGAACGATCACCCTGCGCGCCCAGGTGGTGACGACGATCCGTCCGGACACGATCTTCATTCCGTATCACTGGCCCGACCGCAAGTCGGCGAACCAGCTCACGATCTCGGCGCAGGACCCGGTGTCGAAGATCCCCGAGTACAAGGTCTGCGCGGTGCGTCTCGCGAACCCTGAGCGGAGCGAAGGGTCAAGGGAGCCCTCACGATGAGCGCTCATGGCACGCAACGCGCGGAGGCTCCGCTGACCCTTCGTCGCTTCGCTCCTCAGGGTGGTGGATTGCGATGAACATGGAGTTCTTCGTCGATCCGAACCGCTGCATCGGCTGCCAGTCGTGCGTCGCGGCGTGCAGCGAGTGCGACACGCACCGCGGCCACTCGATGATCCACCTCGAGTACGTCGACCGCCCGGTCTCCGTGCAGACCGCCCCGGTCATCTGCATGCACTGCGACTCGCCGACGTGCGCGGAGGTCTGTCCCGCCGACGCCATCAAACGCACCGGCGACGGCGTCGTGCAGACGGCGCGCAAGCCGCGCTGCATCGCCTGCAACAACTGCGTGCTCGCCTGCCCCTTCGGCGTGCCGAAGATGCAGACCGAATTCTCGCTGATGATGAAGTGCGACATGTGCTACGACCGCACGTCCGTCGGACTCAAACCGATGTGCGCCTCCGTCTGCCCCTCCGGCGCTCTCTACTTCGGAACGCGCGAGGAGGTCGAGAAGCTGCGCCCCCGCTCCGAGCCGATCAACACCTTCCAGTTTGGCAACCAGACCATCACCACGAAGGTGAACATGATGGTGCCCCGCGACGAAGGCGTGCATCACGTGGACGTGCTCTCGGCGATGGAAGAGGACGCGGTGGGGCGGGGGGGGATGCTGGAATCCGTCTTCGATGAGATGTGACGAAGCAGTGCTGGGTGCTGGGTGCTGGGTGCTGAGTCCCGCCGGTCCCCCACTCAGCACTCAGCACTCAGCACTCAGCACCAGGAACAAAGATGACCATACCCACTGAACCCACCCGCACCACCGCCGACCAGCTCAGCGTCCCTCCCGACGGCCGCCCCTACCACGAGCAGCCGCAGTGGCGGAACGACTTCCCGATCGACTGGCCGCAGGACGAGCTCGTCGCCCGGCGCG
Organism: uncultured Thermoanaerobaculia bacterium; assembly: GCA_964558905.1. GTDB lineage: Bacteria > Acidobacteriota > Thermoanaerobaculia > Gp7-AA8 > Gp7-AA8 > QHVT01. The sequence goes on along the minus strand of CAZLGP010000169.1, from coordinate 25,209 downwards.
ACTTCACCAAGTTCCTCGTCCTCACGAGCCTCGCGTTCGTCGTCGGACAGGTCTGGATCGTCTTCCAGAACTTCTTCCGCAGGCGCAAAGGGCAGCTGCCCGTAAAACGGATCGCGCGCGCGGACGCCATCGGCGTCGGCCAGTCGCTCGTCTTCCACTATCCCGACGAGCACGACCCCTGCATCGTCGTGCGGACGGGAGCGCAGCAGTACTTCGCGTACAACCAGAACTGTACGCACCTGAGCTGCGCGGTCATCCCCGACCTCGCGCACGGGCGCTTCCTCTGCCCCTGCCACAACGGCTCGTTCGAGATGCGGACCGGCATCCCCATCGCCGGGCCGCCCCGCCGCCCGCTCGAGCGCATCCTTCTCGAGATCCGCGACGGCGATCTCTACGCGATCGGACGCGAGGTGCGCGCGTGAAGCGGACGTTCTCGCGACACCAGAAGACGACCATCGTCTTCGGCATCCTCTCGATCGTGGTAATGATCGTGATCCTGCAGCTCTGGCTCCTCACCGCGACGATGAATGCCTACCTCGCCGGGCAGGAGAGCGTGATCATCCCGGCGGCCATCGCCAGCATCGTGTGCTTCGTGCTGAACGCGGGGCTGCTGAAGTACATTTACGGCATGGAACAGAAATGAGACGAATGGGACCTATGGGACGAATGGGACAGGCTCGCTTCTACCCATTCGTCCCATAGGTCTCATTCGTCCTATCCGTCCCATCCGTCCTATTCGTCCCCCCTCATGACTTCCGTCATGCCCCTGGGCCTCCCTCCCCCCTTACCTTTGTCCGAACAGGCTTACAGAGATGCGCAAACAACTTTCCGTTCTCACCGCCAGCACCACCGCGTTCACCGTCTGCTTCGCCGTGTGGGTGATGTTCTCGATCATCGGCATCCCCATCAAGGAGACTCTCGGCCTCAGCGAGACGCAGTTCGGTCTCCTGGCCGCGATCCCGATCCTCACCGGCTCGCTGATCCGCCTCCCTCTGGGGATGTGGACCGACAAGTTCGGCGGACGGGTGGTCTTCTTTCTCCTGATGATCGCCGCGGTCGTTCCGATCTACCTCATCGCCTACGCCACGAAGTTCTGGCACTTCCTGGCCCTGGGACTCTTCGTCGGCATCGCGGGAGGATCGTTCTCGGTCGGCATCACCTATACGGCGCGCTGGTTCGAGAAGAGCCGGCAGGGCTTCGCGATGGGCATCTTTGGCGCGGGCAACGCCGGGGCGGCCGTGACGAAGTTCGTCGCGCCTTCGCTCGTGCTCGCCGCGGGATGGCAGGCCGTGCCCCGCGTGTACGCCATCGCGCTGCTCGTCACCGCCGTGCTGTTCTGGTTCCTCACGTACACCGACCCGGCCCATCGCGTCCCCACGACGGTCACGCTGCGCGATCAGCTCTCGGCGCTCAAGGACGTCCGGGTCTGGAAATACTCGCAGTATTACTCGCTCGTCTTCGGCGGCTACGTCGGCCTCTCGCTGTGGATGACAAAGTACTACATCAGCGAATACGGCTTCGGCCTCACGCAGGCCGCGCTCATCGCGTCGATCTTCGTGCTCCCCTCCGGCGTGATCCGCGCCGCCGGCGGATGGATGTCCGATCGCTGGGGCGCCCACACGGTCACCTGGTGGGTGATGTGGACGTCGTGGATCTGCCTGGGCCTCCTGTCGATCCCGCAGACGATCGTGACGTTCAACACCATCGCCGGCCCGCACACGATCCACATTGGATTGAACTGGTGGGTGTTCACCGCGCTCCTCTTCGTCGTCGGTCTGGCGTGGGGATTCGGAAAGGCTTCGGTGTTCAAGCACATCTCGGATGAATACCCGCAGAACATCGGCGTGATCTCCGGAATCGTCGGTCTCATCGGCGGAATGGGAGGATTCCTCCTGCCGATCAAGTTCGGCGCGCTGGTCGACCTGACCGGAGTCCGCAGCAGCGCGTTCATGCTCCTGTTCGGCATCACCACGGTCTCCGTCGTCTGGATGGCATGGTCGTCGTTCGCACTCCGCCGCAAGTCGCCCGCGGGGCCCGCTCCCGCGCTCGTACCCGTTCCCGTCACAGTCGACTGAAAAGGATTCACATGAGCTCACACATCCTGACCACCTGGAATCCCGAAGATCAGTCGTTCTGGCGAGCGGAGGGGAAGTCGATCGCGACGCGGAATCTCTGGATCTCCATCCCCGCCCTTTTTCTATCGTTCGCGGTCTGGATGGTGTGGAGCGTCGTCGTCGTCAACCTGCCGAACCTCGGCTTCGCCTACACGACCGACCAGCTCTTCTGGCTCGCCGCGCTGCCCGGCCTGTCCGGTGCGACGCTACGCATCTTCTACTCGTTCATGGTCCCGATCTTCGGCGGGCGGCTCTGGACGACGCTGAGCACGGCCTCGCTGCTCGTGCCCGCGCTGGGAATCGGATTCGCGGTGCAGAGCACGACGACGCCCTACTGGACGATGCTCGTGCTGTCGCTGCTCTGCGGTCTCGGCGGCGGCAACTTTGCCTCCAGCATGTCGAACATCAGCTTCTTCTTCCCCAAGGCGCAGAAGGGCACCGCGCTCGGACTGAACGCGGGGCTGGGTAACCTCGGCGTGAGCGCGGTGCAGTTCGTCGTGCCCCTGGTCATCACGTTCGGCCTCTTCGGAGGTCTCGGCGGCGATCCGCAAACGTGGGTCAAGGGCGATCTGACGAAGGCGATGTGGATGCAGAACGCCGGCTTCGTCTGGGTACCGCTGATCGCACTGGCGACCATCGCCGCGTGGCTCGGCATGAACGACATCAGCGGCGCACGGGCGTCGTTCCGCGATCAGGCCACCATCTTCCGGCGCAAGCACAACTGGCTGATGTGCTGGCTGTATCTCGGAACGTTCGGATCGTTCATCGGCTACTCGGCCGCACTGCCGCTGCTGATCCGGTCGGAGTTCCCCGAGCTCGACCCGATGAAGTTCGCCTTCCTCGGACCGCTCGTCGGAGCGCTGGCCCGTCCCGTCGGCGGTTGGATCAGCGACAAGCTCGGCGGCGCGCCGGTGACGTTCTGGAACTTCGTGGTGATGGCTCTCGCCGCGATCGGCGTCATCTACTTCCTCGACGGCCCGTTCTGGGCATTCCTCTCGCTGTTCATCGTCCTCTTCCTCGCCACAGGAATCGGCAACGCCTCCACGTTCCGGATGATCCCCGTGATCTTCGGCGGAACCGAGGCGGCGGCGGTGCTCGGCTTCACCTCCGCGGTCGCCGCGTACGGTGGCTTCTTCATCCCGAAGAGCTTCGGCACGTCGATCGCGAAGACCGGCGGCCCGGAAACGGCGCTCGTCGGCTTCGTGATCTTCTACGTGACGTGCATCGCGATCACGTGGTGGTATTACTCGCGCAAGAACGCCGAGGTACCCTGCTGAGGATGGCCAACGCACTGCACGAATTTCTCTCGAACGATCACGCGCGACTCGACGCCCTCCTCGCGGCCTGCCTCGGCGCGGAGGGCGACATTCCCTACGACCGCTACGACGAGTTTCGCCGCGGTCTCCTGCGGCACATCGGAATCGAGGAGAAGGTGCTGTTCCCGGAGTTGCGCAGGCATCAGGGCGCGACGGAGCTCGAGCGGCAGCTTCACCGCGACCACGCCGCAATCGCGGCCCTCCTCGTTCCGCCGCCGACGCGAAAAGAGCTCGAGCAGATCGCTTCGATCCTCGAGACCCACAACGTGCTCGAAGAGACCGAGCCCGGTCTCTACGAGATCATCGAGCGCGTGAGCGGTGACGAGCTGCCCGCGCTGATGGAGCGCGTCCACGCGATCCCCGAAGTCCGCCTCGCCCCCCACTCGGACTCGGCGTTGCTGCGCACGACGATCGAGCAACTCCTACGCGACCGTGTGGAGTGCGGCGACTAGCCGTCGCTCCATGAGGGTGTCATCCTGAGCCGCGTAGACGGCGAAGGACCTTCTTCGTTGCGTGCTGGAAGGTCCTTCGCTGTCTACGCAGCTCAGGATGACACCGGTTCTGCCGCGCAGGCTCCTAGCCGTCGCCGCACCGCAAACAGGTACCCGTTCGCCGCGACCCGTCCGGCGATCATCGCGATCGCGCCGCCCTCCGCCCCGACCATCGAGAGCGGGCCGATCGTTGCGAACAGCAGCAGGGCCAGTCCCGCCCCTTCGATCGCCGTCGCGACCGTCACGACGCGCGTTCGGCGCGCCACGATCCAGTCGGCGCGCTGCACGGAGAGGACGAAGTCGAGCAGCGGCAGGAGCACGAGGATGCGGATCGGCAGGAGCGCGAATGACGCCAGGTGCTCGCCGAGGCCGGACACGCTCCGGAACCACACCGCCTCGAGCGGAGTGAACGCGACGAGTGCGAGGGACAGCGACGCCAGGGCGCCAAGGACAATGCCGGTGCGTGCGACCTCTCTGCCGCGAAGCGCGATTCCCACCTCCTGAAACGCGATGCCGCCGCTGCGGAAGATGAATGCCGTCCCCTGCACGACCGGCCACACGGCCAGCGATTCGATCGGCGCACGCCCCCGGCCGAGACCGAACGTGACCAGCGGGCCGAGGGCCATGGAGAGCATCGACGTGAGCGCGAGCGGAAAGTAGAAACGTGCAATGTCGGGCATCGTCAGCAGCGAGCCCTCGAGTGGCTCGTCGCGCTCCAGCAACTCCCTGACCAGCGCGTGCGCCATCCACCGGCTCGCCGCCGCTTCCGCGACCACCCCCGCCAGCAGTGCACACGCACCCAGCACCGCGCCCGGAACGTTTGCGCCATATGCAAGCAGCGCCGTGAGAGACATGGTCGCGAGCCGTATCACCGTTCCGTACGCGACCCGCCGCGTGAGGTGATGCTTCACGAGAATGCCCTGGTAGAACCGGCGGTACCCGATCGCCGCAGGCCACGGGATCATGATGATCGTCGACAGATGCGCGAGACGCGAGATCTCCGGCGGCAGCCCGATCAGCGTTTCTCCGACGAAACGGAACACCGGCGGCAGGGCGAGAATCACCATGCCGGCCGTCACCAGCGCATTGAGCAGGAACGCGAACCGCCGCAGCGCGAGGTACGACGCCCGCCCATGCACCAGCGCCGTCGCCGCCGACAGCAGCATCATGATCGGCGACTCGATCAGCCAGGCCAGCGCCGTCGCCACTCCATACGCCGCGAGGCTGTACGCCGCCGCCGGCATCCGCGCGACGATCGCCGCGATGTACGGCCCCTCGACCGCCATCATCAACCACGTGGCCGCCAGCGGAAGCCAGAACAGGATGATGGTCGTGGGCCGGAGCCGGGTCATGCGCGGCGCGCATTGTGGCTCAGCCGAAAGGGGAAAGGGGAACGTGCGGCTCGAGGGTGTGATGTTTGATTCGTGCGGCCCGACTCTATGATGCCTTCATGAGAACGACGCAGGAGCGCCCGAAGCCGAAACGATATCGGGTCCGCGCCGTGCCGCTGGGCGGAGTCCGCGCCGGCATCAACCTCGACAAAGCCCTGGCCCTGGCCGACTCACTCGAAGACCAACAATTGATCCACAAGATCGAGCAGGGGAAGTGAAGCTCCGGACTACGACCCCAGCGCCCTCTCCAGCCGCGCCATTCGTGCCGGGACGACCTTCATGTACTTCTGCGTCTCCGTCAGCGACGCCATGAGGCCCGCGCGCATCCGTTTGATGTTCACGGCGCCGCCGTTGTAGAGCGCCGCGGTCCAGGCATCGAGCATCTCCTCCTCGATGCCGAGGTCGCGGGCCTGCTGCTGCTTGGTCTCCAGATGCGCGGCAAGGAACTCTGCCATGTGCGTCGGCGAGAAACGCGCGTCGAGGACGCGGCCGAGGTACTCGCCCGCTTCGTACGGACGCGTTTGGATGACCGTGGCCGGCTTCTGTCCGAAGCGCTGCTGGAGCATCTTGTCGCGCTGCGCGGTCAGGGCGCGGTCGTACTTCTCCCAGCCGCCGCGCTGCAGGTTGCGCAGGTACGTGTAGTCGCGCTGCACGCGCGTGCGGTAGCTCTTCATCGCCGCGCGGGGCGCTCCGCGGTCGATGAGCCGCTCCAGCTCCCGCAGCGTGGCGAGGTTGTGCGCGTCGCCCTCGGCGATCCGCTGGAAGAACGTCTCGTTCGCGACGGGACGAAGTGCTTCGAGCTCCTCCATCCCTTCCTGTCGCAGCTCGATGGCCTGCTTGACGAGCTTCTGCGCGCGCTCGCGCGTCGCAGGAGTGTTCCTTTTCACGAGCGGCGCGCTGATCGCGAGCGCGTCGCCCAGGGGCTTCTTCATGATGTAGGCGCGCGTCCCCATCAGGTAGGCGTTGGTCATGAACAGCTTTCCGTCGAGCCCTTCCGACAGGTAGGCACCGGGCGTCGCCTGCGCGAGTCCGGCCGCCCCGGCGGGTGAGACCGCCAGGATCTTTCCGCGGGTCTCCGACCACGCGATGGACAACAGGTACGTCGGCGGCAGCGGCAGCGGCCGCTTCTCGGCGAGGTCGGCAATGACCTCGACCAGTTGGTCGGGATGACGCGTCACCCAGCGCGACATCTCCGCCGCAAGCTTGGCGCGCTGCACGGCGTCGATGTTCACGAGCGCCGGCCGCGGATCGATGGACGAGACGAGCGCGGCGGCCGCCTCGGCGACGGGCGCGACCATAGCAGCCGCAACCGCGGGAACGCCCGCGGGCAAGGCGACAGGCTCGTCGACCACAGGGGGAGTTTTTTCCGCCCATGGAACCGAGCCGCCGACGAACGCCGATCCTGCTGCCATCATGGCAGCCGCCAGCGTGACGACAACTCCCCTGCGCGCGATCACTCGTCGTTTCATCTCGGCCTCCCTGCTTGTATTGGACTCAATGCTTTCAAGGAATCTGAGACGACGGTCATTTCCGAATTTGAACCGATCGCGAATTCCCGTTTCTGTTGAGACTGCATGCGGGGTTCACCAATCCGACTGCCGGTTCCGGCGCGGATTTGTTAGGCTCGAAAACGATGACGTCGCGAATTCCCACAGCCGCATTGCTGATCCTGTTCGTCACGACCGCCTGTGGCGGCGACGACGACAAGTCGGCGGCGGCCGCGCCGCCGCCGCTGGTCGAGGCCGTTCCCGCGCGCGGCGGGACGCTGCCGCTCACCGAGCGGGTCACCGGAACGGTCAAGGCCCGCAACCAGGTGGAGATCCGTGCGGAAGTCGATGCGCCGATCGTCGAGGTCTATGTCCGAGGCGGCGAAAAGGTCAGCAAGGGCCAGCCGCTCGTGCGCCATCGCGACGTCGAGCTGCGCGACCAACTCCGGCGCGCCGAGGCCGACGTGCAGGTCGCGGAGGCGGCGGCGCGCCAGGAGCGCGCGCGGGCCGGCGAGATGGACGCGCAGGTGCGCCGCGCGCGCGCGCTGGCGAGCGAAGAATTGATCAGCACTGCCGAGCTCGAGACGCTGGAAGCCCAGCTCGCCGCGGCACGCGCCGGCGCGGACGAAGCCGCGGCCCGGATCGCACAGGCGCGCGCCATCGCGGACGAGCGTCGCGCCGCTTTATCACGGACCATCGTTCGCGCTCCCGTCGACGGCTGGATCGGACAGCGCAACGCGGAAGTGGGGATGCTCGCCCGCCCCGACACGCTCCTCTTCGTCCTGGGCGATCTCGACCGTGTGATCGTGGAGATCCCGCTCACGCAGGAGTTGATCGGCAAGGTCGCACCCGGGGCGCCGGTGCTCATCGAGGGCGGCGCAACCGCCCCGCGGCGCGCGACGATCGCACGCGTCTCCCCGTTCCTCTCCGCGGGATCGCGCAGCACGATCGCCGAGATCGAGCTCCCGAACGAGGGCAGGCAGCTCAGTCCCGGCATGTCCGTGAAGGTCGACGTGGTGCGCGGCGAGAGCGGTCCGGCCATGCTCGTTCCGCTCAGTGCGCTCTATGAAGATCCGCGCAGCGGGCGCATGTCCGTGTTCGTGCCTTCGAACATGACCACTGCACAACAGGAACAGACGCGGCCGGTCGCGAATCGCGACGTCGAAGTGATCGCGCGTACGGCCGGCACCGCCGCCGTGAGCGGCGTGAACGAAGGCGAGTGGGTCGTCTCCATCGGGCAGCACCTGCTCGCGCGCGACGACGCCCGTACCGCACGCGTACGCCCCACGACCTGGGAGCGCGTCATGCAACTGCAGGGACTGCAACGCGAGGACCTCCTCGCCGACTTTCTCGAAAAGCAGCAGACCATCGCCCGCACGAAGGGGGCGGAGCCGCCACCGAGTGAGCAGTATCTTGGGGGGAAGAAGCGAGAATAGTGCTGGGTGCTGGGTGCTGGGTGCTGGGTGCTGGGTGCTGGGTGCTGGGTGCTGGGTGCTGGGTGCTGGGTGCGAGGCTGAACGGGATTGGAGAAAAGGTAAAAGATAAAAGGTAAAAGGTAAAAGCAGGCGCGAGCACTTTTACCTTTTACCCTTTACCTTTTACCTTTCGCCTCTCAGCACCCAGCACTCAGGACTCAGCACTCAGCACTCAGCACTCAGCACCCAGCACCCAGCACCCAGCACCCAGCACCCAGCACTCAGCACTCAGCACTCAGGACTCAGCACCGCACGGACACCATGGCCTCGATCACACACACCGCGATCCGTCGCCCCGTCGCCACGACGATGTTGTATCTGATCCTCATCGTCGTCGGCTTCGTGTCGCTGCGGAGCTTGCCCATCGACCTCCTGCCCGAGGTGGAGTTCACGCAGCTCACGGTGCGGGTGCGGTACCCGAACGTCGGTCCGGCGGAGATCGAGCAGATCGTCACCGATCCGATCGAGAACGCGCTCTCCGGCCTGCCGAACCTCGAGCGCGTCACCTCGCAATCAGAAGAAGGCTCGAGCCGGGTGCGCCTCGAGTTCGCCCGCGGGACCAATATCGACGAGGCCGCGAACGAGGTCCGGGCCGCGCTCGACCGCGTCCGCGACGAGCTTCCCGTCGAGGCCGACCCGCCCGAGATCCTCAAGCTCGACCTGGACCGCATCGAGGTCGTGAGCCTATTCGCCACCACCACCCGCAGTCTCGTGGACCTGACCCAGATTCTGGAAGAAGACCTCGCGCGCCGATTCGAACAGGTGCCGGGCGTCGGCTCGATCACGCTGCGCGGCGGCGTCTATCGCGAGATCCGCGTGGAGCTCGACCGCGATCGGCTGCACGCCGCGGGACTCACCGCCATCGACGTGCAACAGGCCATCGGCAGCGAGAACGTGACCCTTCCGGGCGGAAACGTGAAGAGCGGTCTGACCGATCTCTACGTCCGCGGCACGGGCGAGTACCAGTCGGTCGACGAGATTGCCCGGACCGTCGTGGCCACGATCGAGGGACAGCCCATCCGCGTGCGCGACGTCGCGGAGGTACGGGACGGCTTCGCCGACGTCCGCTTCCTCGCCGAGGTGAACGGCGTCCCCTCCGTGACTCTCGGCATCCAGAAACAGAGTGGCGCGAACACCGTCGCCGTCGCCGACGATATCCGGCGCGAGGTCGAGAGGATCAACCACGAGCGCGACGACATCCATCTCACGATCTTCGCCGATCAGAGCGACTTCATTCGCGACTCCATCGCGTCCGTGCGCAACTCGGCGATCTGGGGCTCGCTGCTCGCCATCGTCGTGCTCTATCTGTTCCTGCGAAACCGCTCGAGCACCGCGTTCATCGCCCTGGCCATCCCCATCTCGGTCATCTCCACGTTCGGGCTGCTCTACTTCGGCGGGATGACGCTGAATCAGATGACGTTTGGTGGTCTCGCTCTGGGCGTCGGGATGATCGTCGACAACGCGATCGTGGTGTTGGAGAGCATCGTTCGCAAACGGGAGGAGGGAGATCTCTCGACGGCCGAGTCGGCACGCGTGGGAGCCGGGGACGTCGCCGGCGCGATCGTGGCCTCGACGCTCACGACCTGCGTCGTCTTCCTCCCGGTGGTGTTCACCCGCACGACGAGCGGCGCGCTGTTCCAGGTCCTCGCGCTGGTGGTCGTTTTCTCGCTCGTTTGCTCGCTCTTCGTCGCACTGACGCTGGTGCCGATGCTCGCCGCGCGTTTCCTGAGGGTCGAGCGAGAGCGTCCCGGCGCGCTGCAAAGGCTCGAGCAGTGGTACACGCGTCGGATCCGCCAGGCCATCCGCCATCGGGGCCGGGTCTTCGGTGCAACGGCGATCCTGCTCGCGCTGGCCCTGTTCTTCTGGCCGCTGATTCCCGTCGAGCTCGCGCCGCAGACCGAGGCGACGGAGATCGACGTCGAGCTCGAGATGGCCCAGGGAACGAACATCGCCGTCGTCCGCGAAACGATGGCCGAGCTCGAGGAGAGAGTCCGCCGCGTGTTGTCCCCGGATGACGTTGCGCTTTTTTCGACCGAGGTGCGAGGGGGCGATGCGGAGATCGAGTTGAAGCTCGAGCACGGATTCCCGCGCGGCACCGAGCTCGCGGATCGCATCCGGCGCGAGGTCGACGGGACGATCCCCGGCGCGGAAGTCCGCGTCGACGCGCAACTCGGTCTCTGGATCCTCCGGCGCATCTTCAGCTCCGGCGGCGGCGAGGACGCGATCGAGATCGAGCTGAGGGATTGGGACCTCGATCGCGCGGACGCCACCGCGGCCGAGATGCGCCGGCGGATGGAGCAGGTCGAAGGCATCGCCGACGTCCGCGTGAGCCGTCGAGAGGGGCGTCCGGAGGAGAACGTGATCTTCGACCGGGACCGGATCGCGGAGCTCGGCCTCACGACGCGTGAGGTCGCGCGGGCGCTGCAGGCCAGCGTCGGCGGGGCCGAGGCCGCACGCTTCCGCGATCGGGGCGACGAGTTCCCGATCACTGTGCGCCTTCGCCCCGAGGATCGTCTCGAGCGCGAAGATCTCCACAACGTGCCGCTCCGCACGCCCTCGGGTGAGGTCGTGCCCCTTTCGTCGGTCGTCGAATTTCAGCGCGGACGCGGTCCCCTCGCCATCGATCGCGTCGACGGGCAACGCGTGACCTACGTCAGCGCGAGTCTCGAGAGCGGCGTCGCCGCCGGCGATGCGGTACGCCGCGTTCAGGCTGCTCTGGCGTCCCTCCAAATGCCCTCGGGGTCATCGATCCTCTTCACAGGCGAGTTGGAGGAGCAGAAGGAAGCGCAGAAGGACTTCAGCATCGCCATCGTCATGGCCCTCGTTCTGGTGTACATGCTCATGGCCGCACAGTTCGAGCGCTTCGTCGACCCGCTCGTGGTCATGCTGGCCGTGCCGGTTGCCCTGATCGGCGTAGTGCCGACGTTGCTCCTGACCGGCACGACGCTGAACATCCAGAGCATCATGGGTCTGGTCATGCTGATCGGCATCGTCGTCAACAACGCCATCGTGCTCGTCGACGCGGTGAATCTGCTCCGGCGCGAGCACCACATGCCGCCGGCCGAGGCGGTGGTGGAGGCGGGCCGGCTGCGCCTGCGGCCGATTCTGATGACCACGACGACGACCGTCCTCGGACTGCTGCCGCTGGCCCTCGGCATCGGCATCGGCGCCGACATTCAGGCTGCGTTCGCCCGCGTGGTCATCGGCGGCCTCGTGGCGTCGACGCTGGTCACGCTGCTCCTGATTCCGGTCGCGTACATCACCGCGGCGGGGTGGACGGCGCGCATCCGCGCCGGATCACTCTGGCGCCCGCGCCGCCCGCGCGAAGAGGCCGCATAGGCCGGCACGGCAGAAACCGGTGTCATCCTGAGCCGGGAGAATGGCGTGGCGCCATGGGAGAGGTGATGAAGTTCCGGTCCCGTTTGTTGATTGAGTGCATCTGACTCATGGGCGTGCGTAACTTATTGATTCTAATAAGCCGAAAATGTACTTCATTAGAAGCTGCGTAGACAGCGAAGGACCTTCCAGCACGCAACGGAGAAGGTTCCTTCGCCGTCTACGCGGCTCAGGATGACACCCTCTCATGGAAGCCAATTCACATCTTGCGCTTGATGAACGCGAGGATGGCGAGCGCGACCGCCACCACGAGAACGACATGGATGATGTCGCCGAGGAAGCCGATCACGGTACCGGCGAGCCACAGCAGCACGAGGACGGCGACGAGGATCCAGAGAATTCTTGCCATGGGGGTAAGGTCAATTCAATTCTGCTGCCGCCTCGACCTTCGCCACGAGGATCTTGTCCAGGCGGCGCCCGTCCATCTCCACGATTTCGAAGCGAAAGCCGTACGTCTCAAAGGACTCGGCAACGCGAGGCAGACGCCCGATGTGTCCCAGTACGAACCCCGCGACCGTGTCGTACTCGCCGGGCTCCCGCACGCGAAGACCGATCTCGCGCGCGAAATCGTCGAAAGACATCATCGCGTCGACGAGCCATGATCCGTCTTCACGCCGGACGATCTCCTGTTCGTCTTCATCGAGTCCGAGGATGCGCGTGGCCAGATCCGCGACGGTGACCACTCCTTCGAAGCCGCCATACTCGTCGACCACGATCCCCATCTCCAGCTTCCGGCCCTGAAATTCGTGCAGGATCTGAAGGGCTGACGTCGTCTCCGGGAACACCAGCGGCTCGCGCACCGCACTCCGCAGATCCACCGGGGCGCCCGCGAAGCATGCCGCGAGCAGGTCTTTCACATCGATGATGCCGACGAACGCGTCCAGACTCCCCTCCGCCGCGGGAAAGCGCGACATCCCGCTCTCCACGATCTTCCGCTGCAGCACGTCCGTGGGCTCGGTGAGATCGAGCCAGACCACTTCGTGGCGCGGAGTCATGATCGTGCGCGCGCTGCGGTCGGCAAGCGCGAACACGCCTTTGATCATCTCCTCCTCGGCCGGATGGAATTCCCCTGTCTTCCGCCCCAGCTCGAGCATCGAGGTCAGCTCCTCCTCGGTCACGGAGGGCTCGTTCGACACGGGGATGCGCAGCATCTTGACCACGGCCGCCGTGGAGATGCTGAGGAACCACACGGCCGGTCGGGCGAACCGCGAGAGCGCGCGCATGAACGGCGCCATCCGCGCGCCGATGCGCTCCGGATTCGACAGCGCCACGCGTTTCGGCACCAGTTCGCCGATGATGAGCGAGAGGTACGTGATCGCGAGCACGACGACGGCGACGCCGAGCTCCTCCCCCAACGGCGCGATCCACGGATAGGAGTTGAGGGTCACCCCGAGCTCTTTGGCGAGCGTTGCCCCGCCGAAGGCACCAGCAAGGATGCCGACGAGCGTGATCCCGATTTGCACCGTCGAGAGAAAATCGTTCGGGTTCTCTGCCAGTTCGAGCGCCACGGAGGCGCGGCGGTCGCCAGCCTCGCTCCGCGCCCGAAGCCGGGCCTTCCTCGCCGACACGATCGCGATCTCGGTCATCGCGAAGACGCCGTTCGCCATCACCAGCAGAACGATCAAACCGACTTCCAGTGCGATTCTCGACACGATGTCCGCTCCTTGGTCCCCATCATCCTACGCAAACCATCACCCGCACGGCGCGCCGGCGTCCTGTGGAGTGCGGCGACGGCGAGTCGCCGCTGTCCTTCGCGGCAGCGTCGAGCTGCCGCCTCGGGCGGGCAGCTCCCTGAACCGCCCACCCTCGGCAGCTCGACGCTGCCGCAATCCAGAGCGGCGACTCGCCGTCGCCGCACTCCACACGCCGCTTCGGGATGACGATCACCCGCTCACGTGAGCAGCGTCCTAGGCCGTGGCGCCGGATGGCGCAACCGTGTGGAAGGGGAGTGCTCATGCCTCGGACGAGCGTCATTTTCATCGCGCTGTTCTTCGCGGCGGCGGTGTCGGCACAAGCCGACGAAGAGTTGTACCGAGCCGCCTGTGCCACATGTCACGGAATGGACGGCCGAGGCGCGCCACCCGAGGCTCTGGCGTTCCAGGATGCTTACCCGGCGGACCTCACCGATTGTAGCTTTGCCACCCGGGAGCCCGACAAGGACTGGTTCTCAGTCGCGCACGAGGGGGGACCGGCGCGCGCCTTCGCTCGCGAGATGCCGGCCTTCGGCGTCGCCCTCGACCGCGACCAACTGCAACGGGCCGTCGATTACGCGCGTGGCTTCTGCACCGATCGCGCGTGGCCACGAGGAGAACTGAACTTCCCGCGGCCGTTCGGGACCGAGAAAGCATTCCCCGAGGATGAAGTCGTGATCAGCACGTCCAGCGGCCCGGGCGGCGTGTCGAATAAGCTCATCTACGAACAGCGCTTCGGGCCGCGGTCGCAGTTCGAGCTCATCGTGCCGTTCGGGTGGAGAGAGGATGAACGTCCCGGCGAGACGGCCGCCTGGGCCGGCGGCATCGGCGACGTCGCCCTCGGCATGAAGCACGTCGTCCATCACAGCCTCCGCCGCGGATCGATCTTCAGCATCGCCGGCGAGGTCAAACTCCCGACGGGCAGCGAGCGCCGCGGCTTCGGCAGCGGCCATGTGGCCATCGAGCCATTCGTCTCGTTCGGACAGTCGCTCCCCGCGAGCTCGTTCCTCCACGTACAGACCGGCGCCGAGATTCCCCTCGACGGAAACGCGCCGGACGAAGGGTTCCTCCGTCTGGCCGGCGGCCGGACGTTCGTCCCGCGCGCGTTCGGTCGCACCTGGACGCCGATGCTCGAGCTGCTCGCCGCGGCGGAGCTCGAATCGCCCCGGAATGTGCACTGGGATGCGCTCCCCCAGATTCAGATCTCGGTCAGCAGGCGCCAGCACCTCCTCGCATGCGTGGGCGTCCGCGTACCGCTGAACGATCGCTCGACGACCGATCCCCAGTTCGTGATGTACCTGCTGTGGGACTGGTTCGACGGAGGGCTCACCGATGGCTGGTAGCGTGCTCGGACTTCTTCTCGTGATTGCGGCCGCCGCGTCGCCGTTCGCACACTCGTCGAGCTGCATCGCGTGCCACAACCAGGTCTTCGCCGCATCGGGCGAGGAAGTGACGATCGCGTCGGGATGGCGCGGCTCGATGATGGCCAACGCCGCGCGCGATCCCTACTGGCAGGCGGCCGTGCGGCGCGAGACCCTCGATCATCCGCAAGCCGCGGCAGCGATTCAACACGAATGCGCGGTCTGCCACATGCCCATGGTGCGCTTCCCCGAGCATCGCGCCGGCGCGCGGACCGCGGTCTTCGCGAACACCGTCACTCCCATGGCGATGGACGGCGTCTCGTGCTCGGTCTGCCATCAGCTCACGACCGCGAACCTCGGCGAGCGCGCGAGCTTCAACGGCAACATCGACGTCGACGTCACGCGACGCACCATCGGCGGTCCGTTCGACATCGACGCCGGACGCACGCGGGTCATGTCCTCGGCGTCCGGATTTACCCCGGCGCGGCAGGATCACCTGCGCAGCGCCATGGTCTGCGCGACGTGCCACACCCTTTTCACGCACGCGCTGACGAAAGACGGCAAGGACGCCGGCGAGTTGCCCGAGCAGGTACCGTTCCTCGAGTGGCGCCACAGCGCATGGCGTGGCGAGAAGAGTTGTCAGGCGTGTCACATGCCGGAAATCGCGAACGATGCGCCGATCACGTCCGTGCTCCCGCAACCGCGCACCGACGTCTCCCGTCACGAGTTCCGCGGCGGCAACGCATTCATGATACGGATCCTTCGTACGAACGCCGCGGCCCTCGGCGTCACCGCCCCCGCGGCGGAGCTCATCGCCTCGGAAGAGAGAACGAAGGACTACAGCCGTCGCGCGGCGCGGCTCGACATCGAGGGAGCCGAACTTCGCGATGGACGCCTGCAACTCGACCTGGCGATCGCGAATCTCGCCGGACACAAACTGCCGACGGCGTACCCCTCGCGGCGCGTGTGGCTGCACGTGTCCGTGCGCGACGCCGCGGGAGAGACGGTTTTCGAGTCGGGCGCGCTTCGCGCGAATGGCGCGATCGACGGAAACGACAACGACGCCGACGCCGCGCGCTTCGAGCCGCACTACACGACGATCGATCGTCCCGAGCAGGTCCAGATCTACGAGGCCATCCTCGCCGACGCCGAGGGCGCCGTGACGACCGGTTTGATCTCCGCGGTGCGGTACGTGAAAGACAACCGCGTCCTTCCGCGCGGTTTCGACAAGAACACGGCCGGGAAGGACATCGCCGTGTACGGCGAGGCCGCGGCGGATCCCGACTTCGTCGACCTCGGCGATCGCATCCGCTACGACGTCGACCTGAGCGGGCGGGAAAAACCATTCGTCGTCGAGGCCGAGCTGCTCTATCAGCCGATCGCGTTCCGCTGGGCGGAGAACCTCCGCGGCGTTTCATCGGCGGAGAGCAAACGCTTCGCATCGATGTACGACGCGGCCGCGAAGGAGTCGGCGACGCAGCTCGCAATGCGCACCATCACGGTGTCGCGTGCGGCGCTTCCTGTCGCTTCGCCGTAGGCGGGACACCCATCGACAACGCTACGCGGCAGAGCACAGAATGATGTCCGGTCCGCTTCGGCATGGTCGACCCTGGCTCCTCGTACGCGTTTTCCGCGTTCGCGATCCCGCCTCTGGTGACGGTGGTCGTTGCGCTCGCGGCAGCCCTGCGCCAGGTGTCAAAGTACATCTCGCGTATCAGTCTGGCCATGGCCGTGATGATCATGGCCGCCGTCGGCTGGCAGGGCGCGTTCGCGATGATGTTGCTCGCCGTCGAGCCACGCACCGCGACGGCCTGGGCTCGCGCGGGCTGTGCTTTCGTTCCCTTCCTGGCGCCGGCGGCCTACCAATTCGTCGTCGAGATCCTGCGCCTCGCTGAACGGCGGAAGGTCGCCACGCGGGTGGGATGGTTGGTGGCGGCGCAGTTTGCAATCCTCGCCATGGCGACGGACTACCTGGTCACCGGCGTTCGCACGTTCTGGTGGGGCTTCTATCCCGTACAGGACACCGCTGCGACCGTTCCCTACATGCTGTTCTTTGGCGGGTATCTGACCGCGGCGATGTGGGAGCTGACGCGGGCATATCCGTGGGCGCGGGGAGTGGAGCGGAAACGACTCGGCCTATTCACAACGGCACTCGGGGTCGGCTACTTGGCCGCGGTCGATTTCCTCGCCCTCTACGGCCTCGGCGTCTATCCGTTCGGGTGGGCCGCATTGATCGGGTATCTGGTGGTCGCCACGTACGCCATCTCCAGGTATGGACTTCAGCCGATGACGCCCGCGCTCGCGGCGAACGAGATCATCAGCACGATGCGCGACGTGCTCTTCGTCAGCGATCGCGATGGCCGGATCGAGCTGGCGAACAGCGGCGCCTGCGCGACCCTCGGGTATTCCGCGAACGAGCTCCTCGGCCGGCAGTTGGAAGACTTCCTCGTCCCCACGGATCACACGGACCCCACTTTGAGCCAGCGCTCGATCCGCGATCTGGAATACGTATTCCGCACCCGGTCCGGGGAGCAGATCGAGCTCAGCGTATCGCGTTCACCCGTCCTTCGCGGCGGCGACACGGCCGGCACGGTGCTCATCGGTCGCGACCTTCGCGACCGCAAACGGTACGAGCGCGAGACCCGACGCGCCGTCTCCCTGCTCCAGTCCACGCTGGAGTCAACCGCCGACGGCATTCTGGCCCTCGGCAGCGACGGAGAGATCCTCAGCTGGAACCGCAGACTCATCGACATGTGGCGCATTCCGCGCCGCATGATGACCAGCGAAGGCGCGGGCGAACTGATCGAGCACATGGCTGCACAGCTGATCGATCCCGCCGAGCTCCTCGGCAGCGTGCAGGAAGCGGAGGCCCATCCAGACGTCGAAGCCACGCACCCGCTCGAGCTCGAGGACGGCCGGCGCTTCGAGCAGTACTCCGTGGGTCGATCTCTGGATGCGTGGCCGCTGCGCGTGTGGAGCTTTCGGGACGTGACCGCCTCGCGCCGCGCCGAGGACGCCCTGCGGAACTCCGAGGCGCGCTACCGGCTGCTCTTCGAGCAGAACGCCGCCGGCGTTTGCGTGACGACGATGGACGGGCGAATCCTCGACTCCAACGCGGCCTTCCGGGATCTCGTCGAGCTCCGGCAGCAGGATCTCGCGCGCCGCAATCTCGCGGACCTCTTCATCGAGCGCGCCGAGTGGGAGACGATCGTCCTGCGGCTCACGTCCCTCTCCGTGGTCAGGGGAGCGGAGGCCGAGCTCCGTCGCGGCGACGGGGGGAGCGTCTGGGTCCTGCAGAACTTTGCCGTTCTCGGTCGGGACGCGGACGCGGTCGTTCATCTGACCGCGGTCGACATCAGTGACCGCAAACGGACCGAGGCCCAGATCGAGCATCATGCGTACCACGACGTACTCACCCAACTCCCGAACCGGCGTCTGCTCCGGGATCGTCTCGAACGGAGCATCCTCTCGGCGATGCGTGCCGGCCGCCACGTGGCCGTCCTGTTCCTCGATCTCGACGGATTCAAGGAAGTGAACGACACGCTCGGCCATGCCGTGGGCGACGTGCTGTTGTGCGAGGTGGCGGATCGGTTGCGCGGCGCGGTCCGAAAGTCGGACACCGTGGCCCGCTTCGGTGGGGACGAGTTCACGATCATGCTGCCGGATCTCGTGCATCCCGAGGATGCGCCGCAGGTCGCCCAGAAGATCCTCGACGAGTTGGAACGGCCCATCCCTCTTGCCGTGCCGGCCGTCGAGCTTTCGGCGAGCATCGGAATCGCCGTCTGTCCGCAGGACGGCGAGGATCCCGACACCCTGTTGCGCCACGCCGACGCGGCGATGTACCGCGACAAAGAGGCGCGCGCCGCGGCGAAGGCACGGCGCCCTCGTCCGAAGTGAGCTTCAAACCTGGCGATAGGACGGATAGGACGGATAGGACGGATAGGACGGATGGCTGCCCTATCCGTCTTATCCGTCCTATCCGTCCTATTCGTCCTATTTGGAAAGCTCCGTCGCGCCTACCGCACGTTCAGCGTGGCGTCATCGAGGAAGAACCACGTCGGCGGACCCTGCCCCATGATGCCCTCGAACGAAATGCGGATGGTCTGCCCGCGATAGCGACCGACGTCGAACCGACGTTGCAGCCACGCCGTGCCTGCATCGAGATTGCTGAAGGTCCCGAGCGTCTCGAGCAATGCGCCGCTTCCGTCGCGAATCTCGATCCTCAACACGTCGGCGACGGACCGCTTCTTGTTCTTCGTGACGATCCAGAGATAAAAGCTGAGCTCCGACTTGCGAGCGGTCGAGGGGATCGTCACCGCCTCCGATGTCAGGCGGAAGCTTCTTGCCGGACCGCCGAGGGCGGCATGACCGGCCCCACCGCGCGGAGAGATCTGCGCGGTTCCGAGGTCGAACAGAGGGGGACACCCGGTCGGATTGACGACGGCGCAGATATCCGATGTCCAGAGCAGCGTGCCCGATTCGAAGCCGGGATCACCCAGGAGCTGGTCATCGGCCGGCGCGTCCGCGAGAGCGTCGATGCGCGAGAACAGCAGGCGGTTCGGCGAGCCGTCACCGGCCCCGCCGAGGACATCGGCGGTAGCCTGCGAGCGTAGCGTCTGCGCCACCGCGCCGGGCGAGGCGGCGGGGTATCTCTCCAGACAAAGCGCGGCGACGCCGGCGACGAACGGCGCGGACGAAGAGGTGCCGGAGCCAACAGCCGTTGCCGTAGCGCTGCCATGCGACGTCGAGAGGATATTCACGCCCGGCGCGAAGAGATCGATGCACGTCCCGTAGTTCGAGAACGCGGCGCGAACGTCGGTCTCGGTGGTGGCGCCGACGGTGAGCGCGACCGGGACGCGCGCCGGGGACATGCCGCATGCGTCCTCGTTGCCGTTCCCCGCCGCAACGACGGTCGGAATGCCCGCGGCCACCATCGCCGCGACCTGCAGATCGAGGACCGAGGACGGCGCGCCGCCGAGACTCATGTTGATCACCGCCGGACGACGGGGCTGCTGGAGGATCCACTCGAGCCCCGCCAGAACCGAGGACACGCTGCCCGTTCCGTTGCAATCGAGCACGCGCACGGGAACGAGCGTGGCGGAACGCGCAACCCCGTATGTCGACCCGGCCACGATGCC
This sequence comes from uncultured Thermoanaerobaculia bacterium, assembly GCA_964558905.1. Classification (GTDB taxonomy): domain Bacteria; phylum Acidobacteriota; class Thermoanaerobaculia; order Gp7-AA8; family Gp7-AA8; genus QHVT01. The sequence continues at coordinate 5,349 of CAZLGP010000169.1, read as the reverse complement.
GGCCACGTGAGTTCCGTGTCCGTTGCAGTCGCTCGTCCCGCGACCGTCGGCAAAGGCGGTGTATCCGTCGACGACCCTGGATCCGAAATCGACATGGCCGGCGTTGATGCCGGTGTCGACGACGTACACCGTCACCCCCACGCCGGTAGCGTCCGGAGCGTAGGCGTCATCGAGCGGAAGGAAGCGCTGATCGATCCGATCGAGGCCCCAGGTGGCCGCGCCGGAGACGATCGAGTCCTCTTCCACGAAAGCGACCCGCGGGTCGCGGGAGAGCCTGGTGGCGTCGGCGTCGCTGGCGTCGAGTGCAAGAGCCTTGAGGCCTCGTCCATAAGAGCCCCGGACACGCGCTCCCTTGAAGCTGAGGGCCGTGGACCTCACGGCGTCGACACTGGCATTCGCCTCGAGCACCACGATGTAGCGCCCGGGGATGGGTCGCCCGCTCCGCCGCACCGTCCCCTCTCCACCCCAGGCAGACAGGGCCACCAGGCAAAGCCCGGCGAGCAGTGCACCGATTTTCATCATCCAGCTACTCTGCGCAATCTCTGCCGCGCAATCTCTCCGCGCAATGGATTGTAGGCCCGACTCGTCCGAAGTGCAATGTCAGCATTTGTCGTCGTTCATTATGGCCCCACAGCCATAATGCATTGCACGCTGGTTCCCGATCGCCTCATCCCCATAATGCATTGTGCACGTCGTGAGCGTCGCAATGGAATTCCATCACCACACGTGTTTTCGCGGGCCACCTACCGTAGCCAATTTCCGAATGTCATTCTGCCGGTAATGGCATTATTGTTCCATGCGCATGCCCATTCGTGTACTGTGGGCACGGGTCCAGAGAGTCGTTGGTAGCGCGACGACGTACAACCTGTCATACGGGGCGATGAGATTCGCTGTTCGATGGCTTGCCGTCCTCCTGATCGTGCCGTTATGGCCCGTTCGCTCGTATTGTCTCGATCCGGCCCTGACCCTCGACCAGCACATCATTCGCACATGGACGGTGGACACCGGCCTGCCCCAGGGAACGGTCTACGCTCTCGCCCAGACCGGTGATGGCTACTTGTGGGCGGCCACCGTGGAAGGATTCGCCCGCTTCGATGGCAACGAGCTCCTCGTCTATGACAAGGCGTCGACCCCGGAGATCCAAAGCAACATGACCTTCGCGCTGCTGCCGGCGCGCGACGGCAGTCTCTACGCCGCCACGAACGGAGGCGGCGTCGTGCATGTGGACGGCCGCCGCGTTCGCACCTACGGTACGGCCGACGGCCTGCCGAGCGACGCCGTCACCACGCTCCTTCAGTCCGGGGACGGCAGCATCTGGGTCGGAACGCAGAAAGGACTGGCCCGCCGCCAGAAGGATGCCCCCTTCGTCGTCCTCTCCGATCCGCTGCCCCACCCTTCGGTCACCGCTCTAGCCGAGGACTGGTCCGGGCAGATCTGGATCGGCACGATGCAGGGACTGGCGACCTGGAAAGAAGGGCGCGTCACCCGGCACGAGAGCGACGGATTCCCCGTGACGCAGATCCTCGCGCTGTACGTCAGTCGCGACGGCAGCGTATGGATCGGAACGCAGGGCAAGGGCCTCCTTCGCTACCGCGACGGCAGGTTCCGCGCGTATACCGCCGCGGACGGCCTGCCCTCGCTGATCGTCAGATCCATCTTCGAGGATCGGCACGGCACGATCTGGATCGGAACGCTCGACCGTGGCGTGGGTCGCTTCCGCGACGACCGGTTCGACTTCGACTCTCACGCCCTGGGCATCGGCAATGGGGCAGTGTCGTCCTTCCTCGAGGATCGTGAGGGAAACCTCTGGATCGGCTCCGTACACGGTCTCACGCGTGTCACCGAGCCGCGGGTGATCTCGTTTACGGCCGCGCAGGGACTCCTTGGAGAGAAGGTGCGCACGGTGCACGCCGACCGCGACGGCACGTTATGGATCGGCACGGGCGGAGGCGTGCAGACCCTTGACGGTCGCCTTTTCTCGAAGGACCGCGGCCTTTCGAGCAACGTCATCCTCTCCGCCTGGAGCGGGCGGGACGGCAGTCTCTGGGTCGGGACCTACGACCGCGGACTGCACCGCATCCTCGACGGCCGGACGACGGTGTACGACGAAACGAACGGATTGCGGAGCAACATCGTGCTGTCGGTGTACGAAGACCGAGGCGGGGGAGTCTGGGTGGGAACGGCCCGCGGACTTCAGCGCATCGTCAACGGCGCGATCGCCCCCGACACTTACCGCCTCTCCGGTGAAGCGGTCGGCGTGATTTACGAGGACCGCCAGGGCGTCGTGTGGGCCGGCACGCAGGACGGAGGTCTGAACCGGATCGAGAACGGAACGATCTCCTCGTTCACGGCCGGAAAGGAGCTCTCCAGCAATTTCATTCTCGCGCTCCATCAGGACTCGTCGGGCGCGATCTGGGTCGGCACGGCAGGCGGCGGACTGAGTCGCTTCAAGGACGGCCGCTGGACCACCATCACCACGCGCGAGGGCCTTTTCGACGACAGCGTGTTCGCCATTCTCGAAGACGACGACGGCTTCCTCTGGATGAGCTGCAACAAAGGCATCTTTCGCGCTGCACGGCAGCAGCTCGACGATTTCGCGAATGGTCTGCAGCGCACTGTGCGGACCGTCGCATACGGCCGCGCCGATGGCATGCGCAGCCGTGAGTGCAACGGCGGCACGCAGCCGGTGGCGTGGAAAACGGGCGACGGGAAACTCTGGTTCGCCACCGTCAAAGGCGTGGCCATGGTCGATCCGACCCGCACGCGCGCCGCGGCCGCTCCACCCGTGGTGATCAGCGACGTGCTGATCGACCATCAACGCGCCGGCTCTTCCGATCCGCCGCAGCTCCCCGCGGGGACGAAAAGCATCGAGCTTCACTACGGCGCGATCCACTTCACGGCGCCTGAGAAGATTCACTACCAGTACAAGCTGGAAGGACTGGATCAGGACTGGGTCGAGGCCGGCACGCGGCGAGTCGCGTCCTACACCAACCTCCGTCCCGGAGACTATCGCTTCCACGTGCGCGCCGCGATCGCCGACGGACCGTGGAGCACGACCGCCACGACCATTCGGCAGAGTCCCTTCTTCCATGAGAGGCCGTGGTTCATCGCCGGCGCGGTCCTGCTCCTCGCCGCGATCGTTGCCCTGGCCCATCGCTCGCGCGTTCGTCTCATCCGCGCGTCGGCCGAGCGATTCAAGCTCCTCTTCGATCGCAATCCGGTGGCAGAGCTCCGCTCCACGACCGCCGGCGGAATCCTCGACTGCAACGAAGCATGCGCGAAGATGTTCGGATTCGCGTCGCGCGCCGAGTTGATGGCCCACGGCATCGCCGACCTTTTCTGGAACGACACCGACTGGCAGGCCTTGCTCGCGCGTCTGCGCGAGCAGGGCACCATCGGCAATCACGAGCTCCCGCTGGTCCGCGCGGACGGGGCGCAGCTCTGGGCCCTGGTCCATGCAAACCTGGTCGAGGACGGCCACGGACACGAAGTCATCGAGGCCACGGTGGTCGACATCACCGAACGGAGGAACGCCGAGGAAGAGGTTCGCTACCGCGCCCATCACGACGTGTTGACCGGCCTCCCGAACCGGGCCCTTTTCCGGGACCGGCTCATGGTCGCCCTCAACTACGCCCATCGCCAGGGAAACCTGCTGGCGGTGATCTGTCTCGATCTCGATCGCTTCAACCTCGTCAACAACGCTTACGGTCGCAGCTCGGGAGACGAGCTGCTGCAGACCGTGGCCAAGCGCATCGGAACCTGCGTGCGCGTCGAGGACTCCTTGGCGCGCGTCGGCGATGACGAGTTCGCGCTGCTGATGATGAAGCCCGCCAGCGTGAACGACGTGACCGCCGTGGCGCGGAAGATCCTGGAGGCCGTGGCCGCCCCGATCCGCATCGAGGGCCACGAGCTCAACATCACGACCAGCATCGGCATCGCCCTCTATCCACAGGACGGCGGCGACGTCGACGCGCTCCTCAAGAACGCCGACAGCGCTCTCTATCGCGCCAAGGAGGCGGGCCGGAACATGTTCCAGCTCTGCTCGCCCTTCATGGCCCGCAAGGCTGCCGACCGGCTCTCGCTGGAGCTCGCGCTGCGCCACGCTCTCGACCAGCGCGAGTTCATCCTGCACTATCAACCCCAGCTCGACCTCCGAGCGGAAACCGTGACGGGCATGGAGGCGCTGATCCGCTGGGACCGTGGCGGCAAGAACCTTCTCCGCCCCGCGGAGTTCATCGGCATCGCCGAGGACTCGCGCCTGATCCTCCCCATCGGCGAATGGGCCATCGTCGAGGCCTGCCGTCAGGGGCAGTTGTGGCACAGCGAAGGGACCGGCATGCGCATCGCGGTGAATGTCTCCGCCCGCCAGTTCCAGCAGCCGAACGTCGTCTCCATGATCGAGAACGCTCTGGAGCGCTCGGGATTCGACCCGCGCTTCCTCGAGATCGAGATCACCGAGAGCACGGCCATGTCCGACCCGAGCCTCACGGCCGACATTCTCAGCGAGCTGAAGGACCTCGGCATCAGCGTGGCCATCGACGACTTCGGGATCGGACACTCGTCGCTGAACTACCTCAAGCGCTTCCCCATCGACGCTCTCAAGATCGACCGCACGTTCGTTCAGGACATCACCCGCGGCGGCAGCGACGGCGCGATCGTCTCGGCCGTCATCGCCATGGCCAAAGCGCTCAACATCCGCGTGATCGCCGAAGGAGTGGAGACGGACGAACAACTGGCCTTCCTCCGCGAGCACGGCTGCTACGAAGCGCAGGGCTACCTCTTCAGTCGTCCCATGGCCGCCGACACGCTCACGGAGATGATCCAGAGATCGTCCCCGGGCGCGTACACGCACAGCTACGCGAGGGCGATCCCTCCGGCCCCGTCGATGTGAATCAATCGCGGGCGCCGGCCGTCGTCGCGGGCGCGGTGATTGTCCGCGCGCCAATCCGTGGAGTGCGGCGGCAGCGCCTCCCTTCCGGCCGGACCGCCGGCGTCCCGCCGGCTGACGCGCGGGCGTCTCGCCCGCGCGTGTGCACGCGGGACGCGTGCACGTCAGCCGCCGAGACGGCGGCGGTCCGCTGGGGTTTGAGACGGTCCGCTCGTCCGCACGGTGGAAGCGTCAGGCGCGCTGCGCCGCCCGAAGCCGTGACCGGCGAATCCATCGGAGACGTGCCGCAAGGCGGAGCAACCAGCGGTGCCGGCCGTGCCGGCTAGCCCTGCCCGTTACCCGCAGATTGTTCGGGACAGATCTCAAGTCTCCTCCGAATCCCGCAGGGCGAACCCTTCGCACATCAAGTGAAGTTGCGAGTAGCCGTGCCACATCAATTGGTGGCCGGGGGGTGGATCGCT
>CAZLGP010000168.1:0-39177 GCA_964558905.1 uncultured Thermoanaerobaculia bacterium | reverse complement strand
CGGCATGTTCGCGGACGTGGCGCTGCTGAGCGAAGAGAGCCGGTATGTGAGCCCGTACATGAACTATGGCTTCACGCCCGGCGCGGGCGCCACGTGGGTCCTGGCCGACAAGATGGGCCAGGACCTCGCCCGCGAGAGCCTCCTGACCGCGCAAGCGCACACGGGTCGCGAGCTGAAGGCCAGAGGACTCCGCCTGCCCGTGCTGCGGCGCGCCGAAGTGTTGCCGGCGGCGATGGCGCTGGCGGGTCGGATGGCGCAGGCGTCGCGCGAGCGGCTGATTGCGCTCAAACAGCAACTGACCGCGTACGTGCACCAGCCGCTGGAGGATACCTATCAGCGCGAACTGGCCATGCACGACCGCACGTTCGTCGGACGTGGCGACACCGCCGAGAAGATCCGCTTCGACTTCTATCCCGACATCGCCCCGGTGGCGTCGGTATCCGCGATGCCCGCCGGAATGGTCGAGCGCACTACCGCCTCAGGTGGCAGCGACGCGCTCCATTCCGTCACCGCCAGCATCCGAACGCTGCTCGCCGGCGAGTTGCAGATGAACGAGAGCGACGTGGACGAGGACGCGCAGTTCCTCGACCTCGGTCTCGATTCCATCGGCGGCGTCTCACTGCTGCGCAAAGTCAACGAGAAGTACCGGACCTCGATCGAAGCGACGAAGATCTACAGCTACCCGACGCTCGCGCAACTCGCCCGGTACGTCAAGGAGCAAGCAGAACAAGGGCGCGCCGGCCGCGAGCCGGCAGGTCCCTCGGCCCCTGGCCCGACCGGCAAGCCGCAGGTGGACCGGCCGGCTGGCAGCCGGCGCGCCGTGCTCACGTCGTGGCGCAACGGTACGGCGTCGCGGCTCGTCGGCTCCTCCACGTCGCGCCGCCCGCCGGCCATTGCCATCATCGGCATGGCCGGGCAGTTCCCCCAGGCCCGCAACCTCGACCAGTTCTGGCAGAACCTGGCCGAAGGGAAGAACTGCATCACGCAGGTACCCGCGGACCGCTGGGACCTGCGGACGTACTACCAGCCCGACGCGATCGTGCCGGGGAAGACGAACTGCCCGTATGTGGGCGCGCTCGAGGAGTACGACCGCTTCGACCCGCTCTTCTTCAACATCTCGCCGACCGAAGCGGAGAACATGGATCCGCAGCAGCGGCTCTTTCTGCAGTCGTGCTGGCACACCATCGAGCACGCCGGCTACGACGCGCGGGCGTTGTCCGGCACGAAGTGCGGCGTCTTCGTCGGCTGCGCGGTCAGCGACTACCACGACCGCTCGCAGACGGGCCAGTTGAGCGCGCACGGTTTCACCGGCGGCGCAACGTCGATCCTGGCAGCTCGGATCTCCTACTTCCTCAACCTGCAGGGCCCCTGCGTAGCCATCGACACGGCGTGCTCGTCATCGCTGGTGGCGATCGCCCAGGCGTGCGACAGCCTCAACACCGGCGGCAGCGATGTGGCGCTCGCGGGAGGCGTCTATGTGATGGCCGGCCCGGCGATGCACGTCATGACCGCCCAGGCGGGGATGCTCTCGCCGGAAGGGAAGTGCTTCACGTTCGACCAGCGCGCGGACGGCTTCGTCCCCGGAGAAGGCGTCGGCGTGGTGATGCTCAAGCGGCTTGCCGACGCCGAGCGTGACGGCGACGTCGTCTACGGCGTCATCGAAGGTTGGGGCATCAACCAGGACGGCAAGACCAACGGCATTACAGCGCCGAACCCGGAGTCGCAGACCCGTCTGGAGCAGGAGGTCTACGACCGCCACGGCATCGATCCGTCGCACATTCAGCTCATCGAGGCACACGGCACCGGCACGAAGCTCGGCGACCCGATCGAGATCGAGGGGCTGCAGAAGGCGTTCGGAAAGTACACGACGAACAGGCAGTACTGCGCCCTCGGATCGGTGAAGAGCAACATCGGCCACTGCCTGACGGCGGCGGGCATCGCCGGAGTGATCAAGCTCCTGCTCGCGCTCGAGCACAAGAAGCTGCCGCCGACGATCCACTTCGAACAGCTCAACGAGCACATCGACCTGACGGACAGTCCGTTCTACGTCAACACGAGCCTGCAGGATTGGGCGTTGCACGGCGCGGCGCGCCGGCTGGCCGGCATCAGCTCCTTCGGCTTCAGCGGAACGAATGTGCACCTCGTGATCGGCGAGTCCGAGCGGCCGCTCCCTGCGTCGCGGTCAGTGCGCGGCGGTCCGTTCATCCTGCCGTTGTCCGCGCGTACGCCCGAGCAGCTCCGCGAGAGAGCGAGCGATCTCCGGAGCTTTCTCCGAAAGTCGCCGTCCGTCGAACTGGCCGACATCGCCTACACGCTGCAGACCGGCCGGACGCCGATGGACGAGCGTCTCGGCTTCGTCGTCAGTTCGCTCGACGAGCTCGCCAGCCGACTCCAGGCATGGCTCGATCGCGCGGAGTACATCCAGGACTGCCAACAGGGCCGCGTGAAACGCGGCAACGAAAGCCCGGTCTGGAGCGCCGACGACAAGCCGTCGAAGCTGCTGGAGCTGTGGGTGCAGGGGACGGACCTCGATTGGAATCGCTTCTACGGCGACGACTTCGGCGACGACAGGCCCCGCCGCATCGCGCTGCCGGTGTACCCGTTCGTGAAGGAGCGCTACAGGCTCGAGCCGGCGACCGTCGCGACACCGACGAGCGCTCTGCATCCGCTGCTGCACGCGAATGCCTCCGACTTCAGCCAGCAGAGCTACAGCGCCACCTTCACCGGAAACGAGTTCTTCCTTTCGGATCACCAGGTCCGTGCCGATCGCGGCACGCTCCACAAGTTCCTTCCCGGCGTCGCCTATCTCGAAATGGCGCGGGCCGCCATCCAGCACGCGTTGCCGGAAGAGCCGGAAGCGCGCGTGCTGGAACTGCGCAACTTCGGCTGGGCCCAGCCGGTCGTCGTCACGGACAGGAGGGAAGTCCGGATCGCGCTGATCGCGGACGATGCGGACGAGATCGAATACGAGATCTACAGCCGCGCCGACGACGAGGAGGCCGTGCATGCGCATGGCCGCGCCGTCCTGACGTCCCGGCCGGTGCCGCCGGCGCTCGACCTCGCGCAGTTGGAAAGGGCGATGACGCGCGGCCGTCTGGAGCCAGACGACATCTATGCGACGTTCGCCCGCGTGGGCCTGATCTACGGACCCAGCTTCCAGGCGGTCACGTCGATCCGCCGCGGCAACGGCCAGGCATTGGCGTATCTGCGGCTGCCTGAAGGCGTCGAAGGTGAGTACGTTCTGCATCCCAGCCTGATGGACGGCGCGATTCAGACCTGCCTTGGGCTGCTCGACTCGGCCGATACCGTCACCGACCCCCGCGTGCCCTTCGCCCTCGACGCGTTGCGCGTCTTCGCGCCGTGCACGCGCGACATGCGCGCCTGGGTGCGCTCCTCGGCGGGCAGCACGACGAAGGTCGACATCGACCTGTGCGACGCGAGCGGCAACGTCGCCGTGCAACTGGTCGGCTTCACCCTGCGCGCCGTCGCCCAGGCGCAGCCGGCTGGCCGCCTCTACGCCACGCCGGTCTGGCAGGTGAGCGACGCGATCTCGACGGGTGAGACCCGCTACGCCGAGCACCACGTCGTCGTGTGTGAGCCCGGCGCGACCGACACCGCACGACTCCGGATGCTGCTCCCGCACAGCCAGGTCGCCGTTCTGGATCCGCAGCACCAGAACATCGCCGAGAGTTACGCCGCGCACGCGTTGGCGTGCTTCGAGCGGATCGAGAGCATCCTCCGCCGCCGTCCGCAGAGCAGGGTGCTCTTCCAGGTCATCGTCCCCGACGCGCTTTTCGCGGGCCTGTCGGCGCTTCTGAAGACCGCGGCGCAGGAAAACCCGCAGTTTGCCGGTCAGGTGATCGTCGCCGACCTCCCGGCGGAGGAGCTCGCGGCGCGCCTGCAGGATGAGAATGGCCACGATGTGGTGGTCCGGTACGCTGCGGGTGTCCGGGAAGTCCTGCGATGGCAGGAGATTCCGGCAGGCGATGACGCGCCGCCGCTCGCGTTCCGCGATTCCGGCGTCTACCTGATTACCGGTGGTCTCGGCGCGCTCGGGACTTTGTTCGCGAACGAGATCCTCGGCCGGACCAGCCAGGCGAGGATCGTCCTCACCGGACGGTCTCCGCTGTCCGCGGAAACGCAAAGCGTGCGCGTGAGCTACCGGCAGGTGGATGTGACCGACCTCGAACAGGTCACTCGACTCATCGCCTCCATTCGAGACGAATACGGGCGTCTCGACGGGATCCTTCACTGTGCCGGCGCGATTGCCGACAACTTCATCCTCAAGAAGAGCGGCGCGGAATTCCGGCAGGTGCTGGCGCCGAAGGTCGCGGGCACGTTCAACCTCGACCAGGCGAGCCGCGACATCGATCTGGATTTCTTCTTCCTGTTCTCGTCCGTGGCCGGTGCGGCCGGAAACCTCGGCCAGGCCGACTACGCGGCCGCGAATGCGTTCATGGACGGCTTCGCCGCCTGGCGCAATCTGCAGGTGGCTACAACGACGCGATCCGGACGCACCCGAGCCATCAACTGGCCGTTGTGGCTCGCCGGCCGGATGCGCCTCGATCCGGCGAAGCTGAAGCTGGTGCAACAGACGACTGGCGGCCAGCCCATGGAAACGGCTACCGGCATCGATGCGTTCTACCGCTGCCTCGCACTGCCCTACGACCAGATGCTCGTGGCCGAAGGCGATCTCGCGCGGCTGCGCCGTGTCGTGCTGGCACGTGGTGTGACGGTGACCGAGCCGAAACCGCAACGGCCGCTCCAGCTCGCGCCGGTCGCTTCCGGCAGCGTCGCCGAGCAAGCCCAGGAGCTCCTTCGCAAGGAGCTCGCGGGATTGCTCAAGCTGCCGTCGCACAAGCTCGATCCGCAAGCGCCGCTGGAGAACTATGGGATCGATTCGATCCTGGCCATGAAGTTGACGAGCCGGTTGGAGCAGACGTTTGGCTCGCTGCCCAAGACGCTGTTCTTCGAATACCAGACCCTGGCCGAGCTGGCGACGTATTTCGTGAGCTCGCATTCCGCGCGCCTGGCAACGTTGTTCGCCGGCGAGGGCGCCGGCCGCGCGGAGATTGTCGAACCACGGCCGGACAAGCCCTTGGAGCGGAAGCTCGTTGCCAGGCGCCGCTTCAGCGGCACGCGGACGGCCGGCCGCACCGCGGGACCCGACCACGAGCCGATCGCCGTCATCGGCCTGAGCGGACGCTATCCCGAGGCCGTCGATATCGACGCCTATTGGCGCAACCTGCGCGACGGCAGGGATTGCATCACGGAGGTGCCGAAAGAGCGCTGGGACTGGCGCGAGTACTTCACCGACGACCGGACGGCGGAGAGCGGCGGACACTTCAGCAAGTGGGGCGGGTTCATCACCGGTGTCGACGAGTTCGATCCCCTGTTCTTCAACATCTCGCCCAAGGAAGCGAAGGTCCTCGATCCACAAGAGCGTCTCTTCCTGCAGCACACCTGGATGGCCATCGAGGACGCGGGTTACACCCGCGCGACTCTCCAGGCGCCGGACGCGCAGGATCTTCCGGGACAGGCCGGCGTCTACGTCGGCGTGATGTACGTCGAGTACCAGCTGTTCGGCGCCGCGGCCCTCGCGCAGGGGAAACGCGTGGGCGTTCCCGGAAGCATGGCCAGCATCGCCAATCGGGTTTCGTACGTGCTCAATCTCCACGGTCCGAGCATGACCCTCGACACCATGTGCTCTTCCTCTCTGACCGCGATTCATCTTGCCTGTCAGGACCTCCGGGCGGGTCGGACGAGCCTGGGCATCGCCGGCGGCGTCAACGTCAGCATCCATCCCAACAAGTACTTCGTGCTCAGCGCAGGGCAGTTCATCTCCAGCGACGGCCACTGCCAGAGCTTCGGTGAGGGCGGCGATGGATACATCCCCGGAGAGGGTGTGGGTGTGGTCGTGCTCAAGAGGCTCTCCGATGCGCAGCGGGACGGCGATCGCATCTACGGCATCATTCGCGGCAGCGCCCTCAATCACGGCGGCAAGACGAACGGCTATACGGTGCCGAACCCGCAGGCGCAGGCGAGTGTCATCCGCCGCGCGGTGATGGAATCGGGAGTCGACGCGAGGCACATCAGCTACATCGAAGCGCATGGCACGGGCACGAAGCTGGGTGATCCGATCGAGATCGCGGCGTTGAGCAAAGCCTTCGGGATTCAGGACACCGGCTTCTGTCTCATCGGATCGGCGAAGTCGAACATCGGCCATTGCGAATCGGCGGCCGGGATCGCCGGGCTGACGAAAGTGCTCCTGCAGATGCAGCATCAGCAGATCGTGCCGTCGCTCCATTCGGCGCAGTTGAATCCGAACATCGAGTTCGAAAAGACCCCGTTCGTCGTGAATCAGTCGTTGCGGCCGTGGGAGCAGCCGATCATCGACGGCCGGCCGGTACCGCGGATCGCCGGCATCTCGTCGTTCGGAGCGGGCGGCGCGAACGCGCACCTGATCGTCGAGGAATACCAGGCTGACGCTGTGCAGCCGACTGCAATCACAGACGTGGTCATCGTGCTGTCGGCGAGGACGGCCGAGCAACTCCGGCAGAAGGCGAAGGATCTCCTCGAGCTCGTCCGGTCGAGAGAATCGACGATCGATCTGGCGGCGGTGGCGTACACGCTCCAGGTCGGGCGTGAGGCGATGGACGAGCGCCTGGGCTGCGTCGTCCGCTCTCCCGAAGAACTGCTCGCCAAGCTCGAGGCCTGGCTTGCGGGCCGGCAGGACATCGAGGATCTCCACTACGGGCAGGTGAAACGGAACCGGGAAGCGTTGTCCCTCTTCAGTACCGACACCGACCTGCAGCAGGCGGTCGAGAAGTGGATCGAGAACCGGAAGATCGGGAAGCTCCTGGAGCTGTGGGTCAAGGGACTGGAGGTCGACTGGAGCCGGCTGTACGGCGACACCAGGCCGCCGCGGACGAGTCTCCCGACCTATCCGTTTGCGAAGGAGCGCTACTGGGTCGACGTCGAGGCCGCGGATCGTGTCGCCTCCAGGCCTTCGGCGGAAGCGGTGCTCCATCCGCTGCTGCACCGCAATGCGTCCGATCTCCGGGAGCAGCGCTATCGCTCGACGTTCACGGGCGACGAATTCTTCGTTGCCGATACCGGCGCGCAGAGAGTCGTGCCGGCGGTCGTCTGCCTCGAGATGGCGCGCGCCGCGGTCTGGCACGCGTTGCCGGACACGCCGGAAGCGGGCATCGAACTGCACGACGTCGACTGGGCGCAGCCGATCGTCGCCGGCGATGGCCAGGAGATCGCGATCTCGCTGTTTGTGAACGGCGAGGACGAAGTCGAGTATGAGATCTACGGCGACGGCGCCGACGAGGACGGTGTCCATTGCCGCGGCCGCGCCGCCGTGAGCCAGGGACCGGCGCCTGCCGCGCTCGATCTCGCGCAGCTCGAGCGGCAGATGACCCGAGGAACGGTTGGCGCGGACGGCGGCTCATCGGGAGCTGTCCGGTCCATCCGCCTCGGAGACGGACAGCTCCTCGCGCACCTGCAGTTGCCGGCCGCAATCGAGAACACGGCGGCCGGGTATTTCCTGCATCCGAGCCTCCTCGATGGCGCGGTGCAGGCCTGCACCGCGCTCGTCGACGCTTCCGGATCGCAGGACGCTGTCCGGTTCCCGCTGGCGATGGCCTCGATGCGGATCTCGGCGCCGACGAGCGAGCAGATGGTCGCGTGGGTGCGCTCCTCGCCGCGAAGTGAGGTCGGCGACGTCTTGTTCGACGTCGACTTGTGCGACACGGGCGGAAACGTCTGCGCCCAGATGCGCGGCGTCACCGGACAGCGAATCGCGGCGGACGAAGTCGAGCCATCGATCGTCCGCGCCGCATCGCCGGTCACAGCCCTCCCGCGCGAGCGGAAAGAAATCGCGTTCCTCGCATCTCATCAGGAGGCACCGGCGGTCCGCAGGACCGCGGGGATCTCCCTGGCTGCCCCGGATGCGCCGATGCCCGTACAGGCGCCTGCCGCGCCTCGCGCTTCCGTCGCACTCTTCGATGCCGCCGCCGCGAGCGCGGCCCCATCTGTCTCCGCGGTGCGGTTGTACGACGAAGGGAATGGCATCTTCTCCATCGAAGCGAACGCGGTACCCGCACGCGACGCCGTCTCTCAGCTGCGGCGAGCTCTCGAATGGGCCCGAGAGCAGGATGGCCTGAAGGTCCTGATGATCCGCGGCGTGGAGCGGTGTTTCGGGCGCGGCGGAACCGCGGACCTCGACGAAGCGCTCGAGCAGGGCCTGTATCGGGCGGTCGCGTCGTTCCCCTATCCCGTCATTGCCGTCGCGGACCGGGACGCGGTCGGCGCGGCGTTCGTCTTCGACGCGCTCTGCGATTTCATCGTCTGCGGTGAAGAGGCGACGTATGGGTACCTTCTCGAACCGGCGATCCCCGTGCTGGAGCTGTTCAGCGAGCGATTCGGCGACACGCTAGCGCAGGAGCTGCTGTACCAGGCGCGTACCGCGACCGGAGCGCAACTGCGGGCGAAGGGATGGACTGGTCCCGTGGTGGCAGACGCCGGCGCATTCGCCGAAGATCTCGCGTCGACGTTGGCTGAAAAATCTCGCGACGCGCTGCGGCTGCTGAAACGGCATCTGACGCGCCGGCTGGTCGACCGGGTTGCGGCATTGACGCGGACTGACGCGGCGCCCCATCCAGCCGGCGACCCGGGCCATGTGCTGGTCGTCGAATTGGCGACGGCCGATCTCCGGCAGGTTCTGGACGAAGCCGGCGACTCGCGGGCGATCGTGCTCGTAGGTGGCGACGCCGATTTCGTCGGAGCTACGCCCGAGGTCGAGAGCCTCCTGCTCGACGCACAGATTCCCATCGTTGCGGCGCTGCCCGGGAATGCCAGAGGCAGTGCCTGGGGCATTGCCCAGTTCTGCGACGCCGTCGTCCATGCCGCCGATGGCATCTACAGCGCGGCGGGGGTGAGTCCGCTGGCCGCTGCGCTCTTCATCCATCGGTTCGGCAATGACGCGGCCGAAGAGATCCTCCTGACCGGCGCTGACTACCGCGGTGCCGATCTTCGCGGACGGGTGCCTGCCGCGGTCGTCGCGGAATCGGATGAAGTCCAGATCACCGCGGTGAAGATCGCCGAATCGTGGGCTCGGTTGCCGCGCGCCGTCCTGACGTTATGGAAGAACCACAGCGCCGCGAGGATCCGGGAGAAGACCGGCCGCCTTCCCGTTGCATGGGAGCCAGGGGAGGACGAGCCGGCGCAGGAGCTCGCCGCGCCCACGCCCATCACTCTTCGGTCTCGGGCCGTGCATGCCATGGCGCATCCGGAGGGCATCGTCGTCGTGACGATGGAGGAGCGGGACGCGAAAAACATGTTCTCCGAAGCCCTCATCCAGGGCCTGACGGAAGTCTTCGCACACATCGCGGAGGCACCGGACTACAAGGCCGTCGTTCTCGCCGGGTACGATCGCTATTTCGCTTCCGGGGGCACGAAGGAGAGTCTGCTGGCGATCGAGGCCGGCAAGGCGAAATTCACCGACACGAGGGTCTTTCAGGCTGCGCTCGACTGCAGGCTGCCCGTCATCGCCGCGATGCAGGGGCATGCCATCGGCGCCGGGTGGTCGCTCGGGATGTTCGCCGACGTCACGCTGTTGAGTGAAGAGAGTCGCTACGTCAGTCCGTACATGGACTACGGGTTCACGCCCGGCGCCGGCGCCACCTCGGTCCTCGTGGATCGGATCGGACAGGACGTCGCGCGGGAGAGCCTGCTGACGGCGCGGCCGTATACAGGTCGTGCGTTGCGAGAGAGGGCACTGCTGCTGCGCGTCCTGCCGCGCGCCGACGTGCTGGCCGCGGCGATGGCTCTGGCGGATCAGATCGCGCAACAGCCGCGGCACCGTCTGATCGCCCTGAAACAACAGTTGACCGAGGATGTGCGGCGATCGCTCGAGGAGACGTACCGGCTCGAGCTGGCCATGCACGAGCAGACGTTCGTCGGCCGGTCCGACACGCTCGCGCGCATCGAGAAGAATTTCCACGCCGAGACCGATGCAGCTCCGGTCGCCGCGCCGCCGGTCGTGGCCAGGCCGGTGGACGCCCGCGCCGACGCCGACCCCCTGCCGGCGGTTGTGGCCAGGTTGAAGACGCTCCTGGCGAACGAGCTGCAGATGAACGAAAGCGACATCGACGAGGATGCGCAGTTCGTCGACCTTGGGCTCGACTCCATCAGCAGCGTCACCTGGCTCCGGAAGATCAACGACAGCTACCAGACCTCGATCGAGGCGACGAAGGTCTACAGCTATCCGACGCTCGCGCAGCTCAGTCGACTGGTCAAAGAAGAAGCCGGAAAACAGGGGACGCTGTCGCGTGTGGCCGCATCTCCTGCACCCGCCAGACCGTCGCCATCGGCGAGACCGCAAGCGTCGATGGTGCGATCTCCCGGAAGGCGGATCGCGCGGCGCGCTCGCGGAAGCTCACGCGCCGTTCCGGGCGGCGCGGCCAGCCGCGCCACGGAGAAGATTGCGATCGTCGGCATGGCCGGCCAGTTCCCGCAGGCCCGGAATCTCGACGAGTTCTGGCGCAATCTCGCGGAGGGAAGGAACTGCATCACGCAGGTCCCGGCGAGCCGGTGGGATCTGCGGGCGCACTACCAGGCCGACGCGGTCGTAGCGGGGAAGACGTACTGCCAGTGGATGGGAGCGCTCGACGAGCAGGACCGGTTCGATCCGATGTTCTTCAACATCTCGCCGACCGAGGCCGAGAACATGGATCCGCAGCAGCGGCTGTTCCTGCAGTCGTGCTGGCACACGATCGAGCACGCCGGATACGACGCGCGCGCTCTGTCCGGAACGAAATGCGGCGTCTTCGTCGGCTGCGCGGCCGGCGACTATCACGATCGGTCGCCGGCGCGACAGTTGAGCGCGCACGGCTTCACCGGCAGCGCGACGTCGATCCTAGCCGCGCGAATCTCCTACTTCCTGAACCTGCAGGGTCCCTGCGTCGCAATCGACACCGCGTGCTCGTCCTCGCTGGTCGCGATCGCGCAGGCCTGCGACAGCCTGAATGTCGGCGGCAGCGACGTCGCTCTGGCCGGCGGCGTCTATGTCATGGCTGGGCCGGGGATGCACATCATGACCTCGCAGGCGGGGATGCTCTCGCCCGAGGGAAGGTGCTTCTCGTTCGACCAACGCGCGGATGGCTTCGTCCCCGGAGAAGGTATCGGAGTCGTGATGCTGAAGCGGCTGGCCGACGCGGAACGGGACGGGGACATCATCTACGGCGTGCTCGAAGGGTGGGGCGTCAATCAGGACGGCAGGACCAATGGCATCACGGCGCCGAACCCCGAGTCGCAAACGCGCCTGGAGCAGGAGGTTTACGACCGCTACGGCATCGATCCAACGCACATCCAGCTCATCGAGGCGCATGGTACGGCCACGAAGCTGGGCGATCCGATCGAGGTCGAGGGACTGCAGAAGGCGTTTGGCAAGTACACGCAGAACAAACAGTACTGCGCGCTCGGCTCGGTGAAGAGCAACATCGGGCACTGCCTCACGGCGGCCGGAATCGCCGGAGTGATCAAGCTCCTGCTGGCGCTCGAGCACAAGCAGCTGCCGCCGACGATCAACTTCGAACGTCTCAACGAGCACATCGATCTGACGGAGAGTCCGTTCTTCGTCAACACCCGTCTCGAGGAGTGGGAGTTGCACGGCGCGCCGCGGCGGCTGGCCGGGATCAGCTCGTTCGGCTTCAGCGGAACGAACGCGCACCTGGTGATCGGCGAACACGATCGGCGGGCCGAGGTTGCGCGCCCGGTGTATGTCGCTCCTCCGAACGCGAACGTCATCGTACCGCTGTCGGCGCGGACCGCGGATCAGCTGCGCGAAAAGGCTGGCGATCTTCTAAGCTTCATCCGCAGGTCGCCGGCGACCGATCTCGCGGGGATCGCGTACACCCTGCAAACCGGCCGGACGCCGATGGACGAGCGCCTCGGTTTCATCGTCAGCTCGATCGAGCAGCTCGAGGAGAGGCTCCAGGCATACGTCGACGGCGCACGAAACATCGAAGGTGCCTGGAGCGGGCAGGTGAAGCGGACCAGAGACGCGCTGTCTTTGTTCAATACCGATCCGGAACTGCAGGACACGATCGACCGGTGGATCGCCAACGGAAGACTTGCGAGGCTGCTGGAACTGTGGGTGAGCGGCATCGAGATCGATTGGCGCAAGCTATACGGCGAGGGGAAGCCGCGACGCGTGGCCCTGCCGGGCTACCCGTTCGCGAAGGAGCGGTACTGGATTGCACCGGAAGCGCCGGAACAGAAGAATGCCGCGACCCTGCACCCGATGCTCCACGAGAACGCCTCCGATCTGAGCGGGCAACGCTATCGCTCCACATTCTCCGGAACGGAGCACTTCCTCGCCGATCGCGTGCTGCCTCCCGCGGCCTGTCTCGAGATGGTGCGCGCGGCGGTGCGGCATGCGTCGCCTGCCGAATCGGCGGTGCTGGAGTTGCAAGACACCGTCTGGGGCGAGCCGTTCATCGCGAATGCAGGGAATCCCGTCAGCGTCGCGCTGTTGGCGAACGACGGGGAAGGGATTGCGTACGAGGTCTACAGCCACGGCGCGGACGGGGAGATCGTTCATTGTCAGGGCCGCGCAATCGTGACCACGGAGCCGCGGCCCGCCGCTCTCGACCTCGCGCAGCTCGAAGCGCGAATGGCGCAACAGAAGCTCGAGCCGGCGAACGCCGCGGTCACTACCGTGTGGCGGAGAAACGAGGAGCTGCTGGCGCAATTTCGGCTGCCGGAGAACGCCGCGCCGACGGCCGGCGAGTATGTCCTCCATCCGAGTCTCGTGCAGGGTGCGTTCGAAGTCGCGCTCCTGCTCTCCGATGGTGGTTCGGGACTCGCGCTGCGGACGCTGCGCGTCCTCGCGCCGTGCACGCCGGAGATGTTCGCCTGGGCGCGCTCCTCGGCGGCGGACGGGAGCGTCGACGTGGATCTGTGCGACGAGCACGGAAATGTCTGCGTGCAGGTGCACGGATTCTCGAGCCCTCACGTCGCCGCGGCCACGAAGCGCGACGAGCCGGTCTGCACCGTCCTCGCCGCTCCGGTCTGGAAGACGCGCGATCTCGAACGCCCGCGCGGTGCCGCCGAGTTTGCGGAGCATCACGTCGTTCTGTGCGGCCTGCCGGACATCGATGCCGTGCGGCTGGGCGCGTCCACGCTGTCGCTGGAGACGGATGGCCAGACGGACCTCGCGCGCCGGTACACCGAACATGCGCTCGCGTCCTTCGAGCGCATCCAGGCCATCCTGCAGAGCAAGCCTCGGGGGCGGGTGCTGTTTCAGATCGTCATTCGCGATCGAGAGGACGACGCGCCGCTGACGGGCCTCTCCGCGTTGGTGAAGACGGCGGGGCAGGAACACCCGTACTTCGTCGGCCAGGTCATCCTCGTTCCGCAGGAGATCACCGCAGAGGAATTAGCGGTGTATCTGGAGGATGAGAAGACCGGCGGGTTGGATTCATTGATCCGCTACGAGCGCGGCGTGCGGCAGGTTCTGCGCTGGAGCGAGCTGCCTGCTGATCCGGCACCGGCGCCGATCGCGTTCAAGGAACACGGCCTCTACCTGATCACCGGCGGTACGGGTGCACTGGGCGTCGTGTTCGCGAAAGAGATTCTCGCGCAGCGTGAGGCGACGGTCGTCCTGACGGGGCGCTCGCCGATGACGAAGGAAACGCAGGATCTGTTGGACGAGTTGTCCGCACACGGCGGGCGGGTGAGCTATCGCCAGCTCGATCTGACGGACCTCGATCAGGTCATCGACGCGATCGCCGGCATCGAGGACGAGTACGGACCGCTCATCGGCATCCTGCACTGCGCCGGGATGGCCGCCGACGAGCTCATCGTCCGGAAGACGAGCGGCGACCTCGCCCGGGTGCTGTCGCCGAAAGTCACCGGCACGGTCCATCTCGACGAGGCCACCAAAGACACTCAGCTCGATTTCTTCGTGCTGTTTTCGTCCGTTGCCGGCGTCCTCGGAAACGCCGGGCAGGCCGATTACGCCACCGCGAACGCGTTCCTGGACAGTTTTGCGGCGCGCCGCAACCGGATGGTGGATGCGAGCCAGCGCCACGGACGCACCCGCTCGATCAACTGGCCGCTCTGGCAGGCTGGCGGGATGCGTCTCGACGCCGCGGCACGGGAGCGGCTGAAGGAAGCCGCGGGCCTGGTGCCGATGCAGACCGCGAGCGGAATGAGGGCGTTCCATCGCAGTCTCGCCTCGCCGCACGATCAGATTCTTGTGCTGGAAGGGATTCCGGCGAAGATCACGGCGCACCTCAGAAAGGTGCGCGCGTTCGAAGCGCCGGAACTTCATGTCCAGTCGCCGCGGGCAGTCGTGCCGGGCATCGAGCAACTGCAACAGGATGTGAAGGCGATTCTAGCGGCCGTACTGAAGGTGGATGGCGCGACGATCGACGTCGATCAGCCCTTCGTCGAATTCGGTCTCGACTCTTTCCTCGGCGCCGAGCTGATGGCGTCCATCAACAAGAGGTTCGGGACCGAGCTCGCGCACATCGTCGTGTTCGACCATCCCACCGTCCGAGAGCTCTCGGCGTTCGTCGAGAAGCAACTCAGCACGGCGCCGCGGCAACGCATTCAGCGGCCGCCGGTGCCGGCCGTGACCGCGTCCGGTGCGTACCCGGTCCTCGAGAAGAGGATTCGCAAGGGGCGGACGGCCGCGCGGCAGGATACGGCGCGCGACGAACGAGTCGCCATCATCGGAATGGCCGGACGGTATCCGCAAGCGAACAACCTCAGCGAGTTCTGGGGTCACCTGGCCGCGGGCCGGAACTGCGTGACCGAGGTGCCGGCGTCGCGATGGGATGTGAGACGCCATTACGATCCCGATCGCACGCGGAAGGACACGACGTATTCGAAGTGGCTGGGCGCGATCGACGACGTCGAGTGCTTCGATCCGTTGTTCTTCCGGATCTCTCCGAACGAAGCGGAGCACATCGATCCTCAGCACAGGCTCTTCCTGCAGGAGAGCTACAGGGCATTCGAAGACGCCGGCTACTCGCCCGACGCGCTCGCGAACAAGAAGGGCGGCGTCTACCTCGGTATCTCCACGAACGAGTATGCGTCGCTTCTGACGCGGAACCGCTCTCTGTCAGCCCCCGTCACGAGCAACAGCTCCGCGATCGCCGCGGCGCGCATCGCCTATTACCTGAACCTGAAAGGCCCCGCGATCGCGGTCGATACGGCGTGCTCCTCGGCGCTGGTGGCGATTCATCTCGCTTGTCAGGCCATCTCGCGCGGTGAGATCGACTTCGCACTCGCGGGCGGTGTGACACTGTGGCTCGCCCCCGAGTCGTACGTCGCGATGAGCCAGGCCGGCATGTTCTCGCCGAACGGACAGTGCAAGACCTTCGACGATTCCGCCGACGGCATCGTCAACGGCGACGGCGTAGGCGCCGTGGTCCTGAAGCGTCTCGAAGATGCGGAGCGTGACGGTGACTTCATCTACGGCGTGATCCTCGGCTCCGGGATCAATCAGGACGGCAAAACGAACGGAATCACCGCGCCGAGCGTCGCCAGCCAGATCGAGCTCGAACGCGGGATCTACGCGAGATACGGCATCGATCCCGAAACGATTACGTACATCGAAGCACATGGCACCGGCACGAAGCTGGGCGATCCGATCGAGCTGGAAGCCCTCTCCACCGTGTTCCGCGAGAAGACGGACAAGAAGCGCTTCTGCGCCCTCGGCTCGGTGAAGAGCAACATCGGACACACCACCTCCGCGGCCGGCGTCGCGGGCGTGCACAAGGTTCTGTTGTCGATGCAGCACCGTACACTCGTGCCCACGCTGAACGTGTCGAAGGAAACCACGCGCTTCGATTTCGGGAATTCACCGTTCTACCTGAGCAGAGAAACGCAGCCGTGGAACGTCGCGCCGGGCTCGTTGAGGCGCGCCGCGGTGAGCTCGTTCGGCTTCAGCGGTACCAATGCCCATCTCGTCATCGAAGAATACGAGGCGCCGCCCGCTCCGGCCGCGCCGCGGGGCGACGGTCCCGCCTTCATCGTTCCTCTCTCCGCGAGGACGCCGGAACAACTGCGGCAACGCGCGTGCGACCTGTTGGACCTTCTGCGGACGTCGGAACGGCCCCTCGATCTGGCCGCGGTCACCTACACGCTCCAGACCGGACGTGAGGCGATGGAGGAGCGTTTGGGCTTCGTGGTCAGCTCGCTCGACCAACTGGCTGACCGGCTGCGCGCCTTCGTCGAGGGCGAGAAGAACATCGAAGGCTTCTGCCGCGGACGGGTCGATCCCGATGGTGAGGGCATGGCCCTCGGTCGGGACGATGACATGCAGGAAGCGATCGGGAAGTGGATCGCCCGCAGGAAGCTCGCGAGGCTGCTCGATCTCTGGGTCCGAGGTGGGAGCTTCGACTGGAACGAGCTCTATGGCGGCGTGCGGCCGCGGCGGGTCAGTCTGCCGGGGTATCCGTTCCGAAAGGACCGCTGCTGGATCGATGTCACTCCAGCCGCGCAAATGCTGGAGATCCGCGTCACGCCCGATGAAACGATGAAGTCGATCGACGACATCATCGCCCAGATCGGCGCGGACAGGATCGAGCCGGAACAGGCGATTGCAGCGCTGAAGATGCTGGTCTAGCCGGCACGGCCGGCAGCGCGGGTTGCTCCGCCTTGCGGCATGTCTACGATGGACTCACGGTCGCGGCTTCGGGCGGCGCAACGCGCCTGACATTTCCACCGCGCAGACTCTGGTTTCCTATCGCAATCCAATCATTCGAACGTTTCCACAGGTGAGGGCGTGATGGTCGACTTCATTGAATACATCGTTGCGGAATTGAAGAGCAGGCGGCTGTCGGAGAGGGATGCCGCCGCACTGGTCAAGCAGTTCTCCGTCCGGCCGTCGAAGGCGGTCGCCGGAGCGGTCCTTCATCCGCTCCTGCAGAGGAACACGTCCGATCTGCACGGCCAGAGCTACGCCTCCACGTTCACCGGAGACGAATTCTTCCTCACCGACCACCAACTGAAGCCGAGCGGCCACATGGGACAAAGAGTGTTGCCCGGTGTCGCCTATCTGGAAATGGCACGGGCGGCGATCGAGGACGCGGTGCCGGCATGGCCGGAGGGGACGCTCCTGGAGCTGCGGAACACGGTGTGGGCGCAACCGATCATCGTGACCGGGAGCAAGGAAATCCGTGTCGCCCTGATGGCGGGAGGCGATGACGAGATCGAGTACGAGATCTACAGCCGGGACGGGGAGCACGAGATCGTCCACTGTCAGGGGCGGGCGCTACTCGATCGTCAGGCTGCGCCGGGCGCAATCGATCTCGAGGAGCTCGAGCGGCAGATGACCGCCGGCTCCCTCGCGCCGGACGGCATTTATACAGCCTGTGCGCAGATGGGGCTCGTCTATGGCCCGTCCATGCAGTCGATCGCCGCGATCCGCCGGGGAAGCGGGCAGCTGCTGGCGCAGTTGAGAATCCCCGCGGTCGTTACGGACCACGCAGCGGGGTACGTCCTTCACCCGAGCGTCATGGATGGAGCGCTACAGGCTGCCGCGGGGCTGTTCGAGATGGCTTCCGGAGCCAATCCTCGTCTGCCTTTTGCGCTCGAGACCTTACGGATCGTATCGCCCTGCAAGCCGGAAATGGTCGCATGGGTGCGCCTGGCACCCGGGACTCGCACCGGAAGTCCGGCGCTCAAGCTCGACATCGATCTGTGCGATGAGCGCGGAAGCGTCTGTGTGCAGATGCGCGGATTGTCGTGGCGCGAGCTCGCCCCTCAAGTCAGGCCGGCAGCCGCACGGCGCGACACTGCCGGCACGCTGCTCGCGATTCCGGTGTGGCAGACGAGCGCCGGCGCGCCCTCGGCCAGTCCTATCGAATTCGCCGAACGCCACCTCGTGCTCTGCGAGCTGCCTCCCGTCGATGTCGCGCTATCGGCCTTGCCTCTGCAAGCCAGCAGCGACAAGAACATCGCAGAACGGTACATCGAATATGCCGTTGCGTGCTTCGAACGGATCCAGGCTGTCCTGCAGTCGAAACCATCGGGCACGGTGCTCTTTCAGATCGTCGTCCCGGATCAGCAGGAGCAGGCGCTGCTCGCCGGACTTACCGGATTGCTCAGGACGGCCTCGCTCGAGAGCCCGCGGTTGATCGGGCAGGTCATCCTCGTCCCTCCGGACACCACGAGTGAGGAGCTCGCCCGATACGTTCAGAACGAGAGGACCCTCGGGCTCGACCCGCTGGTCCGATATCGCGAGGGCGCGCGGGACGTTCTGCATTGGCAGGAAGTCCCGGAAGAGGCGGAGACGGCCCCGGTCGCATTCGAAGACGGAAAGGTCTACCTCATCACCGGCGGGCTCGGCGGGCTGGGGACTCTCTTCGCGAAGGAAATCCTCGAGCGGACCGCCGGCGCAAAGGTCGTGCTGACCGGACGTTCGGCGCCATCCGAGCACCGCGAGGGCGTCGCCTGTCGGGCCGCGGATCTCACCGATCTGCAGCAGGTCGAGGAGCTGATCTCATGGATCCGCGCGGAGTACGGCCGGCTCGACGGGATCCTTCACTGTGCCGGAGTCCTTGCCGACGACTTCATTCTGCGGAAGCCGGTCACCCGCTTCAGGGAGGTGTTGGCGCCGAAGGTGACGGGGACGTTCAACCTGGATTACGCCACGCGCGACGAAGCGCTCGATTTCCTGGTCCTGTTTTCCGCAATCGGCGGTGCAACCGGGAACGCGGGGCAGGCCGATTACGCGGCGGCGAACGCGTTCATGGACCGGTTCGCGGCCCATCGCAATGCGCAGGTGGCGGCAGGCCAACGCCACGGGCGCACGCGATCGATCAACTGGCCGTTGTGGCAGGCCGGGGGAATGCGGATCGATGCTGCCGTCCAGGCAGAGCTGCAACATGCCACGGGGATGGTGCCGATGGACACGGCCACGGGGCTGCAGGCGTTCCATCGCAGTCTGGCGTTGCCTCATGACCAGACGCTTGTCGTGGAAGGGGATCTCTCCCGGATCCGCCGCGCCTTTCTGACCCCGACGGCACCGTCTCTGCGGGTCCCGGAGCGGCCGGCGATCGATCCCGCGATCGATGCGGACAGTCTTGCCGAAACGATGCAGGACTGGTTGCGGAAGCAGTTTTCGGGAGTGCTGAAAGTCCCGGCGCAGCAGATCGACCCGCGAGCGGCGCTGGAGAATTACGGCATCGACTCCATCGTCGCGATGAACCTGACGAACCGGTTGGAGACCACGTTCGGCTCCCTGCCGAAGACACTCTTTTTCGAGTACCAGACCACTCGCGAGCTTGCCGGCTACTTCATCGCGCATCATGGGGCGAAGTCGGTCGCGCTGTGCGCGCCTGACCGCCAGATCCCGAGCGATGCAGTAACGCCGGTCGTGCAGGCGCCGGTGAAGCTCGTGTCCAGCCGCCGTTTCGCGCGCTCGAGGAGCGCGGCGCCCGTCGCGCAATTCGATGCGGAGCCGATCGCGATCATCGGATTGAGCGGCCGATATCCCGAGGCGATCGACATCGATGCCTATTGGCGCAATCTGCGCGACGGGAAGGACTGCATCACCGAGGTGCCGAAGGAGCGGTGGGACTGGAGGGAGTACTTCAGTGACGACCGCACGAAGGGCGGCCACCATTACAGCAAGTGGGGAGGTTTCATCAGCGGCGTCGACGAGTTCGATCCGTTGTTCTTCAACATCTCGCCGATCGAGGCGGAGCACATGGACCCGCAGGAACGTCTTTTCCTGCAGCACGCCTGGATGGCCATCGAGGACGCGGGCTATACCCGGGCCGCCCTGCAACTGCCCGACGTGCACGATCTCCCCGGACAGGTTGGCGTCTATGTCGGCCTGATGTACACGGAATACCAGATGTTCGGTGCCGCGGCCCTGGCGAACGGCCGGCGCATCGGCGTCGCCAGCAGCGCCGGCAGCATCGCCAACCGGGTGTCGTACCTGCTCAATCTGCACGGGCCGAGCATGACCCTCGACACCATGTGCTCGTCTTCCCTGAGCGCGATTCATCTCGCCTGTCAGGACCTGAAACAGGGTCGTACGAGCCTGGCGCTCGCCGGCGGCGTCAACGTCACCATCCACCCCAACAAGTACTTCGTGCTCAGCGCGGGACAGTTCATTTCCGGCGACGGCCACTGCCAGAGTTTCGGCGAGGGAGGCGACGGATACATCCCCGGAGAAGGCGTGGGAGTGGCCGTCCTCAAGCGGCTCTCCGATGCGAAGCGGGACGGCGATCACATCTACGGCGTCATTCGCGGCAGCGCCCTCAATCACGGCGGCAAGACCAATGGCTACACCGTGCCGAACCCGCAGGCGCAGGCGAGCGTCATCCGTCGCGCTCTGGCGGAATCGGGATTCGACGCGCGGCAGGTCAGCTACGTCGAGGCGCACGGAACGGGAACGAAGCTGGGCGATCCGATCGAGATCGCGGCCCTGAGCAAAGCATTCGGGCATCAGCCGGACTCCGGCTTCTGCCTGATCGGGTCGGCGAAATCGAACATCGGCCACGCCGAATCGGCCGCGGGCATCGCCGGACTGACCAAGGTCCTGCTGCAGATGCAGCACCGCGAGATCGTGCCGTCGCTGCATTCGGCACAGCTCAATCCGAACATCGACTTCGAGAAGACGCCCTTCATCGTGAATCAGACGTTGCGGCCGTGGGAGCCGGTCGTCGATGACCGTCCCGTGCCGCGGATCGCCGGCATCTCCTCGTTCGGCGCCGGTGGCTCGAACGCGCACATGATCATCGAGGAATATCAGGCACCGGCGGTAGAGCCGATGCCGATCAACGATGCGGTGATCGTGCTGTCGGCGCGGGCGCCCGAACAGCTGCGGCAGAAGGCGCAGGACCTCCTCGACTTCGTCCGGTCGCGAGAGACGATCGACCTGGCGGCGATGGCGTACACGCTCCAGGTGGGCCGCGAGGCGATGGAGGAACGTCTGGGCTTCGTCGCCGGCTCGGTCGAAGAACTGCTCGCGAAGCTCGAGGCCTTTGTTGCGGGCGAGCCGGTCATCGACGGCCTCCATCAGGGGCAGGTGAAGCGGAACCGGGAAGCTCTGTCGCTCTTCGGCACCGACGGCGATCTGCAGCAGGCGGTCGAAAAGTGGATCGCGAACAGAAAGATCGCGAAGCTGCTGGAGCTGTGGGTCAAGGGGCTGGAGGTCGATTGGAGCAGACTCTATGGCGAGACGAAGCCGCCGCGGACCAGCCTCCCGGCGTACCCGTTCGCGAAGGAGCGGTACTGGGTCGACACGGGGATGGGCGCGGTGGCGAACAGCCCCGCAACCTCGGTGCTTCATCCGTTGCTCCACGCCAACACATCCGACCTGACGGAGCAACGGTACAGCTCCAGCTTCAGCGGGGAGGAATTCTTCCTCGCCGATCATCAGGTGAAGGCGGATGGTCGAACCACGAAGGTGTTTCCGGCCGTGGCCTATCTGGAGATGGCGCGCGCGGCGATCGAGCGCGCGTTGCCCGCGCCGCCGCAAGCGGCGGTTCTCGAACTGCGGAATACCGTCTGGTCGCGGCCCATCGCCGTCTCCGAGAGGACGCAGGTCGACATCGTGCTGACCGCCGCCGAGGACGACGATCAGGTCGACTACGAGATCTGCAGCGGGGAAGGGGAGCGGGAAGTCGTTCACTGTCAGGGTCGCGCGGTCTGGAGCGGCCAGGCATCCGCATCACCGGTCGACCTCGAGCAGCTCCGGGCACGCATGGACCGGGGAGCGCTGGACGCCGAAGGCGTTTACGCGGCATGTGCCCGCATGGGATTGGCGTACGGGCCGGCGTTCCGAGCCATCACGTCGATCCTGCGCGGCAACGGCGAGGTGCTGGCGCAACTGCGGCTGCCGGACACGGTGGTCGTTGGAGACTACGTGCTCCATCCGAGTGTGATGGACGGCGCTCTGCAGGCCTCGGCCGGACTGCTGACCGACGAGGCCGAATCGAGCCCCCCGCGGCTGCCGTTTGCGCTCGAGACCCTGCGCGTGTTGTGGCCCTGCAGCGCGGAGATGTTCGCGTGGGTTCGCTTTACTCCGGACGTGCATCCCGGCACCGCCGTCGTCAAGCTCGAGATCGATCTCTGCGACGCGCGCGGAATCGTCTGCGTGCAGATGCGCGGACTGGCGTTGCGCGCTCTGAACGAGCAGATCGCTCCCCGACCGGCAGCGAGCACTCTGTTCGCGACCCCCGCATGGCAGACGAGCGAGCCCGCCGGCGCGGGCGAGACCGCGTACGCGGAGCACCACATCATCGTCTGTGACGGCGCCGCCGACGCGCTGGCGCCATTGATGCCGCACAGCCAGTGCGTCGGGCTGCGAGCGGATACGCGCAAGAACATCGCCGAGCGATACAGCGACTACGCGATCGCGTGCTTCGAAAGGATCCAGGACATCTTCCGCCGCAGGCCGGAGGGGACGGTTCTGGTTCAGATCGTCGTCGCTGATGCTGACGAGCAGAGGCTCTTTGCCGGTCTTGCGGCGTTGCTCCGAACGGCACGCCTGGAGAATCCGCATTTCGCCGGCCAACTCCTTCTCGTGTCTCCCTCCACGGCCGCGGAAGACCTGGTGCGCCGCCTCCGCGAAGAAGCGAGCCGGCCGGCCGAGACACTCGTTCGCTATCGCGAGGGCGGCCTGCGGCAGGTCTTGCGCTGGGAAGAGATCGCGGCGAGCGAGGAGCCGGTACCGATTGCATTCAAAGACGACGGCGTGTACCTGATCACGGGCGGTGCCGGCGGTCTCGGTCTCCTGTTCGCGAACGAGATTCTCGATCGGACGCGCGAGGCGCGGGTGATCCTGACGGGCCGCCGCATGCGCGAGATCGCCATCCCCAGCGACCGCCTGAGCTACCGCCAGACGGATCTCCGCGACGCCGATCAGGTGGAGCGCCTCGTCGCTCTCATCCGCGAAGAGTACGGACGCCTCGACGGGATTCTTCACTCCGCCGGCGTGATCGCGGACCGTTTCCTTCTGAAGAAGACCGTCGCCGAATTCGGTGACGTGCTCGCGCCGAAAGTCACCGGTACCTTCAATCTGGACCAGGCCAGCAGGCACGTCGAGCTCGATTTCTTCGTGCTGTTCTCGTCGCTCGCCGGCGCCGTGGGAAATCTCGGACAAGCGGATTACGCGACCGCGAACGCGTTCATGGACGAATTCGCGGCCCATCGAAATCACCAGGTCGCTGCCGGACAACGGCATGGACGCACGCGGTCGATCAACTGGCCGCTGTGGGAAGCGGGCGGGATGCAGATCGATCCGGCGGGCCGGGAACTGCTGGAACGGACCGCCGGGGTCCTGCCCATGCAGACGGCCACGGGCCTGGGTGCGCTTCATCGCGTTCTGGCCTCCCCGTGGGACCAACTGCTGGTCGCGGAGGGGGACGTCGGCCGAATGCGGCGGGCGTTGCTCGCCGAGCCCGCGCCGCCAACGCCGATGGTGCCGGCCACGGCTGCCCTGTCCATCGACGCGGCCGCGCTCGCGGAGAAGACGCAGGACTTCCTGCGCAAGGAATTCTCGGGAGTCCTGAAGCTGCCGGCGCACAAGATCGACCCGCAGGCGCCGCTCGAGAACTACGGCATCGACTCTGTCCAGGCGATGCGGCTGACGAACCAGTTGGAAACCACCTTCGGCTCGTTGTCCAGGACGCTGTTCTTCGAGTACCAGACCATCGCGGCGATGGCTGGCTACTTCGCAAAAGCACATCCGGCGATTCTGCAGGAGAAGCTCGGAGCTCCCGTCGCCGGGAAGACGATCGAAGGACCCGCGCCTGACGAGCGCAGGGCCGTTCCGGCGACGACACGGCGAAGGAAACGCTCGGCGGCCAGCAAGGCGAAACCGGAAAGCGAGATCGCCATCGTCGGCCTTGCCGGCAGGTATCCGAAGGCCGCAACCATCCAGGACTTCTGGAAGAACCTCCAGGACGGCCTCGACTGCATCACCGAGATTCCTCCGGACCGATGGGATCACGCGCTGTACTTCGACCCGGACCGGGACAAACGCGGAACGACGTACAGCAAATGGGGTGGGTTCATCGCCGACGTCGACAAGTTCGATCCGCTGTTCTTCAACATTTCGCCCAAAGAAGCGGCGATGACCGATCCTCAGGAGCGACTGTTCCTCGAGACGGCGTGGGAGTGTATCGAGGACGCCGGCTATACGAAGGAGAGCATCTCCGGATCGCGCGTGGGCGTGTTCGTCGGCGCCATGTGGGGGCACTACGAGCTCTTCGGCGCCGAAGCGATCGCGAGAGGCGAGGCGGTCATCCCGATCTCGTCGCACGCCTCGATCGCGAATCGCGTTTCGTATCTCTTCAATCTCCACGGTCCCAGCATCGCGCTCGACACCATGTGCTCCTCATCGCTGACGGCCATCCACCTGGCGTGCGAAGCGCTGCGCAAAGGGACGATCGGCGCGGCGCTCGCGGGCGGCGTCAATCTCACCATTCACCCTTACAAGTACCTCAGCCTGAGCCAGGGGAGGTTCATCGCCAGCGACGGCCGATGCCGCAGCTTCGGCGAGGGCGGCGACGGCTACGTGCCCGGCGAAGGCGTCGGCGCCGTCCTGCTCAAGCGTCTCGACGACGCACTTCGCGACGGCGACCAGATCTACGCCATCGTCCGTTCCAGCGTCCTCAATCACGGCGGCAAAACCAACGGCTACACAGTCCCGAATCCCGTCGCCCAGGGCGATCTGATCGTCGAGGCCTTCCGCGAGGCGAACGTCGACCCGAAGACCCTCGGATACGTCGAGACGCATGGGACGGGCACGTCGCTGGGAGATCCGATCGAGATCACCGGACTGTTGAAGGCATTCGAGGGCGCCGGCGGCGAGAAGCAGTCCTGTCCCATCGGATCGGTCAAGTCGAACATCGGGCATCTCGAGTCGGCGGCTGGAATCGCCGCCGTCACGAAAGCGCTGCTCCAGATCCGGCACAAGCAGCTGGTGCCGTCCTTACACGCCAGCCCACCGAACCCGAACATCGACTTCGCGGAAACGCCGTTCTACGTGCAGACGGAGCTTGCGGAGTGGAAGAGCAAGCCCGGGCATCCGCGGCGCGTCGCGGTGAGCTCGTTCGGCGCCGGAGGATCGAACGCGCATTTGATCCTGGAAGAGTACCCGCGCGAAGTGACGGCCGGCGCGGACGCGACGACGCCGGAGCTGGTTCTCCTTTCGGCGAAGAACGTCGATGCACTCCGCCGCTACGCGGGACGCGTTTTGCGGTTCCTGGAGGACGGTTCCGGCGTGTCGCTTCGAGATCTCGCGTACACCGCGCAGGTGGGACGCACGCCGATGGACGCGCGCCTTGCGATCCTCACCTCGACGCTGGACGACCTGAAACACAAGCTGAATGAATGGTTGGATCTCTCGGCTTCCGGTGGGGACGTCTCCGATCTGGAGAACGTCTTCTACGGAAACACGAAAGAGGCGCGGTTCCGCGCGGCGGGCGTCATCGACAGTCAGGCCGGAAAGGCGTTTCTGCGCGATCTGTTGACCAGGAGAGATCTCGACAAGATTGCCAGCCTGTGGACGTCCGGCGTCGCCGTCGACTGGTCGCTGATGGAGCGCCCCGCGGGTACGAGGCGGGTGTCGCTGCCGACCTATCCGTTCGAAAAAGAGCGTTGCTGGATCCCGCAGACGCCATCTGCACGAAGCGTCGAGATCAGAAAGATCGCCGCACCCGAGCCGCGTGAGGACAAACGGGCTCTCCACTATTCGCCGGAGTGGACTACGAAAGCCCTGACCGTGCAGGACGGGAACCGGGAGATCGGACCGATCCTGATCATGGACGAAACAGACCGGCTGTTTCTTACCTTCCGGGAACGGCAGGGAGCCGATTCTGTCGTCTGGGTCCGACCGGGGGAGACATTTGGTGAAGTCGAGCCGAACGTCTACGTCGTCGACCCGGAACGGGAAGAACATTTCCGCGAGCTCGTGGCCCGCCTCCAGGAGAAGGCGCTCTTCCCCGACCTCATCGTTCACCACGCGCCGGATCCGTGCGAACTGACCGTCTCTCCCGATGTCGCTCGGGACCTGCATCACACGCTGTACTCCCTCCTCTTCGTATGCAAGGCCATGCTGCTGTCCAGGCAGCAGGCGCCGCCCCGAATCGTGTCGCTCTTCTCGAGCGAAGGGGACGCAGCTCCCCCGCTCGGCGCTGCCGTCGGGGGCTTCTTCAGGACGTTGACACTCGAAGATCCCAGGTATCTGGCGAGAGCCATCGAGATTCCCGCGGAGCTCTCCGTTTCCGAGAGAGCGGATCTGATCCGGAATGAGATCCAGGATCGCGATTGGACGACTCAGGAGATCCGCTACCGCCAGCCCGGCCGCAGTGACGGCCTGGATCTCGTGCGATCCGTTCGCGGATTGACGCCGCAGCCGCCTGCGCGCGCCGCGGCTTCAGAGCTGCCGCTTCGGAGGCATGGCGTCTATCTGGTCACAGGCGGACTGGGCGGCCTGGGCCTGATCTTCGCGCGTCATCTGGCGACGAGCTTCCGGGCGAAGCTGGTTCTCGTCGGACGTTCCGCGCTGAATGCCGCACATGGGGAACGACTCGCGGAGCTGGAGGCCGCGGGCGCCGAGGTCCTGTATGTACAGGGCGACGTCTCCAGCCCGGCGGACATGGAAAGGGTCGCGCGGGAGGCGAAAGCGCGCTTCGCGGAGGTCAACGGAGTCATTCATGCGGCCGGCGTGAACCGCGATGCATTCATTCTGAGAAAGACGAAAGAGGAAATGGAGGCGGTGCTCGCGCCGAAGATCTATGGCGCGATCAATGTCGATCTCGCCACGCGCGATGAGAATCTCGACGTGTTCGTCATCTTCTCTTCCCTGGCAGGCGTGATGGGGAACGTCGGACAAGCCGACTACGCGTACGCAAACCGTTTTCTCGACTGCTTCGCCGAGCGCCGCGAGCACCTGAGACGCGCCGGGGAGCGGTCGGGCCGGACGTTGTCGATCGACTGGCCTCTGTGGGAGGCGGGAGGGATGTCGGTCTCGCAGGAGGAGGTTGCACTCCTCGAAAAGCGGACCGGGATCAGTCCGTTGCCGACGCCCGACGCCATTCAATGCTGGGAAGACTTCCTGCGCTCGGACGCCACGCAGGCGGTCGCTCTGTACGGGAGTCCGTCGCGGATCGCCGCCTTCATCGCCCGGGAGCCGGTCATGACCCATCGCAGCGCTGCCGCGTCGGCCGGCAGCGCTGATGCCGCGACACTGGTTGCGAGGGCGGAAGCGTACGTGAAGACGTTGATCGGCGTCGAGATCGGCCTCGCGCCGGAACGGATCGATTCGTCGGACCGTCTGGACTCGTTCGGCATCGACTCGCTCATGATTCATCGCATCAACGCCCGGTTGGAGAGCGACCTGGGGGCGCTGCCGAAGACGTTGTTCTATGAGCACGAGACCATAGGCGACATTGCCAGATTTCTCGTCCGGCAGTCGCGCGAAGCGTTGGCGGCACTGTTCGGCTCCACCGGCGTGCCGGCGGACGATGCCGTCGCTGCAACGGCGGAGGTTGAAGCAGAGGTCATTCGACTCCCCGAGCCGCGGGAGGAGCTCGACGCCGGCGAGGGAATCGCCATCATCGGCATCCATGTGCGTTTCCCGCACTCCCCGACGCTCGACGCCTACTGGGAGAATGTGAAAGAGGGGCGGAACCTGATCGACGTCGTGCCGCGCGATCGGTGGGATGCCGGCGCGCTCTATGATTCCGATCCGGCGGCGTCGTCGAAAGGGAAGATCTACTGTAAGTGGGGCGGCTTCCTCGAAGACCACGACAAATTCGATCCCCGTTTCTTTCAGATCAGCGGTGCCGAAGCGAATCTCATGGACCCGCAGGAGCGTTTGTTCCTCGAGTCCGTCTGGTCCGCCATCGAAGATGCCGGCTACACGCGGGATCGTCTGAAGGCCCGGTATCCGAAGGCACAGAGCGCAAACGTCGGCGTCTTCGTCGGCGTGACGACGAACTCCTATCATCTGCTGGCCAGTGATGAATGGGCGCGCGGGAACTTCGTGACGCCGAGTGCGATGCCGTGGTCGATCGCGAATCGTGTCTCGTACTTTTTCGATTTCAACGGACCCAGCACGCCCGTCGACGCGGCGTGCTCTTCGTCCCTGGTTGCGATCCATCTCGCCTGCGAGAGTCTCGAGAAGCGCGAATGCGGACTTGCGATCGCGGGGGGCGTGAACCTCTATCTGCATCCGTCGAAGTACCACGGCCTGTGTCAGCGACGGGCGCTGGCGCTCGACGGCAAGTGCCGCAGCTACGGCGCCGGCGGCGAGGGGTTCGTGCCCGGCGAAGGCGTCGGTACGCTGGTCCTGAAACCTCTCCGCAAGGCGAAGGAGGACGGCGATCGCATCTACGCCGTCATTCGAGGGAGCGCGTCCGAGCACAGCGGACGGTCGCACGGATATTCGGCCCCGAACCCGAACGCGCAGGCGAGTCTGATTGGCCGCACGCTCGAGCAGGCGGGCGTCGATCCGGAGAGTATCGGCTACGTCGAGGGTCACGGAACCGGAATGCAGATGGGCGATGCCGTCGAGCTCGCGGCGTTGACGCAGGCGTTCCGGAAGCGGACGGAGAAGAACCAGTTCTGCGCCATCGGCTCCGTCAAGGCCAACATCGGACATACGGAGTCCGCGGCGGGGATCGCCGCGGTCGCAAAGGTGATCCTGCAGATGCGGCATCACCAGCTCGCTCCGGCGATCCATGCCGGCGACCCCAATCCCGACATCCCATTCGCGGAGACGCCGTTCTATCTGCAGGAGGGGCTGTCGGAATGGAGTGCGTCCGGACCGCGCCGCTCGATCATCCACTCGTTCGGTGCGGGCGGCGTGAATGCCTGCCTGCTCGTCGAGGAGCATGAGCGGGTCGAGCGGGACGACGACGCGGAGGCAACAGGATCGTTTGTTTTCAATCTCTCCGCGCGCAATGAAGACAGGCTTCACGACTACGTCGACCGAATGCTCGCCACGCTACGCCGGCAGCCGCGCATCGGCCTGGCCAGCCTCTGCTACACGCTGCAGCGCAGGGAGGCGATGGAGGAGCGGCTGGCCGTGGTCGTGTCGGATGTGGATCAGCTCATCGACCGGCTTTCGGAGTGGAGAAAACACAGGTCCGCTACGGATGTCCATCGTGGCACTGCCGGGCCGCGCCGCGGCTCGAGAGGGCCCTTCGCAACGGCGACGCCGGGTGCGGGCGAAGAGGTGTTGCACGACCTCGCGTCGCGGTGGGCGTCAGGCGATGAGGTGGACTGGCAGAGTCTCTATCGCCGCGCTCCGCGTCTCGTCACACTGCCGACCTATCCGTTTGCGCGCGAGCGGTACTGGGTGACCGATTCGCCGGTGCCGGCGAGACCGACGCTTCGCCGCGGGCAGTTGCATCCGCTGATCGGCTACAACTCCTCGACGCTGCGGCAAGTCAGCTTCAGCTCGACGCTCTCCCCTGACGCGTTCTACGCGGTCGATCACAAGGTGCACGACGAAAGCATCTTTCCGGGCGCAGGCTTCCTGGAGATGGCGTGCGTCTCCGCGACCATTGCCGGCGAA
Organism: uncultured Thermoanaerobaculia bacterium; assembly: GCA_964558905.1. Classification (GTDB taxonomy): domain Bacteria; phylum Acidobacteriota; class Thermoanaerobaculia; order Gp7-AA8; family Gp7-AA8; genus QHVT01. The sequence goes on along the minus strand of CAZLGP010000168.1, from coordinate 9,608 downwards.
CAGCGGGTCCGGAAGCTCACGGGGATCGTCTGGGCTGCCCCGCTGAGCTTCCGTACGGGTGCGCAGACGGTTCGAACGACGTTGCGGCCGAATGGAAACGGCATCGAGTTCGAGATTTCCTCGCTCGACGACGAAAACGAGAAGCGTGTCCACTCCGAGGGGAAGCTGATTCTCGGAAACGGGCCGGCGCAGCGGGCCGATGGCGAGGATCGCATGGTCCTCGAAGCGCTCAAGGAGCGAAGCGCGAAGACCGGCGAGCGTGTGGCTCTGTACGACATGTTCAGAGCGTATGGCCTGCAGTACGGGCCGTCTTTCCAGACGGTGCAGGAGCTGTATGTGAACGGTTCCTTCGCGCTTTCCAGGCTCACGGTCCCCGAGCATCTGCAGAGCGACTTCGGTGAATTCGTTCTGCATCCGGCGATTATCGACGGCGCTCTGCAGACCGTCGCCGGCCTCGTCGGCAGCCGCGACGCGACGACCGTCCATCTACCTTTTGCACTGGATGAGATCGAGCTCATCCGACCGGTTCCTCGGACCTGTCATGCGTACGCGGAGCGCGCCGACGCACAGACGCAGAGCCGTGGGGACGTCGCAAAGTTCCACATCAGAATCTTGAATGAAAGCGGAGACGTGTTGGTCAGGATGAACAACCTCTACGTCCGGCCGTTCGGACTGGTGCTGCCGGAGAAGCGATCCATCGTCGCTGCCGCTCGGCCGCATCAGCCGGGTCTGGACGATCTGACGGGCGAGTCCATCCACTGAACGACGACGATCTCGACGGAGGATAAACCTATGACGGTAGTCGGTATTGAAGCCATGAATGCCTTTGGCGGCAGCGCTTATGTCGATGTGGACAAGCTGGCCAGGCATCGCAATCTGGATATGACCCGCTTCACGAATCTGTTGATGAAGGAAAAGACGGTCGCGCTGCCGTACGAAGACCCGGTCACGTTCGGCGTGAACGCGGCGAAGCCTCTCGTCAACGCTCTCAGTCCGGAGGAGCGGGACCGGATCGAGATGGTCATCAGTTGCACGGAGTCGGCCTTCGACTTCGGCAAATCGATGAGCACGTACTTTCACAAGCTTCTCGGCCTGAACCGGAATTGCCGCCTCTTCGAGCTCAAGAACGCCTGTTATTCCGGCGTGGCCGGCCTGCAGATGGCGATCAATTTCATCCTGTCGCAGACGTCGCCCGGCGCGAAGGCGCTTGTGATCGCGACGGACGTCGCCCGCTTCATGGTCGAGGGGGGCGGGGGGAAGCTGACCGAAGACTGGTCGTTCGCCGAACCGAGCAGCGGAGCGGGAGCGGTGGCGATGCTCGTCAGCGACACGCCCTACGTCTTTCAGGCCGACGTCGGGGCTATCGGCTACTACGGCTACGAGGTGATGGATACCTGCAGGCCGCTTCCCGACGGCGACGCCGGCGACGCCGATCTATCCCTGCTTTCGTATCTCGATTGCTACGAAGGAGCGTTTCGCGAGTACGCGAAGCGGGTGGAGGGCGCACACTTCGCCGATACCTTCGCCTACCTGGCCATGCATACGCCGTTCGGCGGCATGGTCCGGGGTGCCCATCGCGACATGATGCGGAAGCTGGTGAAGGCGTCGCCGCAGGAGACGGCGACCGATTTCCAGCGCCGGGTGACCCCCGGGCTCACGTATTGCCAGCGCGTCGGGAACATCATGGGCGCGACCACGATGCTGTCGCTGGTCAGCACGATCGAGCACGGTGATTTCGATACGCCGCAGCGCGTGGGCGTCTTTTCGTACGGATCCGGCTGCTGTTCGGAATTCTTCAGCGGCGTGGTGACGAAGGATGGCCAGGAACGCGTGCAGGCGATGCGGGTCAAGACCCAGTTGGACAAGAGATGCGAGCTGTCCATGGACGAGTATGACGAACTGCTGGTCGGCAGCAACGCCGTGAAGTTCGGCACGCGCAACGTGGTACTGGACACCGATTTCCTTGCGCACGCGCGGAACGCTCAGGGGAACGGCACCATGTTTCTGACCGAGATCCGCGAATTCCAGCGCCTCTACGACCGGATCGCATGAGAACCGGACCTATCAAGGAGAGACCGATGAAAATGCTCGCACTTGCTGCAACTCTATTTGCATCGATCGCGCTCGCGGCACCGTCGTCGCAGAGCCCCGAGGGGCTTCTCGCCGCCGGGAAGGCGGCCGTCCACCAGAATGACGGCCCTCGCGCGGTCGAGCTTCTGGAGAAAGCGGTCGCCCTTCGACCAAAGAGCGCGGAGCTCCACTACTGGCTCAGCAAGGCACACTCAACGGTCGGCGAGTCAGTGACCGGCTTCAAACAGGTGTCCACGGCCCGTAAAATCATCGCCGCGCTGGAGCGGACAGTGGAGCTCGATCCCAACCACATTCAAGCCCGGGTCGAGCTGGCGCAGTTCTACTCGATGGCGCCCGGCTTCATGGGCGGCGGCGAGGAGAAGGCGCGCAAGCAGGCCATGGAGGTCAAGCGCCGCAGCTCGCTCGACGGACATCGTGCTTTCGCCTTGATGTACGTGGTGCAAAAGAAGCTCGATCTAGCACGCAATGAGCTCGAGCAGGCGGTGCGCGGCGAGCCTCAGTCGGCCCGCGCGCATTCGGCGCTCGGGAGACATCTCGCCACATACGACAAGGACTACCGCCGCGCGTTCGACGAGCTCGAGAAGGCCATCCAGCTCGACGCCGCCTACATGCCCGCCTGGTTCCGCCTCGGCGAAGTGGCCGCGCTCAGCGGAGCCAACCTGGCGCGCGGAGAAGAAGCGCTCAAGAAATATCTGGCGTACGACCCGGACGACGACGAGCCTCAGCACTCCCGAGCGCACTATCTCCTTGGGCAGATCTACGAGAAAGACGGCAAAAAGGCCGAGGCGCGCCAGCGCTACGGCGAGGCTCTACGCCTGCGGCCCCGCACCAAGGCGTTTGAAGAGGCTCTCAAGGGCGTCTCCTGACGCGTGGCGCCGAGGAGGCGATGGCACGACACTAGGAGCCTGCGCGCCAGAAACTGAGCTTCGAGCGACAGGCGTGCCCAGGGCTTGGCCAATCAGCGCCGCCGGCCGTGCCGGCGAGGAGTCCTCGAATGATCCACCAACACGCAGATGCAGGGCGGCGTGCGCCGATCGCGCCGCGAGTGATCGTGCTCGACGTGCGCAACCGCGCGATGAAGAACTTCAGTTATCTCGTCGTCGATCCTGGCACCATGAAGGCGGTGATCGTCGATCCGGCCTGGGAGATGGACAAGATCGATCGCACCTTGGCGGACGAGCAGGCCACGCTGCGCGGTGTCCTGGTCACCCACTCGCATCCGGACCACGTGCATCTGGCCAAGCCGTTGGCGGAGAAGTACGACTGTCCGATCTGGATGTCGAAAGCGGAGATGGCCGCATCCGGGTTCAGCGTCACTCGATTGATCGGGATCGATACGACCCCATGGATGGTCGGCGAGATGCGGATCGAGCCGATCTTCACTCCCGGACATACCGATGGCAGCATGTGTTATCTCGTCGGGGACAACGTCTTCACCGGTGACGTTCTGTTCGCCGAGGGTTGCGGCATGTGCTCCGACACCCGCTCCGCTTACGCCATGTTCGAGAGCCTCGAGCGTCTGAAGGGCCGGCTCGCGCCGAATACGCAGGTCTTCCCGGGCCATTCGTATGGACAGCGGCCGGGCCGGAGAATGTCCCAGCTGCAGCGGGAGAATGTCTACCTGCAGTTCTCGGACAAGGAGTCCTTCGCGGCTTTCCGCCTAAGGAGCGGACAGGACAGGGCCCGGATGTTCAGTTTCAGCTGAGCGACGGCCCACGGTGCCCGTGTGGATTGACGCTCACCCGGCCATGCGGCGAAGAAACAAAAGCGCGACCTTGCGGTCGCGCTTGTTGATCGTCGTTTTTTGGTGGAGCCGATGAGGATCGAACTCACGACCTCCTGAATGCCATTCAGGCGCTCTCCCAAACTGAGCTACGGCCCCACGCTGCGCACGCGGCCTCGCCGAGGCGACTGCCGGGTTGCACCGCTGCTAACGTCCCTCGTGAGGGGAAATTCCGGCGGCGGCGCGCATTCTACGGCAGTGCGTTACCATGGCGCAATGCGGAGCCCGAAGGTAGGAAAGCAGCGGTCGGCCAGTGGCGCGTTCTCCCTCTCTCGCTCGCTGCCGAAGCTCGGCCTGCCCTCGTCGTCCGCGTCGGCTTCGGCCTCGCGACCGAAGCCGCAGGTGGGGAAGCCGGGGGCGCGGAAGAATTGAAAATTGAAAATTGAAAACTGAAAAAACGAGAGGCGAAGGTTGCTGCCGAGAGAGCGGTGGCCTCGCGCTTTTTCAATTTTCGATTTTCAATTTTCAATTCCGACCCGGGAAGCCCCTCGCGGCCGCTCGTGTTAGCCTCGCCGGAATGTCCGAGGAAGAGTCCCAGCATCCGGCGCTGCGCGGGTTGAAGACCGTCTGCCGGTGCAACAACATCAAGTACCGCACGATCGAGCGCGCCATCCGTGAGGGGGCACACACGCTGACCCAGGTCGCTACGCGCACCAGTGCCACGCTCGGCCAGTGCGGCGGTACCTGCACGCCCGACGTGCAGAAGATGCTCGACGAGCTCGCGCCGAAGTACGCCACCACCCTCGCGGCGCCGGCCCCCGGTCGCGTCGAAGGCCCCAAGCCAGCGGCGAGTCCGGACGCGTGGTGGTTGAGAAAGAAAGGTTGAAGAAGAAATGAAGAAGTCCCTCGAGGTCTATCTCAAGCCCACCTGAACGAGCTGCCGCAAGGCGGTCGCCGACCTGGAAGGTCGCGGATTCGAGCTCGTGAAACACAACCTCGCCAAAGAGCCGCCCACGCGCGAGCTCCTCTCGCGCCTCATCGACGAGTATGGCCTCGATGCGGTGATCAGCACCCGCAGCCCGGCGTACAAGGCCCGCGGTCTCGACGCGACGAAGCTCTCGAAGTCGGAGGCGATCAGCCTGATGCTCGAGGACGCGAATCTCATCCGCAGACCGCTCGTCCTGAAGGGGAAGAAGGCCGTCTTCGGATATGCCCCCGCGGAGTACGATTCGCTCTGATGATGCATCCTGCCACGATGGCCATCGCCGCCATCATCGTGATGCTGTGGATCGTTTGGAGCGACAAAATCCGTGCGCGCCGGCCCTCGCCGATGCTCTACGCGCTCCGCATCGCCCTGTACCTGATCGTCAGCGGCATCCTGATTCTCAACCTCGTCCGGTACCCGCACGTGTTCGTGGGGAACACCCGCGCCATCGTGATCGTGGCGGTCTTGGTGGGGCTGTTTGGAGCGGGATATTTTGCCCGCCGCATGGTGCTCCGGCGGTAGCGGCCCGGCAGACGGCCCACCGTCGCCGCAAAGAACCCACGGTTTTAGCCGTGACACGACACTAGAGCTGGTCGGCCAAGCCTGAGGCACGAGGAGCGGTCTCTGCCGTCCAGACGACTTTTTCGCGTGACAGTAAATTCTAGGTGTCATGACTTCCGGAAGGGTGGACAATCCGAAGCGAATGCACTATCATGCCTTTGGGTTCGGTGGGGGTTGGCAGCTCTCCGAAGCGGATCTGACAAGTCGCGGGGCCTGCGAATCTCTCTCTCTCTCTCTCTCTCTCGATCACCCACGGCTGACCAACGGCTACCCACAAGCCGTACATAGCGTCGATCCTCGGGCCGAACCCATTTAAGCGAGCCGCGGAAACGCGGCTCGCACCATTTTCACCCTTCAGAAGGCAGAGCGCAGAGGGCAGAAGAAGCTTCCGTCCTTACAGACGGTTCCCTGCCCTCTGCCTTCTGCCCTCTGCCCTCTGTCCCGTGGCGGCTAGAATCCTCGGGCGTGGCGCTTTTCCTGTACGCGGCAACCGCCGCGCTCCTGCTCTGGCTGGCTCATCGGTACGTTCTTCCTCTGTCCCGCGCCGTGGCGGTGATTCTCTTCCTGATCCCGTTTGCCTTCACCGGCGATGCGCTGCTCACGAGCCGCGTCTACGCCCCGGTCGATCATCCGTGGGACTTCGTGCCGTTGAGCTGGATGAAGGAGGACTACGGGCTCGTCGCCGCGCACAACGGCTACCTCTCCGACGTCGCGACGCAGATGATCCCGTGGCGCGCGGCGGTGCGAGGTGCTCTCGCGCACGGGGAGTTGCCGCTCTGGAACCGGTTCCTGCTCGCCGGCGACATCCTCGCCCCTGCCGCCCAGCCGGCGCCATTCAGTCCGTTCACATTGCTGGCCTGCCTGCTCCCGCCAGCGTTGAGCATGACCTTCACCGCCGCGATCGCCCACCTGATCGCCGCCCTCGGTGCCTTCCTGCTGGCGCGCTCCCTCGGATGCCGCGAGGCCGCGGCGCTCATCGCCGCCGCGGGCTTCACGTACGCGGCGTCGATGGCGCTGTTCATCCTCTGGCCTCTCGGTTTCGCGTGGGCATTCGCGCCGCTCGTCTTGGCGGGCGTGCGGCGGAAATCCCTGCCGCTGCTCACGCTCGCATTCGCGCTGCTCCTCCTCGCCGGACATCCCGAGACCGCTCTGCACGTCGTCTTTCTCGCCGCGATCTACGCGCTGGTCACGGTGCCTCCGCGCGCGCTCCCGCGGCTCGCGCTGGCCGGCGTGCTGGCGTTGTTTCTGACGGCATTTTTCATCCTGCCGATCCTCGAGGCCGCGCCGCAGACGCACGAGTACGAGCGGCGCAACGCGATCTTCGCGAAGCTGCCGCGGGGGGCGGAACCTCGTGACGCGCTGGCGCGGCTGGCGACGGACGTGTTCCCGTATCTCCACACGCGCCTGGCGGACGTTCCGATCGACACCGCCGCGGTCGGAAGCATCATCCTCGCGCTCGCGCTTTACGGCGCGATCCGCGTCCGCTCGCGAGAAGCCTGGTTCTTCGCCGGCATGGCGGTGTTCTGTCTCCTTGCGCGGGCGGAGTGGAAGCCGCTTGCGCGCGCGCTCCAGAAATTGCCGCTGTTCGATCAGGCCCTCAACGAGCGTTTCTCGTTCGGCGCCGCGTTGGCTCTTGCGATCCTCGCCGCCCTCGGCGTCGAAGAGCTCTTCCGCCGCGAGCGTGACCGAGTCGCGGCGATCATGCTCGTCGTCACGTTCATCCTCCTCGCCGCCGGCAACGCCTGGCTGTTTCGCAGCGTGAAAACGCCCGCGGCCTGGGGCAACTACAAGATCGCGGCGGAGCTGATCGGCCTCGCGCTCGCGATCGCGCTGCTTCGTAAGCCGCAGTTCCTGATCGCCGCGGTCCTCCTGCAGCGCGTCGTCTCCGACGGCGGCATTTACCGCGCACACGAGCAGAAGCTTGCCTACCCGCCGATTCCGATCCTGCAGGCAATCTCCCGCCAACCGCCAACCGCCAACCGTCAACCGTTCCGCATCACCGGTCACGGCCTCGCGTTCATCCCCGGCATGAGCGCGCTCTACGGGCTGGAAGACGTCCGCGGCTATCAGGCGATGACGTTCCGGCGGACGTTCGAGACGTATCCGCTGTGGTGCGTGCATCAGCCGGTCTGGTTCAACCGCGTCGATGACCTCACCCGCCCGTTCCTCTCGCTGCTGAATGTGCGCTACGCGATCACCTGGGACCGCGAGGCGCCACCGCCGGGTTGGCGCGAGGTCGCGCGCCAACGGGGCTCGATGCTCCTGGAGAACACGCGCGTTCTCGGACGCGCATTCGTGCCGCGCAGCGTGCGCTTCGGCCACGACGCGCTCTCCGAGATGGCGGGGGAGCAGGACTTCGGCGCGCGTGCCTGGATCGAGGCGCCGCTGCCGCCGCAGGAGAGAGCGAACGGCCCCGGCAGGGTCGTCACCCGCAACGCGAGGCACGGGTACGACCTCGACGTGATGATGGAGAACGACGGATGGGTCGTCGTGTCGCTCCCGCGCTGGCGGGGCTGGCGCGCCTACGTGGACGGGCGTCGCGTCGAGACGCGCTTCGCCAACCACGCGTTCCTCGGCGTGCACGTGCCGCGCGGCACGCATCGGGTGCGGCTGGTCTTCCTGCCGACGAGTTTCCTCATCGGTGGAGCGATCTCCCTCGCGACGCTCTTTGGTTTAGGAGTGCTATGGCACCGCCGGCGCTGAATCGCCGGCGCTGAATTCTGAGCGGAGCGAAGGATCAGGCGTGAATCCTGAGCGCAGCGAAGGATCAAGGGAGCCCTCACGCGACACGTGCAAGGCGCGCTTCACGAGGGGGCTCCCGTGACCCTTCGCCGCTGCGCGACTCAGGGTTAGCCTGACACATCACTGCATCGAAGCCAGGCGTTTCTCGAGGCCGGCGATTCTGCCCGCGCTGCGCTGCCCCTCGGGTAGTGCCTTCGCGAGCTCGACGGCCTGCACGATGGTCTCCTTCGCCGCCTTCGTGTCCCCCATCGCGAGGTAGATGTCGGCGCGGACGGAGAGCACTGCGATCTTGCGCGGACCGTACACCCTCGCGAGCGCGCGGTCGGACGCGGCCAGTGCCTTGTCGTACTCCTTCATCGCTTTGAATGCGAGCGCGAGGCGCGCGGGCGGGTTGTAGTCGTCCGGGAAATCGCGCTCGGATTGCTCGAGCATGGGCACGGCCTTCTCCGGCGTGTCCAGCTCGAGGTATGCGCTCACGCGATGCGAGTCGTACACCGTCCGCTGCTCGGGAGTCTTCGCCCGCGCGGCCGCGTCATCGAGGAACGACGACCACTCGTGCTTGAGCTTCACGACCGCGTCGTCGTCGCCCGAGGCGTCGGCGCCTTCGATCAGCGCGAGGTAGAGGCCGGAGCGATCGTCGTCGGAGATGACGATCTTCGCGTCCGCGAAGACTTCGAGCGTCGCCTTCTCGAGCGCGTGCAGCATCTCGGCGCGCTTCTCGTGCTCCTTGGCGAGCGACGCCGCGCAGGAGAGTCCCGTCGCGGCGACGTTCGGTGCGGACGCGGTTCCCTTCACCCTTGGGTAGAGCGCGAGCGCGCGCGTCGCGCAGCGCTCGTGATCGCGGGACATCGAGTAGGCGAAGAGGAGCGACTCGCTCGCGCGCCCGAGGCTCTTCCATGAGCGCGGCGCGGAGGCGATCGCATCGTCGTACGCCCGAGCGGCCTCGGCTTGTTTGCCGGCGCTGGCCAGACGGTCCGCGCGCGCGAGCATCGTGTCGGCCGCGGAGACGGCGCGAGCCTGGTAGATCTTCTCCGCCTCGCCGAGGAGATTGCGGAGCTGGGCAACGGTGGCACCGCCGACGTAGCGGAGGGCGACCTGGTCACGCTTTGCGTCGAGAACGAGCAGCATCGGCAGGGCCGGAATCGGATACTGCTTCAGGAAGTCGGCGTTCTTCGCGTCCTCGGTGTTGATCGAGAGCCAGACGAACCGTCCGGCGTACCGCTCGAGGCTCGCGTCGGTGTAGACGTAAGCCTTCATGGAGCGGCAGGTGTGTCACCACGGGGCCCAGGCCTCGACGAAGACCGGAACGTTTCGGGCCTTCGCACGGGCGACCGCGGTGGCGTAGTCGTTTTCGATGAAGTCGATCTTCGCGTACGCGGAGGGGGTGGCCGCGAGTAGCGCGAGTGCGACGAGCAGGGGTTTCATGGGGTGATTGTAGTTGCCAGTAGCCAGTAGCCCGTTGCCCGTGCTGTTACGCCTGTGGCACAACGCACGGGTCACGGGTCA
>CAZLGP010000167.1:0-14937 GCA_964558905.1 uncultured Thermoanaerobaculia bacterium | reverse complement strand
TTGGCGGGCGCCTCAACCGCATCCCATTTACCACGGGGGGCGGGGTTTTTTCGGGGGGCGGGGTACGGAAACTTTTTAAATCCGTGGGGGTTGCCACCGCACTCCAAAGACCGGCATGAGCGCTGCACCCGTCGTCTTTGATATTGTCAGGCTTCACAGGAGGTATGCCATGGAAGAGAAAACGAGCCCCACAGAAGGCACGGGGGAGGACGAGGGCGGCCGCTTCGGGCGCGCGCGTGAGTTCGTCGGCGAAAAATACGAGAACGCGTCGGGTGCGGTCCGCGATGGCTACAACACGATGCGCGAGCGGGTGGAGGACGTCGATTTCGGCGCCATTACGGATCAGGTGCGTACCTACGTCCGGTCGAACCCGGGCAAGGCTCTGCTGATCTCCGTCGGAGTCGGATTCCTGATCGGTCTTCTGCTCCGCCGCGATGACGAGGAGTGAGGTCGATGGCATCACAGCGTTTTCCTGACGAGCACGAGCGTTCTGCGGCCGGTCTTGATTTCGACGAGCAGAGCACCGTCCGCGACAACGCGGCGAAGCTGGGGGCGAAGATGATTGAAGACGGACCGGAGGCAGTGCTGGATGAGATCGAGAACCTGCTCCCCGAGGCCTGGCGCGAGCAGATCCGCGCGTATCCGATGGCGGCCGTGCTCATCGGCGCCGGCATCGGAGTGTGGCTCGGGATGAAGAAGAGCGACGAGATCATCGCCGCCGGCGGGTCGCTCATGTCAGCCGCGGCGATGGCGAACATTTCTCAGGTGATGGATCGGTTCAAAGCCTGAGGGCGGCGAAAGGAAAAAGGCAAAAGGTGAAAGTGAAGCGAAGTCACTTTTACCTTTTCTCTTTCGCCTTTTGCCCCGCATAATCAACGCGATGCCGCCTGGCCCGCATCTGATTCCTCTCCTGATCCCCGAAACCCACCATCACCTCGCGTCCCTCGCGTCCGAGGTTCACCGGACCTACTTCTTCAAATACCCGCCGCTGCCGGTTCGCTGGGGACAGCAGATCTCGCGCAAGAGGCGGCGCAGCATCCGTCTCGGCTCGTATAACCATCACACGACCGAGATCCGGATCCATCCGATCCTCAACGCGCCCGGGATCCCGGCCTTTTTCATCCAATCCGTGATCCACCACGAATACCTGCATCACGTGCTCGGCCCGCATCACAACCGCCGCTTCCATCAGCACGAGCGGCAGTTCCGCTATCACCGCGAGTCGCAGGAGTGGATCCGCCGCAACCTGTTCCTCCTCCTTGGACGGAGGAAGGGCGCGGCACGGCGGCCGGTGGTCGTCGAGAACGCCACGCCGCAGCCGGTGCAGGCCGTCCTGTTCTAGTGTCGTGTCAGGGCACGACACTAGCCCACACTAGCCCGCCGCGCAGAATCCGATCGTCCCGGAGGGACATCAGAGGGTAGCCGGTGGCAAGCGCGGAAGCGCGCAGCCACCGGAAAAGCGAACGCAGATCAAACCGCCCCGGCAGGGGCGGAAGAGGGTCTACCGCCCCTGCCGGGGCGGAGATCGACAACAAACGCCGGTCCGGTGGCGGCGCTCCGCGCTCGCCACCGGCTAACTTCTGCCGCGCCTCCGGCGCAACCAAATGGTTGCAACTCGCAACGCGCAAGGGCAACTCGCAGCACAACTCACAACTCGCAGCACAACTCACAACTCGCAGCACAACTCACAACTCGCAGCACAACTCACAACTCGCAACCCCAACTCACAACTCGCAACCCCAACTCACAACTCGCAACCCCAACTCACAACTCGCAACCCCAACTCACAACTCGCAAACCCAACTCACAACTCGCAACCCGATCGAAGCGCCCTACAGCCCCATCGGGAAGGTCAGGTTGTACACGTAGCGCCCGCGCGCGACGGACAGCACGATCGAGGAGCGCTCCGCACCGCGCATGAGCTGGGTGTTGGCATCGAGGGTGGATCTCACTTCCACGCCGTTGACGCCGACGATCACGTCGCCGGCCCGCAGGCCGATGTCCGCCGCACGCGTTCCGGAGAGGACGTCGTCGATGACCACCGAGCGACGTTCGTCGGCGACGCTGAGCCCCGCGACTTCGCGGAGCATCCGCAGGCCGAGATCGGCAGGTGGATCGGAAGGGCGCAGTTGCACGGCACGTGAAGATCCGTCGCGATCGACGGTGATGCTAACCGGCTGCCCCGACGCGAGTGTGGAGGTGTAGGTCGAAAACGCCTCGCGCGAGTCCACCGCCTTGCCGGCGACGGCGGTGATGATGTCCCCGGGCTCGAGCCCGGCACGGTCCGCCGGGGAGCCGCCGAAGACGCGTACGACGACTGCACCGCGCTGTGTGTCGTGTCCCAGGCGCCTCGCCTCTTCCGGCGTGAGCGTGGCCGTGACCGCGCCGATCCACGCGGAGTGCACTTCGCCGAAGCGCAGCAGGTCGTGGATGACCTTCTTCGCGCGATCGACCGGAATCGCGAAACCGATGCCCTGGGCCTGGGCGTAGATCGCGACGTTGATGCCGATGACCTTGCCCTCGATGTTCAGCAGCGGCCCACCGCTGTTGCCGGGGTTGATCGACGCGTCGGTCTGGATGAAGTCCGTGTAGGTGCGGCCCTGGGTCTCCGAGGGAACGGACCGGCCCAGAGCGGAGACGACGCCGGTCGTGACCGTTCCGCTCAGCCCGAACGGATTGCCGACCGCGACGACGCTCTCGCCGATCATCAGATCGGACGACGTGCCGATCGGTGCGGCCGTGAAGTTCTTGCCGTCGACGCGCAGCACCGCGAGGTCGCTGTCGGGATCGACGCCGAGGACGCGCGCGGGGAGCTGTGAGCCGTCGTGAAAGTTCACGGTGATGCGCGATGCCCCTTCGACGACGTGATTGTTCGTGACCACGATCCCGTCTCGAGACCAGACGAAGCCGGAGCCGAGGGACTGCGAGGTGCGTTCGCGTCCGCCGCCAAAGAAGCCGAACGGATCGAAGAACGGGTCGACGCTGCGCCTCCGGATCGTCGCCTCGGTCTGGATGTTGACGACCGAGGGGAGGACGTTGTGCGCGACGACGACGATCGGCGTGCGGCGCTCCGCGCTCACCGTCGCCGGGATCACGGGCTGCGCCGGTCGCGGTGTGGCGGCTTGCTGCGGATCCGCGGCGGGTTTGCAGCTGATGCTGAGAGCGAAGAGCAGGAGTAGGGTGCGCAACTTCATGGGGACCGTTAGTTTATCCTGTCGAAAGTTTCAGCCCTGAGCGAGCGAAGCGAGTCGAAGGGCCGGGGAAGTGCTGCGTGCTGAGTGCTGGGTGCTGAGTGGCTCCCGTGACTCAGCACCCAGCACCCAGCACTCAGCACCTCTCTGGCCCCTTCGACTCGCTTCACTCGCTCAGGGCTACGGGGGGAATCTGCACCTCAAGCTCATCTACAACCCGACCGCCGGCCGCGGCCGCGCAAGGCGCTATGTGCGTGAGATCGAGGAGTATCTCCGCGCGCGCGGTGCGCGTGTCGATTGTGAGCCGAGCACCGGTCCGGAGGATCTCGTCCGCATCGCCGCGGAGAGCTCGCGCGCCGGCTACGACCGGGTGGTCATCGCCGGTGGCGACGGCACGCTCAATCTCGCCGTGCGCGAGTTCGATCTCGAGAAGGGAACGCTCGCGCTGATTCCGACCGGCTCCGGCGACGACTTCGCGAAGGTGACGGGCGTGCCCCGTGGCATCCGGGCCGCGTGCGACAACGTGCTGAACGGGCGCGTGCACGAGGTGGACGTCGCGGTCGCGAACCAACTCCGCTACCTCGGCGTCGCCGGTCTCGGTTTCGACTCCGAGGTAGCGGACTACGCCAACCGCAACGCGAAGCTCCTGCGTGGATCGGCCGTCTACCTGTACGCGATCTTCCGCGTGCTCCCGAAGTTCACGCCACGACTGGTGCACATCCGGACGGAGCATGGCTCGCGCGACGAGCACATCATGTTCGCCGCGGTGGGAAATACGCGGCAGTACGGCGGCGGGATCCGCATCACTCCCGACGCCGTCTTCGACGACGGCCTGCTGGACCTGTGCATCGTCCATCGGACCACCCGCGCGCAGTTGCTCAAGACCCTGCCGAAGGCGTACACGGGCGCGCACGTGAAGAGCCCGTTCGTGGAGCTGGGGCGCGGCCGGGAGTTCCACTTTCAGAGCGAAGTGCCGATGGCGGTGTACGCGGACGGGGAGCCGTTGACGCGGACGCCGGTGTCGTTCGGGCTTGCGCTACAGCGGCTGAAGTTCGTGATGCCGTGAGTTGAGTAGGGTCAGACCCGGAAACTCTACTTAAGCCGGCCGCCCGACCAGCGCTCAAGTAGAGTTTCCGGGTCTGACCCTACTTAACTCACTCGACGAGCGTGATCCCGCCCGTTTGCGGTCTGGTCGTGGTCGTCGGCGTGCCCGCTTCGCTCGCACGCGACAGGAACAGGTCCGTGTCCGGCTTTCCTTCGGGAGTGAATCCGATGACGAGGTAGCTCCCCGTGCGGGGAATGTACTTGTACATGTTGCCCCACGGGTCGCGGAGCAGCGAGGCATCGACATACTCCGGCGTGAGCTCGGTGAGCTCGAAGGGAAGCTGGCCGTGCGTATCGTTGAACCGGTCGACGGCCATGCCGAGCATTTCGATGCGTTGCATCGAGATCGCCTTGCGTGAGTTTTCGATCGGCGAGAGGCCGCCCGTGACCGGGGAGATCGTGTTCAGAGGATTCTTGAACGACGTGACGATCGAAGCGAGGGCGATCCCCACGAGAAACAGCACCAGCGGAAGCGGCACCGGCGTCTCCGCGACCTCGGTCTCGTCCACGGGAGTCGCCTGGGCGATCACCGCGGCGGCGCTCTGCCCGCGCACTTCCTCGATGAGGTCGCGGGTGAGCAACTCGTACAGGGCCTTGTTCGTGTCGAACTCGGAGAGGCGCGAGACTTCGACGATGTCGCTCACGGTCATCGTCCCGTCGACGAGGTCGTAGATCGACCTCTCTTCCTGGGAGATGCGAATCTTCTCGCTCAGGCCTCCGCCGCGGCGGCGGCGCGAGGTGTCGGAGTCGAAGTCGATCTCGTCCGCCTCGCCCGCGCCGACGACCACGATCTCCTGGTCGGTCAGCTTCTTGCGGAAGACCATGTCGTACGAGCGGACGCGTTTCTCGATGATCGGCCACTCGTCGATCATCCGGGCGCCTTCCATCAGGATGGACTCGGCCGTGATCGGCACGACGTTGTCGCGGTCGTACTCGATCGTCGTCTCCTGGGAGAAGTGGTAATCCCCATCCTTCCAGCGGAAGAGGCGATAGACGATCTGCATCATCTGCAGCTGGATCGCGTCGCGAAGGGACTCCTGGGAAATGATCCCGTAGTGGGTGAGGACGAAGCCGAGCCGCTGGAGAGTCTCTTTCTGAATGTCCAGGGCCCGGTTGAGCTGGTCCTGGGAGAGGAGCCCGGTCTTCATCAGCACCGTGCCGAGCCGGTTCTCGAGCCGGCGGTTCAGCGAGTCCGCGCCGACGACTTTGCCGTCGAGGAACGTCACCGTCACCGTGTCGTCCTTGCCGCGCAGCGTCAGCACCCCGGTCTTCCGCTGCAGACCGATGAGCTGGAAGATGTCGGCCAGACTGAAGTCGCGGAGGGTGCCTTCGAGTGCCATCTAGGCGACCGACCTCCGGCGGTAAACGGGGAGGGAGAGGAAGATCCAGACCAGGAACGCCATGACGATCGCGGCGAGGCGAACGAGCGCCTGCGCCACCTCCGCGGTCGGGCCGAGCGCAGGGCCGAGGCGTCCGACGAAGAGGGCCACGACGACGAACAGTGCGAAGAGGAAAACACCGAGCGCACCGCGAGTCGTCCGGCCCTCCAGCATCTGCGCCGAGCCGGGGAGGAAGGTCGCGAAAATGCGGTTCCGCACGGTCATGGCGGACTGGTGGTTCGTCACTTCCTCGAGCTTCTTGCGCTTCGTGTCGAGCGACACGCCGTCACGCTTCAGATAGATGTGGATGCACTGCGTGCAGTACGTGGTGCTCTCGCGCGCGGACTTGCAGCGCGGGCAGAAGGTGCGGCCGCATTTGATGCACGCGTTCGCCAACCCGCTCCTGCGGCGCATGGCGAACAGCAGCAGCGCCAGGAGGAGCGAGGCCAGCGCGCCGATGGAGATCGGATTCGAGAGGCTCCGCAACGGATCGTACGACGAGTAGTTCCCGAACAGCGCCCGCGCCGCGGGACGCGCCGCCATCCGCTCGCTCACTTCCCACGCCTCCGCGATCGGCGGCTTGTACATCACGATCTTCTGCGGCGGTGGGTTGCGCGTGGTCCGCTCGACGAACGCGCGGTCCGCGCCGCGAGCCTTGTCGAGCATCTGCGCCTGGAGGTCGAACCGGTAGGTCTCGCCTGCCGCGGCGGAGTGGTTGTAGAACGCGGTGGCGAGGTTCGAGTCGTGCTCTGCAGCCTTCTCGTACTCCGTCATCGCGGCCTGGAACTCGTTGTTGAGGAAGTGGAGGTTGCCGATGTTCACGTGCGCGCCGGCATATCGCGGGCGCAGCTGAACGGCCCTCTTGTAGTGAACCAGGGCCTGATCGTCGAGTCCCTCGAACGCGAGTAGGTTCCCCATCAGCACGTGCAGTGTCGCGTCGTCGGGAACGACGGCGATCAGCTCCTGCAGACGGCGCAGTGCATCGGGCTGATAGGCCTGATTGGCGCTGGAGATCGCGGCGATGACGACCGGACTGTCGACGCCCGCGATCCAGTGCGCGGCCAGGTCGACGAAGACCGGCAGCAACGCGACGAGGATCAGCACGACCACGATGGCCGCGCGCTCCGGCCATCCCGCGTAGCCGAAGAAGATCGCGAACCAGTAGAACGCGAGCCACAACGGCCCCAGCCAGAGGAACAACGGCAGGAACAGCAGCGCGAACGCGAGCACGGAGACCGAGCCGCCGCTGAAGCGCGTGCTGAGGCGCTCGCGAAAATCGTGCGCCATCGAGCGGCCGTAGCGGATGAACAGCGCGAGCGCGAGCACGATGGCCGTGATCGCGATCGCGGCCGCGCCGACGATCAGCAGATCGGCGCGGCTCAGGACGGTGGTCCGGTAGTTGCCGAAGACTTTCGGGAAACCCTGAAGCGCGAGCGGAATCGCGGCGCCCCATCCTTTGGTCTGCTGCGCGCGGTCGGCTTCACTGAACGCGACGGCCGGAGAACGCCCGTCGAGCTCGCGCGCTGCCTGCTCGGCCCACGCGGCTAGCTCGGGTTGCTCCTGCGACACTCTCCTGGACCATGCGGATGCGCCGGCGGCGTACACCGGAAAGGTGCGGATCCCGTACGTCCGTCCGGCGGCCTGGAGCTCGTTCTGCTTCTTCGTGGCCGTGTCGAGATCGCCATCGCGCGCCGCGGCCGTCGCCTGGGGCCAGATATCGCGCGGTGCGATCTGCTGCTGTGCGCGCACGTTCGCCGTTCCTACGGCGAGAACGAGCGCAACCACCGCGAGACGGCCTTTCATTCAGATGCTCTTGGTCCGCTGCACGAACGCGAGCTTCAGCTCGCCGAGGTGTGTATCGAGGAAATCGTCCTCGTCGGGTGTGAGATTGCCCTTCGTCTTGTCCTTCAGCAACGTGAGGATCTCGATCATCTGACGCGCCGCGGCGACGTCGATCTTGGCCTCGGGCTGATAGGGATTGCGGAGCATGCCGAGGGACATGTAGCCCTGCGCGATGAGCGGCTCGATGAAGTTCGTGAAGGCCGAGCCGGGATTCGTGGCTTTGTCGGCCAACGTGCGGCGGCGATCTTCGCCGCCCGGCGGCGGCTCGTTGCGCTGGCGCCGCTCCTCGGGCTGTGCGGGTGGTGGCGTTTCTGCGCGCGGCGCTTCCGGCGAAGGCGCGGCTGCGCCCGCTGCCGATTCGGCCGGCTGGATCTCCCGCTTGAACTCCTCGCGAAGGTCGCCCTCCGGGGTGAAGATCCGCTTGTCCGTGACCTTCAGTTCCTTCGGCGCCTGTGTGTCCTTCGGCAACGACCGCCTCCCGCCCGAATGTCTTGTGGAATCAAGAGTTTGAAATCGTAGCACGCAACGTCCGATCGAAAAACCGATCGATGCGGCTCCACGCTTCCTGCGCCGCCGCGTCGTAACCCTGGGTATCTTTCGAAATGGATGACGATCCGCGCGGGGTTCTTTGGCTCTACCGCGACCAGACCGATTCGACGCATGGGCAGGAACGATATCACTCCCGCAAGGCTCGAATCATCGGCCGGTGGACCCTCGATCCCCCAGCCGGTCTCGACGCGATCCGGACATCCGGTGCCGCTGACGCGGCACAGCACCTGGCATTTCCTTTCCGGGGGTTGCTCGCTTACAGTGCGAACCGCGTACACGGCTACGATGAAGATCTTCCAGGTCCTCGAGTTCAATCAGTTCAACACCGGCTCCGTGCATCAGATGTTTCAGGCCGCCACCGGTCTGTGCGAGCGCGGGCATGAGCTCACGATCGTCAGTAAGCCGGATGCGACTCTCGAGGCCAGAGCGCACGAGAACGGCGTGGCATTTCACGGCATGCCTTTCCGTCATGAGTTCGACTTCGACACGGTTCGCCGACTGCACAAGTTGATTCGCACGGAGCGACCCGACGTCATTCACGTACACAAAGGCGTCTCGCACGCGCTGGCGTTGGCCGCGATCTGGCGCGATGGCGTCGGTGCATTTGTCGTCAACCGCGGGGTCTCTTTTCCTCTCGACTTCTGGAATCGCGGAAAGTTCCGCACGAACCGCGTCGATCGCGTCGTCACCGTCTGTCGCCAGATCAAGGACGTGATCGTCGAGAGCGGAAAGTTGCCGGCGGAGAAGGTCGAGGTGGTCTACGCGGGGACCGACGTGCAGCAGTTCGATCCCGCGAAGTGGGACGGGCGCGCGTTCCGCCGGGAGAAAAGCATCGATGACGGTAAATTCGTCATCGCGCAGATCGGCGTGCGCGACTGGAAGGGTTGGAAAGAGCTGATCGACTCCGTCTCGGACATCGTACCGCGACACCCCGAGGTGCATCTCCTTCTCATCGGCTGCCGCAGCGAGGCCGATCAGAACGAGGTCTCGGACTACGCGCTCGCGAGCGGCGTGGGTGCGCACGTGAGCGCCGTCGAGTACCGCACCGACATGCCCAACGTGTTCGCCTCGTGTGATCTCGTCGTCGACGCATCGTGGGCCGGCACAGGCATCACCGGCACGGTACGCGAAGCCATGGCCATGGAGAAGCCGGTCATCGCCACCGACGCCGGAGGCAACCGCGAGCTGGTGACGTCGCCGGCCGTGGGCTGGCTGATTCCGATGAAAGACCGCGCCGCGCTCACCGGTGCGCTCCTCGACGTGATCGGCGACCGAGCGCGGAGCGCGGCGGCCGGCAGAGCCGCAAGGAGACACGTCGCGGCGGGCTACTCGAAGGACTTGCGGATCACGCGGCTGGAAGCGCTCTACGCGGAGATCCTGCGAGTTCAGTAGGGTCAGACCCGGAAACTCTACTTAAGCCGCCCGCCCGACCACCGCTTCAGTAGAGTTTCCGGGTCTGACCCTACCGAACTCGATCGTTCAGTGCCGCGACATGCGCCGCGACGCTCGCCGCCAACCCCTCCATGTCGTAACCGCCTTCGAGGAGGGAGAAGATGCGTCCCTCGCAGTAGCGCTCGGCGCACTCGACGATTCTGCGAGTGAGCTCTCCGTATGCGTGCTCGGTCACGTTCATCCCGCCGAGGGGATCGCGGCGATGGGCGTCGAAGCCGGCGGAGAGGAGGATCGCATTCGGCTTGTAGTCGTCGATGATGCGGACGATCTCGTCTTCCGTCGCACGGAGGAGCGCCGCATCGCCCTCGCCGGCCTCGAGGGGGATGTTTTTCGTGAAGCCGCGCCCGGTGCCGAGGCCGATCTCGTCGTCCGCTCCCGTGCCGGGATAGAAGGGATAGCGGTGCACGGACGCGTAGTAGACGTCGTCGCGCTCCTCGAAGAGATGCTGGGTTCCGTTGCCGTGATGGACGTCGAAGTCGTAGATGAAGACGCGGTCGATCCCGATGCGCTCGCGCAGCCACTCGGCGACGCAGGCGATGGTATTGAAGAAGCAGAACCCCATCGCCGCGGCGCGCTCGGCGTGATGTCCCGGGGGGCGGGCGACGACGAAGGCTCGTTTCGAGTCCTCGCGCTCCCAGATGTCCTCGATGGCCACGAGCGACGAAGCCACGGCCGCGCGGGCGGCGGCAAAGCTCGCCGAGGAAATCGGGTTGTCGATCGTGTGGAAGTAGCGGAAGCCGGCGCGCGTCGCCTGATCGAGCTCCCTCTCGTACTCCGGAGAGTGGACCTTGTGGATGATGCGTGCCGTCTCGGGGTGAATGTCGGCGTCGCGCACGATGGCGTCGTGGAGGCCGGCTCGGCCGACGCCTTCAAGGGCCGCATCCAGGCGTCGAGGACGCTCGGGGTGATCGAACCCGGTGTCGTGCCGGTAGAAAACGGAGGCTGTATAGATCTTCAACATCTATGATGCGCGACGCGTGAAGCGCATTCTACAGATCGCGGCCATCGCCGCCCTCACGGTCTTCTTCCTCTGGCTCTTTCTCCGCAACGCTAACCTTCGCGAGGTCGGGGCCATTCTCCGAACGACGGCGATCCACTGGGTGCTGATCGGGCTCTTTGCGAACGTTTGCGCGCTCGTCTTCCGCACCATCCGCTGGCGCACGCTCCTCGATCCCGACGATCCGCCGCCGTTCTATGCGACGTTCTTCGCCAATGCCGTCGGCTACATGTCCTCGATCGTCCTGCCCATTCGTGCCTCGGACTTTGCCCGCCCGGCGCTCCTCTCCCGCCGCACCTCGCACCGCTTCTCCGGTGCCCTGGGCACGATCCTCACCGAGCGCATCCTCGACCTCACGAGCATCCTGCTGATGTTCGTCTTCTTCGCCGCATTGCGGTGGAACGAGTTTTCGCACGATCGCGGGATCGCCGCCTGGTTTTACATCGTGCGCGCGGGAGCGATCGCGTCGGCGGTGATCCTGGTCGCGTTATGGACCCTCATCCTCGGACTCCGCTTCGCCCGCGGAACGATCCGCCGCGTGCACGAATGGCTGGGCCGCATTCTGCCGCGCCGCATCCGTGGCTCCTGGATGCACTTCTTCGACACGTTCACCGAGACGTTGCGGATCACGCAGCATCCGCGCGCGATGGGGAAAGTCCTCCTCTGCACGGCCGGCACGTGGGCCTGTCTGACGTCCCAGTTCTGGTTCGCGACCATGGCCGTACACGAGCCGCTGCCGTACGACGCGAGCTTCTTCGTCACGGGCGTGACGACGGTCGGGCTGGCCATCCCGACACCGGGAGGCATCGGCGGGTTTCACAAGGCCTGTCAGCTCGTGTTGACGCGATTCTATCGCTTCACGGTCGAGTCGTCCGTCGCCGTGGCAGTCCTGTTCCACATCATCGGCACACTGCCGGTCCTGACGATCGGACTGGTGTTGTTCGCGAAGGAAGGGCTGAGCCTGAAGGCGCTGCGCCCGGACAAGGGGGCAGGGGACAGGGCGCGGGGCGCAGGAGATTGACGACTGCTACTGCGCCCTGCCCTCTGCGCCCTGCGCCGTGACTCGTGTGATATACGGCGCCTATGCGGTGCCCGTTCTGCGGGAATCTCGAAGACCGTGTGGTGGACTCGCGCGAAGGGCGTGAGGGAGACGTCATCCGGCGGCGCCGGGAGTGCGCCCGCTGCGAGCGCCGCTTCACCAGCTACGAGAAGATCGAGCTGCCGACGTTTCAGGTCGTGAAGCGAGACCAACGGCGCGAGACCTACGACCGCGACAAGTTGATGAGCGGCCTCCAGATCGCGTGCCGTAAACGCCCCGTGCCCCAGGCCGAGCTGGAGAAGCTGGCTGATTCGATCGAGTCGGCGATGGCCTACGGCGCGGAACGCGAGATCTCGACCCAGGAGCTCGGGAGGATGGTCATGGACCGCCTCCGCGATCTCGATCCCGTCGCATATGTGCGGTTCGCCTCCGTCTATCGGCGGTTCGAGGATGTGGATGCTTTTGTGAAAGAGTTGCATGGATTGAAGTAGGCAGTTTGCAGTTTGCAGTTGACAGGAGCTGGATTCCTGCCGGACCGGGTGGGGACTCTGTCAACTGTCAACTGCAAACTGCCAACCGAATGAAGCGGGAACAGCCATTGCACAGTTTCGGCACGGTTCCCCCTTCGGAGAATTGACATGACCGACGCGAACGAAACCGCGAAAGAAGAAGCAATCAAGATCCCTGACGTCCTGCCGGTGTTGCCGCTCAAGGATCTGGTGATCTTCCCCTTCATCATCGTCCCGCTGTCGGTTTCACGCGAGAAATCGATCAACGCGGTCGATCAGGCGCTCGCCGAGAACCGGGTGATCATGCTCACGGCGCAGAAGGACTTCCAGAACGAGGACCCGGGTGAGGAAGACCTTTACCGCGTGGGCACGGTGGCGATCATCATGCGCATGCTGAAGCTGCCGGACGGACGCATCCGCATCCTGGTCCAGGGCCTCTCCCGCGCGCGGATCGACTACTTCATCCAGACCGCGCCGTTCTTCAAGGCGAAGATCACACGGATCGAGGAGCCGGTGACGAAGGATCGCGGCCTCGAGGTCGAGGCGCTGATCCGCGCCGTCAAGCAGAACCTCGATCGCGCCGTCTCCCTCGGCAAGAACATCTCGCCCGAGGTGATGGTCATCGCCGCGAACCTGGACGATCCCGCGCGACTCACCGACCTTGCCGCGTCGAACCTCGACCTCAAGCTCGAGGAGGCTCAGGGCATCCTCGAGACCATCGACCCCGTCGAGCGCCTCAAGAAAGTCAACGAGATGCTCACCCGCGAGATCAACCTGCTGACGATGCAGCAGGAGATCTCGTCAGCGGCTCAGGGCGAGATGAACAAGTCGCAGCGCGAGTACTTTCTCCGCCAGCAGCTGAAGGCCATTCAGTCCGAGCTCGGCGAGGGCGAGGAGCTTGCCGAGGAAGTCGAGAACTACCGGAAGAAGATCGAGGAGAAGGCCATCACGGCCGAGGCGAAGGACGAGATCGAGAAGCAGATCAAGCGTCTCGAGCGCTCGCATCCCGACTCCGCGGAGACGTCGATCATTCGCACGTATCTCGACTGGATGACCGGCCTGCCCTGGGGTGTCCAGTCCGCCGACAACCATGACCTGAGCCGCGCCCGCGAGATCCTCGACGAAGACCACTACGACCTCGAGAAGATCAAAGAGCGCATCCTCGAGTACCTGGCCGTCCGGAAGCTGCGCGGGCAGAAGATGAAGGGCCCGATCCTCTGCTTCGTCGGACCTCCTGGCGTCGGCAAGACCTCTCTTGGCCGATCGATCGCCCGCGCCCTGGACCGCAAGTTCGTGCGCATCTCCCTCGGCGGCGTGCGCGACGAGGCGGAAGTCCGCGGACATCGCCGAACGTACGTCGGCGCGCTGCCGGGCCGCATCGTCCAGGGCATCAATCAGGCCCAGACCTCGAACCCCGTCTTCATGCTCGACGAGGTCGACAAAATCGGGGCCGACTACCGCGGCGATCCTTCGTCCGCTCTGCTCGAGGTGCTCGATCCCGAACAGAACTTCTCGTTCCGCGATCACTACCTCGGCGTGCCGTACGACCTGTCGAACGTGATGTTCATCGTCACCGCGAACGTGCTGGACACGATTCAGCCGGCGTTCCTCGACCGCATGGAAGTCATCCGCCTCTCCGGCTACACCGACGAGGAGAAGCTGATGATCGCCAAGCAGCACATCCTCCCGAAGCAGATGGAGGAGAACGGCATCAGCGACATCCCGGTGGTCTGGACGGACAACGGGATCATGCGCGTCATCACCGGCTACACGAAGGAAGCCGGCCTGCGAAACCTCGAGCGGGAGATCGGAACCATCTGCAGGAAGATCGCGGTCACCGTTGCGGAAGGGAAGCAGGCGGAGAACATCCGCATCACCGACGCGAACGTCGAGAAGTACCTCGGACCGATGAAGCACTTCGCCGAGGAACTGCTCGAGCGCGATCAGGTAGGGGTGGCGACGGGACTGGCATGGACGGCCGTCGGTGGAGACATCCTCTTCATCGAGGCGACGGCCGTGCGGGGCAAGGGCAAGCTATCGCTGACCGGCCAGCTCGGCGACGTGATGAAGGAATCCGCCCAGGCAGCGCTGACGTACGCACGCGCGCACGCCGATGAGAACGGGATTCCGGCCGACTACTTCGAGACCCACGACATCCACATCCACGTCCCGGCGGGCGCGATTCCGAAGGACGGACCGTCGGCCGGCATCACCATCACGACCGCGATCATCTCCGTGCTGACGGGCAAACCGGTGCGCCGCAACGTGGCCATGACCGGCGAGGTGACCCTGCGCGGCGACGTGCTGCCGATCGGCGGCGTGAAGGAGAAGGTGCTGGCCGCGCGCGCGGCAAAGCTCAATATCGTCATCATGCCCAAGCTCAACGAGCGAGACCTCATCGATGTCCCCGAGCCGATCAAGCGCGACATGACCTTCCACTTCGTCGACCACGTGGAGGACGTCCTGGAGATCGCCCTCCTCGATCGCGGCGCCGCGGAGCAGAAAACGACCGACCGCGCCGGCCGCGAGTCACACCCCCTCCCGGAACCGGAACCGGCCAGCCACGAACACGTACAGGTGTAGGGGGGGTGCTGCACGCGTAGCGGGCAACTGGAGTTTGGACATTCGCGCCGAGCGCGTAATTCCGGAGCCCGCGTAGCGGGCAAAAGGAAATAGCCCCGGCTTCAGCCGCAATGGCGTTCACTTTAGGCTCGGACACCTGCGCCGGAGGCGCTCAGAGGGTAGCCGGTGGCGAGCGCGAATGCGCCGCCACCGGAGACGTGGGCGTCCGCGAATGATCCGCCCCGGAGGGGCGGCAGAGAACCGCTTCCGCCCCTCCGGGGCGGACTTCCTGCACGCCGTCTTCTTCCGGTGG
>CAZLGP010000166.1:0-2821 GCA_964558905.1 uncultured Thermoanaerobaculia bacterium | reverse complement strand
CGGGTCACGGGCCACGGCCGGGTCACGGGCCACGGGCACGGCAACGAGGGCGCCGTCCGACCTGGTGAAGAGCTCAACGTCGCCAACGTCGACGCGTGGCTCAAGTCTCAGATTCCCGACCTTCGCGGTGCCCCGGAGATCGCCCAGTTCTCCGGCGGAGCCTCGAACTGGACGTACCGGCTGAGCTACGACTCCCACGATCTCATCCTGCGGAGGCCGCCGGCCGGAACGAAGGCCAAATCCGCGCATGACATGGGACGTGAGTATCGGCTGCAGCGGGCGTTGAAGCCGGTGTTTCCGTACGTCCCCGCGATGATCGCGCATTGCGCGGACGAATCGGTCACAGGCGCCGAGTTCTACGTCATGGAACGCCTCGACGGACTCATTCCCGGGCGAGAATTGGGCGTCGAGCTGGCGCCGGATGACGTGCGCAAGCTCTGTATGAAGTTCCTCGACACGCTCGTCGCGCTGCATCAGGTGGACTACGTCGCTGCCGGTCTGGAGCACCTCGGCAAGGGCGCGGGCTACACCCGGCGGCAGATCGAAGGGTGGAGCGACCGCTATCGCAAAGCGCGCACGTGGAACGTGCCGCAGGGCACGAAGGTAATGAAGTGGCTCGCGGACAACATCCCCGCGCGGGAACGAATCTGCATCACGCACAACGATTTTCGCTTCGACAACGTCGTCCTCGACCGCGACGATCCGACCGACATCATCGGCATCCTCGACTGGGAGCTGGCCACACTCGGCGACCCGTGGATGGACCTCGGCAACGCGCTGGCATACTGGATCGAGGCGGACGACGACTTCATCGCGCGCTGGACGCGCCGCCAGCCGACCCATCTCCCGGGAATGCTCACCCGCGCGGAGGTCGTCGACTACTACTCGGCGAAAACCGGCTTCACGCCCGAGCACTGGACGTTCTACGAGGTCTACGGCGTCTTCCGTCTCTCCGTGATCGCACAGCAGATCTACTACCGCTACTTCCACAAGCAGACCCGCAACCCGCGATTCCGGCACTTCTGGATACTCGTGAATTACCTGCACTGGCGGTGCAGGAAGTTGATCAGCACCAGTGTTGTCATCTGAGCCGCTGCGCCGGTTCAGGATGACAGTTCGTGCTGAGCCTTGTAGAGGGCCTCGGGCTTCGATGACATACTTCGAGAATGCATCGTCGGAACTTCCTCCGCATCGCAGGCCTCTCGACCGCCGCTCTCGCGTTACCGCGCATCACGTTCGCGGACGACATTCAGCTCGAGGAGCTCACCATCGCGGAGATGCAGCGCTTCTCCGCTCGCGCGCTCACCGAGGCCTATCTCAAACGGATCGCGGCACTCGATCGAGGACAGATCAACTCGATGATCGAGCTGAATTCCGACGCCCTCGCGATCGCCGACGCACTCGACGCGGAGCGCAAGGCGGGCCACGTGCGCGGACCGCTGCACGGCATCCCCATCGTCATCAAGGACAACATCGACACGGCGGATCGCATGGCCACGTCCGCCGGGTCTCTCGCGCTCGCGGAGAACATCGCGAAGCGCGATGCGCACATCGTCCGCCGTCTTCGCGAGGCGGGAGTGGTCCTCCTCGGTAAGACGAACCTCAGCGAGTGGGCGAACTTCCGTTCCACGAAATCGACGTCCGGCTGGAGCGGACGCGGAGGCCTCACGCGCAACCCGTATGCACTGAACCGCAACTGCTGCGGCTCGAGCTCCGGCACGGGCGCGGCGATCTCCGCGAGCTTCGCCGCCGTGGGCATCGGCACGGAGACCGACGGCTCGGTCGTCTGCCCATCCTCCGCCTGCGGCCTGATCGGCATCAAGCCGACTCTGGGCCTGGTCAGCCGCAGCGGGATCATCCCCATCGCCCACAGTCAGGACACGGCCGGCCCGATGGCACGCACCGTCACCGACGCCGCGATCCTCCTCGGCGCGATGACCGGAATCGACTCCCTCGACCCGATCACGGCGACGAGCCGTGTGTACGCGGACTACACGAAGTTCCTCGACACGAACGGTCTTCGCGGCGCGCGCATCGGCGTCGCGCGGCAGTACTTCGACATCAACGATCACGTGAAGAAGGTGATGGACGGCGCGCTCGACGCGCTCCGCGGGCTCGGCGCGACGCTCGTCGATCCCGTCGAGATGAAATCGCACGGCAAGTACAACGACTCCGAGTACGAGGTGCTGCTCTACGAGTTCAAGACCGATCTGAACGCGTACCTCGCCAACACCGCCGTAGAGAGCCGGACTCTCGCCGATCTCATCAAGTTCAACGAGGAGAACCGCGAGCGCGAGATGCCCTACTTCGGCCAGGAGATTTTCCTCATGGCACAGGAGAAGGGCCCGCTCACCGACGCCGCATACAGGAAGGCGCTGGCGAAAAACCATCGGCTGTCGCGCACTGAAGGGATCGACGCGGTGCTGAAGGAGCACAAACTCGACGCGCTGATCGCGCCGACCGGGGCGCCGGTCTGGACGACGGACCTCATCAACGGCGATCACTACAGCGGCGGTTATTCGAGCGCGTCCGCGGTCTCGGGATACCCGCACATCACCGTCCCCGCGGGCTCGGCGTTCGGATTGCCGGTGGGACTGTCGTTCTTCGCGGGAGCGTGGAGCGAGCCGGCGCTGCTGAAGTACGCGTTTGCCTTCGAGCAGGCGACGAAGGCGCGGAGAGTGCCGGAGTTCAGGGCGGTAGGGTAGGGCGGATAGGACGGGTAGGACCTATGGGACCTATGGGACTTATGGGACTCATGGGACCTATGGGACTCATGGGACCTATGGGACTCATGGGACCTATGGGACTCATGGGACCTATG
>CAZLGP010000165.1:0-5004 GCA_964558905.1 uncultured Thermoanaerobaculia bacterium | reverse complement strand
TGGGCGATCCGCCGCGCCGCGCGGACTTGGTGCGTTCCGATGACGTGTGCGGGGTTGCCGTTTGGCGGTGGGGGTTTGGCCGGCCCGCCCCCCACCTCCGGTCCCCCCCCCACCCGCCAACCGCCAACCGCCAACCGGACCAGCATTCCCTGCAACTCCTCGCGGATGAGCGGATCGAGCGCGGAGAACGGCTCGTCGCAGAGGAGGATCCGCGGCCCGGCGATGAGCGCGCGGGCGATGGCGACGCGCTGCTGCTCGCCGCCGGAGAGCATGCGCGGGTAGCGCGAGGCAAAGCGATCGAGCGGAAGCTCGAGCTGCCCCATGAGCTCTTCCGCGCGAGCCCGGACGCGCGCTTCATCCCAGCCGAGGAGGCGGGGGACCGTCGCGACGTTCTCGAGCACCGTGCGATGCGGGAAGAGCGCGGGCTGCTGCAGGACGTATCCGATGCCGCGTCGCAGCGCGACGAGATCCCGCGGAACGCTGCCGTCGATGAGCATCGTGCCGGAGGCGGGCGTCACCAGCGCGTTGATCAGCCTCAGCGCCGTGGTCTTCCCCGCGCCGCTGCGGCCGAGGTAGGCGACGCGCTCGCCGGCGCCGATGCGCAGGGAGATCCGGTCGAGGATCGTCAGGCCTGCCGGCGCGGCATCCGTCGCCGTCACGGTGACGTCGCGATACTCGATCACGCCTCGCCCTTCTCGTCCCACCACTTCGAGAGGTTCTGCGTCGACAGGCGAGGACGCTCGGAGTAGTGGGACGTGTCGTTGAAGAGCATCAGCCGCACGTGCACGGCGTCGCGGAAATCGAGGACGTTGAGACACGCCGGGGCCTGATCGAGACGGTCCCGGTACCCGCGTTCGTCGAAGCCGAGAAGGCTGCTGAGGAGCAGGCGGATGGTCGCCTTATGAGAGACGATGACGACGTTCTGCGCGGGATGCGCGGTCACGATCGTCCGCAGCGCCGGCAGCGACCGCGCGAGCACCGCCACGCCGGTCTCGCCGCCCTCGGGCGCGTACGTGAACGGATCCTCCTCCCACGCCTCGTACTCACCGGGGAATCGCGCTTCGACCTCGGCACGGGTGAGCCCTTCCCAGTGCCCATGATCGATCTCGCGCAGCCCGTCGAGGATCGAGGGCGTGAGACCGCAGCGCGAGCCGACGATCTCCGCCGTCTCGACCGCGCGCGAGAGATCGCTGGAGTAGATCGCGTGAATTGAAGCGCGACGGAGCCGTTCGCCGAGGAGCTCGGCCTGCAGACGCCCCTCCTCGGAGAGGTCCACGCCGAGGGCGCCGGAGAAGCGGTTTTCCGCGGTGCTCTGCGTCGCGCCGTGGCGCACGAGGTAAACACGGGTCGGTTGCACGACCGCGATTATGACGCCGAGCGAGAAAGCGGAGCGCCGGCATCCCTGCCGGCCGCTCCGCCGGCATCCTGCCGGCCGCACTCGCGAGAAGACCCGTGCCGGCGGGAAGCCGGCGTAGCGGCCGGCAGGGGATGCCGGGGCTTCGCTCCAGGGCGCTACGCGCGAGCGATGCGGCGAACCGTCGCCTGCACGTCCTCGACCTTGTCTTCGACCTTCTCGATCAGGTCGCCGGTGACGCCGGCGATCTTCTTCTGCATCTTCCTGCCCGTCAGCGGGGCAAAGAGCAGGGCCAGCACGGATCCGACGATCGCGCCGGCACCGAACGCTGCCGCGACCTTGCCGATCGGGAACTTCTGTTTACGAGAGAACATTGACATGAGACTCCTTTCAGGGGGTGAGACTCGAGAGAGCACGGAAAGTTCCGTGCAAAGAAAACGCCGCTACGTCTGCGCAGCGGCGCGGGGGAGGGTATTCGATGGTAGTCCCCAGCGGACTCGAACCGCTGACCTCTACCGTGTCAAGGTAGCGCTCTAACCAGCTGAGCTAGGGGACTGTGTTCCGGTCGACCGTTGGTAGGCGCTATCGGACTCGACCGATGACCCCCACCGCGTGAATGACGATCCCGGTCGCAGGCTATCCCAGGATGTCAGTGGATGCAAGAACTTACGGCCATCCCGGGACATTCCCGGATGTCCTGGGATGGCCGGAGCCGGACCATGCGAGCACCTCGCGAATACCCCGCGGTTCGGAAAGAGCCGATTTGGTAGGGCATGTTTGTGTGGATGGTAGGATGATTCGGCCCTGAGCGAATACACGGCAATCGTCAAGCAGGATGGCGACTGGTGGATCGGTTGGATCGAGGAGGTGCCCGGCGTGAACTGCCAGGAGCCGTCACGCGAGGCGCTTCTTGAAACCCTGCGCATCACCCTGCATGAGGCGCTCGAAGCCAACCGCGCCGACGCACGCTCCGCAGCCTCCGAGCACTTCGAGGAAGTCCGCATCGCCGTATGAAACGGCGTGCGCTCGACCGCTGGCTCAGCGCACACGGTTGTGAACTTGATCGGGAGGGGAGCCGCTCTGGTTCATCCACCGATCGTTGAATCGTCGCTCCGCAGTTCCTCGCCACCCGGAGATCCGCGATGATCTTGTGCGTAAGATCTGTCGTGATCTCGGCATCGATCCACGAGACCACACCTGAGCGATGGTCGTCGAAACGGCGGGCAGTTCTTTCACGTTGAAGGCTTCCTCGATCGTTCTGATGCGCGGCTCTTCCATGCAAGCGATGATACGAGACGGCCCTTGGCGCACTACGCCGGGTGGACTCTTGGCGAGGTGGGGGGAATCGTTGCTCCGGTCACACCTACCAAGGAGGAAGGAAACCCGCTCGACAACCGCACCAGCAGAGGCGGCTTCTCGACCGCCAACATCAGGGACAACCACCGGCAGGCGCACGTTACCGGGTGAGCGCCGACGGCAGGGTTGGCCACGGACCCAACGAGCGCAACCTGCAGCGGAAGATCCCGTGCGACGACTGGCGCGCTTAACCGACGCCCGCAGGCGGAATCTCCCCCGCTTGATCAGCCCAGAGTGCGCGGCGAAACGACCGCCGCAGCAAGGACATCGAGGCCTTCAGTCCGGGCAGGTCGATCCAGAACTCTCCGCTGTGTCCGAGCGACTCGTGCGTCCTGCCATGCCGATCGGTCTCGTACCGGAAGACATCCGCGCGCTCGTCGTAGGTTGCGAACTCCGCGATTGGTGTCGCGATCACTGGCGGAACATCCTCGCCCCACCGCTCCTTGATGTGGCGACGGAACGCCTCAAGGAGCGATCCCAGACTGTGATCCTTCTTCGACGGCTGCACGATGCACTTCAGGTAGAACTCGATGCCATGACGGTAGGCGTACATCACGGGATTCACGACATCCTGGCCGGACATCTCGCCGCGCAGGACAGACGCGACGAGCGCATCGCCAGCGAGGAAGTACGACTCGGCGAGATCCTCGTCGCCGTGGCCGATCATGCCTCCAAGCATCGCGCCATGGGTCCACGTCTCGTCACCGTTCGGCGGTGGTTCTTGAAAAATTGTTGGCCTCATTGATGGTCGCTCCTCTCGAAACAGGAGGCGGTGACGGACTGTATCGTACCGCTGGCCCGTCTAGCGAATCTCGCATGCAGCTCATCGGCCTGAGCCCATCGGCCTGTGGAGGTCCCTCCCGCTGCGTTACCCTCGCAGTATCGACAGGGTGCGCCATATCAATGCGTTACTTGGCACAGGTTCACGCGAGCCGAGCCACGCGCCGGGCGCGGGGCTCCGTGACGTGCTCTCGCCTGACGTCGTCGAGCTTCGATAGCAGGCGGGGTTCTTTTCTTCTGATGCGCTCGGGATTGTCAACGAGACGCTCGTTCGGCTCGCGTCGCGCAACGAGGTCGTCAGGTTTCTCATCGAAGCCCAAGGCGTAGACGTTTCCGCTGCCGATATCAAGGAGGTCCGGGCGGCTCACAACATGAACGACAAAGGGCTGAAGGGTGGACCGGTCTTCTACTACGAAGCAGCGTTTCTCACATCGGAAGACAACACCGCCTTTCAGCTTCGCCCGGCATTCCTGTACTACCCCGAGTCCCTCGGCAGTGGCATATCGCCATGAATAATGCTAGCTAAGCTACTTTGGTAACACTACACTAGGATGTCCATGGTTTCAGTAGTTTACGAGCGTTATCCTGGGAGGGCCGTAGACGGGCCCTGCGAGCACTGCGCGAACACTGCGCGGTTCGAAACATGTGAGCAAACCTTGGCTCCTATATCCCGACGGTATCGTGACGCACGCTGGACGGTATTATGGGGTCGGAGGATCGAGGCAATCGTCTGCGGCACAAGCGGGCGAACTGCTGCGGGCTGGGGCCAATGAGCAATGCCGATTCATCCGAGCGCCGGCGCTTTGCGATCGCCCTTTCGTTTCCCGACGAATGGAGCAAGTACGTCGAGCAGGTCGCCAACGCATTGCTTTCCGCGTTCGGCGGCGAGCAGGGCAAGTTCCGGATCTTCTATGACGCCTGGCATGAGGGCTTGATCATCGGCTACGCCTCGAACCGGAAGCTCCAGAATATTTACGCGACCGATTCCGACTTGATCGTTCCGTTCTTCTGTGAGGACTATCGTAGGAAGAAATGGTGCGGCGTCGAGCTGCGCGCCATCGAAGAGTTGCTATTCGATGAGGAATTCGATCGCGTACTGCCCTTCCGGTTCGATCATGTCCAGATCCCCGGCAGCTTCAGGACAGACATCTTTCCCATCGTGTCCGAGCGTTCTGCGGAAGACGTTGCCCGCCTGATCGTCGATCGCTACCGCGAGCTCCATCCGGGAAGGCTGGAAGAAGCCGCGCCCCATGAGGACAGGCGAAGCGCCGACGTCAACGCCGACGTTTCCCGCATCATGAAATACGCGCCGTCGAATCTCATCGGGCGCGAGGCGGAGACCAAACTCCTTTCCGGTGCGTGGGATCAGGTCGTGCGCGGCGAAAGGAAGCGTCCCCACATCCTCACTTTCGTTGCGCTCGGCGGCGAGGGAAAGACCTCGGTGGTCGCGAAGTGGATCGTGGATTTGGCGTTTCAGGACTGGCGGGGGTGCGACGCCGTGCTGGCGTGGTCCT
>CAZLGP010000164.1:0-6443 GCA_964558905.1 uncultured Thermoanaerobaculia bacterium | reverse complement strand
AGGGGAGACACCGGCTCGCCCGAGGCATCGATCCGCAGCCAACCGCCAACCGCCAACCGCCAACCGTCAACGACCATCCTCGAGTCCGGCCTGAAGTTTCACGTCGATCCTGCCGAGGGACAGAAGACCGGTTTCTTCCTCGACCAGCGGGAGAACCGGCGCCTGGCGCGCACACTCGCCGGCGGAAAGCGCGTGCTGAATCTCTTCTCGTACAGCGGTGCGTTCGGCGTGTACGCGGCGGCGGGTGGCGCGGCGTCCTTCACGGACGTCGACGTCTCCGCGCGCGCGATCGAGACGGCGCGCGAGAACGCGACTCTCAACGGCTTCGAAGGCGAGCACATCGTCGCCGACGCCTTCCAGTACGTGCGCACACGCCACGATCCGTTCGACCTTCTCATCTGCGACCCGCCCGCGTTCGCGAAGTCGCGCAACGAAGTCGATCGCGCCGCGCGCGGCTACAAGGACGTCAACCTTTTCGCCATGCGCCTCGTCTCCCCCGGCGGCCTGATGATGACCTTCTCCTGCTCCGGTCACATCTCTCTCGACCTCTTCCAGAAAGTCATCTTCGCCGCGGCGCTCGACGCCGGCCGCCGTGTCTCCTTCGTGCGGCGCCTGACGGCGGGGCCGGATCACCCGGTGTCGCTGTATTGCCCGGAGGGGGAGTACCTCAAGGGGTTTCTGCTGGAGGTGTGGTGAGGATTGCCATGTTGATCGGAACGCGCGGCCCTTCGTTCTCGTCGCGCTCGACGTCGGGCCGGCGAATGTCCGAGGGTGCGTCCTTCAGCAGTCTCGAACAAGGCACGAGCGGAGCGCCGGTCCACTCCGGGATCTCCTCTGCGAGATCGCGATTCGCGCGGCGGCAGGCGCGGCGCATCCAGAACGATGGCTCGAGCTGCCAGAGCATGACCCTCCCGTCTTCCGTGCCGGCCGCAAAGCGGTCCTCGCGCGGATGACGCGCCAGGGCCATTACGAAATCGGGATCGGGCGGATCCTCATGGTCGGGAATGCTCCCCAGGCGCTCGCGCGTGACGACGTCGAGAATCTCCAGCGAGCCGTCGTTGCAGCCGGTGACGAGCGTCTGTCCGTCGCTCCTGAACGCCGCCGAGAAGGATCGCTCGCATTCCCCGTCGAAAGATTTCGGCGTGCTCTCGCGGACGTCGATCACCGTGATGCGCGCGGTGCCCGAGTCGACGACCGCGACCCGGCGGCCGTCGGGCGAGAACGCGAGACCGGCCACCGCGGTGCCGGCGGTCTTCCACTGGCGCTGAAACGCGAGCGAGTCTGCGTTCCACGAGGCGAGGTTGCCGTCGTTGTCGCCGGCCAGGAACAGATCGCCGTCCGGGCTGATGGCCACGGTCATCACGAGATCGAGGTTCGCGCCGGTGAGCGGCGTAGCGCTCGCCCGGCGCCATACGCGCACGCTTCCGTCCCTGTGGCCGGTCAGGCGCGCGTCCACGGCTTCCGCGGCGGCCGTGACGTCGTCGCTCCGTTGCAGCGGAGGCAGGTCGACCCGTTCGCGAGATGTGGTGTCGACGCGAAAGCGGTCGTCGTCGAGCGTCGTGATCACGACCGACCCGCCGCCGGAATCGAACGCGATGTCCTGAATGGACGCACGCACGCGATGCACGACTTCCGCGAGCGGCTGCCGCATAGCGACATCGAGAACGTGGATCCGCCCGTCTTCGCCGCCGAACGCGACGCGTGACGTGCCCTGCTCCAGCGCAACGGCGAACACGCGCTCACGCGTTCGAAAAATCGTAGGAGAGGCCGCATTTCCCACCCATACCCGGGCCCCCGTTGATCCCGCGGCTGCGAGCCGTTCGTCGTCGACAGTGAGTGCGAACACGAACTCGCCCGACTCGACGCGCCCGACCTCGCTCAGATCCTCCGCGCGTAGCCGGTGGATCGTGCCGCTGGCGGAGCCCGCGACGATGGTGTCGCGATGAGCGGCGAGGGTGGTGATCTCCGCGAGCGGCCGCTCGCGGCGGTTCGCGAGCGAGCCGTTGGCGAAGCTCCAGGCGATCAGCGATCCCGCAACGGCGACCAGCGTAGTGCCGTCCTCGGCGAAAGCAACGGCGGCGACGCGCCGCCGGGTGCCGAGCGGCAACTCCGTGAACGACGGCGGGTCGGCCCCGAGGTCCCAGAGCAGTGCTCCCGACGTGTATCCCGCTACGAGATACCGGTTGCTCGGATGCAGCGCGATTGACTCGACGAGTCCGCGTCCCGCGACGAGCGGCCTTCCTGTCTCTTTTCGTGTCGCGAGGTCCCACCGGCGGATCACGCCGTTCCATCCGCCTGTGATCAGTAGGCGCCCGTCGCCTGCGAGCGCGAGCTGCGAGAGCTCCTGAGGATCCGCGGCTAACGTGGCGAGCGGTGTCCCGGTCGCGGCATCGAAGATGTGAACCGTTCCGGTGCCATCGCCGGAGATCAGGCGGCCGCCGCGCGCATCGAACGCGACCCCGCCGATGTTCCGCGCATTGCCGTGCACGATCACCGCGAGCTGCGGCTCTCCCTGCGCTGCGTTGAGCAACGCGCGCAAAGCGCTGCTCGTCGGTGCGGCCTGGTATGCCGCGACGGCACGGAGCATCGAGTCG
This sequence comes from uncultured Thermoanaerobaculia bacterium, assembly GCA_964558905.1. Lineage (GTDB taxonomy): Bacteria > Acidobacteriota > Thermoanaerobaculia > Gp7-AA8 > Gp7-AA8 > QHVT01. Next base: position 3,849 of record CAZLGP010000164.1, on the reverse strand, counting down.
TCGAAGCGCCGCGTGTTCCAGAGCGCCATCGATTCGCCCGCGAGCCGATTGGCCAGACTCGCGCGCCTGCTCTGCGCCCGCTCTCTCGCGACGACGGCAAGGATCGCGATGGTGACGACGAACCCGAGCGTCGCGACGCCGGTCCAGACGCGCCTCCGCTTTTCCGCGCTGCGGCTCGCCGCGACGAGCCTGCGGTGCTCGTCCGCCGGCGGGGGGTCCTTCTTCTCTGCCTCCGACAGCCACCGCTCGGCTTCGCGCAACGCCGCGCCACGCAGCAGCGTCCCGTGACGCCAGGTGATGAGGAATTGCGTGTGCTGCCGAAGGTGATGGGGGTCGATCCGGATCGCGCTCTCGATGCGATCGAGCGACTGCGCGGGAATCCAGTTGATGTCCGCGAGATCAGGCGGCGCCTGTGCCGGGGTCGTGTCGTCCACCACGACCGGAAGGACTCGCTTGCGCAGATTGCGCGCGTGCTCGAATTCCCTGCGGCACTCGCTCGACCGCAGCGACGCCGCTGTGACGGCGAACAGGAAGACGTCGCTGCGTTCGATGGCCAGTGCGACCTCCTCGCGCCATGGCGAGGCCTCCGGCAGCGCGTCGACGTCGATCCAGATCGTGTGTCCGTTCGCGGTGAGCGCCCTGTGCAGAACCGCCACCCCATCGGCGTCCGCGCGTGCGTACGACAGAAAGATCGTCGCCATACGAAATTTCCTGAGTTTCCGTCAAAATATCCCGACGATGTCCACTTTGACCAGCACCCCGACACCCCGCGTCTCGCGCGACATCACCGTCGCCTACCTCGGCGACCTCCTGCTGAGCGCCGGGTTCATCGACGACAAGCAGCGCGCGGAGATCGAGTCGGCGGACCGGCAGTTCCGGCTCGCGCAGCAGCGTGCCGGATCGAAGTCGCGCGCCGACGAGGAGGCGAGCCCGTTCAAGGTCATCGCCGGGATGAACCTCACCGACGCCAGCGGCAACGGCACGCGCATGGACGACTTTCTTCTCGCGAGACTCATCGCCGAGGAAGCACGCCTGCCGTTCTTCAAGATCGACGCGCTCAAGCTCGACGTGGAGATGGTGCAGGCCAAGATCTCCCGTCCCTTCGCCCGCAAGCACCGCATGGTGCCGGTGGCCGTGCGCGACGCAAAGCTCGTCGTGGCGATGGTGAACCCGTTCGACACCACGGCCATCGACTCCTACCGCCCCATGGCCAAGCAGGAGCTCGACGTCGTCGTCGCCGCCGAGTCGGACGTGATGGGCGTCATCAACGAGCAGTACGGCTTCCGGGCCTCGGTCACGAAAGCGCAGCGCGACCTGAGCAAAGGCGCCATCGATCTGGGCAACCTCGAGCAGTACATCAAGCTCAAGTCCGGCGCCGAGATCGAGACCAGCGACGCGCACATCGTCAACGCCGTCGACTTCCTCCTCCAGCACGCCTACGACTCGCGGGCGTCCGACATCCACATCGAGCCGAAGCGTGAGCACGCGAACATCCGCTTCCGCATCGACGGCGTGCTGCACGAGATCCAGCGCGTGCCGAAGCTGGTCAACCTCGCCATCACCTCCCGCCTCAAGACGATGTGCCGCATGGACATCGCCGAGAAGCGCCGCCCGCAGGACGGCCGCATCAAGACCGAACGCGAGGGGAAGGAGATCGAGCTTCGCGTCTCCACGCTGCCGACCGCGTTCGGCGAGAAGATCGTCATGCGCATCTTCGATCCCGAGGTGATGATCAAGGAGCTGAGCGGGCTCGGATTCTACGAAGACGAGTTGAGACTGTTCGCTGACTGGATCACGCGACCGCACGGCATCATCCTCGTCACCGGTCCGACCGGCTCCGGCAAGACGGTCACGCTCTACTCGGCGCTGAAGAACGTCTCGTCGCCGGAGGTCAACATCACCACGATCGAAGATCCCATCGAGATGGTCTGGGACGACTTCAACCAGACCTCGGTGCAGCCGAAGGTCGGGATCACGTTCGCATCGGCGCTGCGGACGATCCTCCGCCAGGATCCCGACATCATCATGGTCGGCGAGATCCGCGATCAGGAGACCGCGCAGAACGCCGTCCAGGCGGCGCTGACCGGACATCTCGTGTTCTCGTCGCTGCACACGAACGACTCCTCTTCGTCGATCACGCGTCTGGTCGACCTGGGTATCCAGCCGTTCCTGATCTCGTCGACGCTGATCGGCGCGATGGCCCAGCGGCTGGTGCGCAAGATCTGCGAGGACTGCAAACAGAACCGGCCGCTGACGATGGAAGAGGCGGCGATGCTGAACCTGCAGGCCCCTCCCGGCAAGCGAATCATCGTCAAGGAAGGCGCGGGCTGTATCCGCTGTCGCAATACCGGCTACTTCGGCCGCACCGGCATCTTCGAGATCCTCCCGATCGACAACGCCATCCGCGATCTCATCGACCGCAGCGAGGACTTCCTCAAGATCAAGGACATGGCCATCAAGCGCGGCATGCGCACCCTGCGACAGAGCGCGCTGCGCAAACTCGCCGAGGGGATGACCAGCTTCGAGGAAGTGGTGCGGGTGACGGGGATCTGAGAGCCGCGGACGCCCCTAAGGGCATAAGTCCGTCTCATGTGACTCGCATGATGGACAGCACTATTGACAAAGCTGATTGGATGGGTACAGATTGGTTGCAACCAAGGGGGGGAATCGATGACACGTCTCCGTCTGATCGCGCTCCTTGTCTGTTTCTTGTTCGCCACGGGCGCAGTCGCGCAATTCCATGAGACTCCGGATCCCGGGGGCGGCGGGCCATTTGGGGCGTGCAAGTACTGGTGGTGTTACCAAGCGTATGAACAAACAATGTGCTGGTTGCAAGGCGAGCCCACCGGCGATTACTACAAGCAGTGCCAGGTGACGTGCGATCTCGGCACTTGCTGGTGTGATTTCCGCTACCACTGCTACAGCATCTAGGGCCGCCAATGCTCGGGCCTATTCTCGCACTTGCAGTGACTGCGATGGCCGAGGTGGAGGTGCACCTCGCTCCGGACCCCACTGCAGCCGGCTGCACGAAGAAGGGATGGGTGACCGCGCGCAGCAGTGACGGTCAGGCGTTGGTGAAACTCCCGCTCCGCGAGGGTGATCGTGCGTACCGCGTCCAACTGGCCGGAGGGCCGGTCTGGGAGATCGCAATCGACGCGGACGGCTGCTGGAGCGAGAAAGCACTCGTCCCAGGTGGGGGCGGCGCGTTGACCCTTGCACTCCATCGTGCGGCAATGGTCTCCGGTGCTTTCGAGAGCGATCTGAAGACAAGACCGGACGGCGAGTTGCGCGGCCTGATCTTCCCTCAGCAACGCGGCGGCGCGGGCGAGTCGCTCGGCGTCAGCGGACTGGCCACCCGATGTGAGCTGGACTATCCGCAATGGCAATGCGGCCTGCCCGCGGATGTGCCGCTCGATCTTCGCCTCGAGCTGCCGGGCTTCGGCGCCGTTCACTACTTCGGAATCGCCGCGGCGCAAGGTCCCGCAAAGAAGCTTCCCCCACAACCGCTGCTCGCCGGAGCGACTCTTTCGGGATGGTTGCAGGACAGCGCGCGCCTCGCTGTACCGAACGCGAAGCTGACGTTGTACCCAATGCAGGTCCATGCGCATTTCGGCGAGACCGCCGGACTGGCCGCGCGGGGGCAGGTCGCGACCGCGAACGCGAAGGGCTTCTTTCAGTTCGCGGGGCTCCAGCCCGGCCTGTACCGCCTCGTCTCTGAAGCGGAGGGCTTCTCTCCGGTCAACGTGCCCGAAGTGCGGGTGCGCGAGGGGGAGTCCCTCGTGTGGCCGCGTCCCATCCTCCAGCCGCCGGTCGCGCTTCTGGAGGTTTTGCTCTCGCCGCCGCTCGATC
>CAZLGP010000163.1:0-55959 GCA_964558905.1 uncultured Thermoanaerobaculia bacterium | reverse complement strand
CCTCCGGGGCGGATTATTCGCGGACGCCCACGTCTCCGGTGGCGGCGCATTCGCGCTCGCCACCGGCTACCCTCTTTAGCGCCTCCGGCGCAGGTCCCGAGCCTAAAGTTAACGCCATTGCGGCTGAAGCCGGGGGCTACTCTCTGCTGCCCGCTACGCGGGCGCTTGCGGCACGCCCCAGACACTGCCGCAATGGCAATTGGTGCAACACGCGCGAGGCGCGCAGGACAATCAGGCCGGGCAGAGCCTTGGCTTCAGCCGGGGGAGCACGCCGGCCGGCCATGAGAGCCCGCGTAGCTGATGCTTCCACGAGGGTGTCATCCTGATTCGCGTAGACGGCTATGGACCCTCTCCGTTGCGTGCTGGAAGGTCCTTCGCTGTCTCCGCAGCTCAGGATGACACCTCTTTCTGCCGCGCAGACTCCTCGACAACTCGACGACTTGACGACTCGACGACTCGACGACTCGGCGACTACCGTCGCAGGAGTCTGGCGAGGAGGATCCCGGTGACGAGGCCCGCCGCCGCGAGAAGCGCCGGTGGTATCGGGTCCTGGATGGGACGAAACTCCGCCTTGCCATTGCGCAGCTCGATGAAGCCGGTGGGAAATGCGCGCGCACCGCCGCCTCCGCCGCCCCGCTCCGCGGCGCCGTGGCCGATGCCGCCGCCGCCGAAGCCCCACTGCACTTTGGCGACGGGGATGACCGTCGTGCCGTCGCGCTCCACGGGCTCACCGTAGACCTGCTTCGCGTTGGCGTTGACCTGGATCTGCTGCGCGAGGCGCTCGAGGAGGTCGGACATCCCCACGTTTATAGTCGCGCGGCGGCGAGGGTTCAAGTGTCCGGGCGTCGGAAGTCTCAAGGTCTCAAAGTCTCAAAGTCTCAAAGAGGGCCCCCACCCGCGCACGGCGGGGCGGGAGGGTCTTTGAGACTCTGAGACTTTGAGACTTTGAGACTTCGAGAATCCGTGGCAGAACGGAACACGTGCGGAGACTCGAAGAAGCTCTCAAGAGGAGAGAGCGCGCAGCTTCTCCACGATCTCGCTCTCGGTCGGAAAGCGGCCCTCTTCGTTCTTGGAGAAGAGCTTCCGGTTGTCCGCGGTGACGACGAAGATCCCGCCGGCACCACGGACGAGCTCACTCTCGATGCCGAGGGATCGTTTGATCTCGGCCGCCAAACTGGCGGCCCGGGGGAGGTAGTTTCAAACCCCGCAGTAGTCGATTCGGATGTGCATTCAGGTCGCTCTCACCAGGACGGCTGTGACGTTGTCGAGACCGCCGCGCTCGTTCGCGGCGTCGATGAGCTGCTGGCAGGCCCCCTCGAGGTCGCCGTTGCTCGACGTCACGATGCGGAGGATCTCACTTTCAGGGACCATGCCGGTGAGACCGTCGGAGCAGAGCAGCACGACGTCGCCGGTCTTCGCCTCGATCTCCGAGGCGTCGGGGGTGACCTGCAGGGCGCCGCCGAGGGCGCGGGTGATGACGTTGCGCAGGGGATGCTTCTCCGCCTCGGCCTCGGTGAGCATGCCCGCCTGGACCTGCTCGAAGACCCACGAGTGATCGTTCGTGACGCGGGAGATCTCGCCGTCGCGGATCAGGTACGCCCGCGAGTCGCCCACGTGGGCGACCGAGACCGTCCCCTCGTCCGCGAGACAGGCCACGACCGTGGTCCCCATGCCGCGAAGACGGGCGTCCTTGCGCATCGCCTCGAGCACGCGGGTATTGGCCATGCGCAGCGCCGCCATGAGGCGGTTCGTCGAGCGGCGGAAGTGCTCGTCGTAGGCGTGAGGCCAGGTGCCGTCGTCCTCTTTCGTGTGGAGGATGAACTCGGAGATCGAGTCGACGGCGATGCGTGAGGCAATCTCGCCCGCGGCGTGGCCGCCCATGCCGTCGGCCACGAGGAAGAGACGCGCGCCGTCCTCGACGAGAAACGAGTCCTCGTTGTGTTGCCGCTGGCGGCCGACGTGTGTCAGACCGAATGCCTTCACATCCATGACCCTGTCAGCGCTTCCCGAAAATCGAGAAGCCGCCCTTTCCCCCCTCCCTCGTCTCGCGCAGCTCGGCCAGGGCCGACTGCACCTCGACGTTGGAGGCGTCCCACTTGAGTGATTCCTCGAGATAGCGCTCGGCCTTGGCGACCAGTCCGGCGCGTTTGCACAGCAGGCCGGCGTCTTTGAGGTAGACGGCGTTCATCGGCTCGCGCTGCAGCGCGCCCTCGATGGCCTGCACCGCCTGACGCGTGTATGTCGGGATGCGCGCCGCGGCCAGGGCGAGGTAATGAAATGCCTTTGCGTCTTGCGAATTGTGTTTGACGGCAAGGTCGAAGTTCTCGTAGGCGGCGGACCAGTTGCCTTCCTTGTAGGCCTTCACCCCCTTCTGGAGATAGGCCTTGGCGATCTGGGTGAAGTCGATGGTGGCTTTGTCGAGACCCGCCGCGAGCTCGGAGTCGTGCTGGCGTCGCTTGTCGAGGTTGGTCAGGACGTTGAGCGCCTCGGTGAGGGTCTGGAACTTGCGCTCCACCTCGGCTTTGTCGGGTCCGCGATACCGGTCGGGATGGTTCTCACGGGCGAGCTGTCGAAAGCGTTCGCGAATCCGCTCGTCGGTCGCGGACCGCTCCACGCCGAGAACCTCGTAGTAGTTGAGCTTCATCCGGTTTTGGCACCGCGCGAGAGATAGAGTTTTCTCGCCATTTCGCGAACGACCTGCGGGACGCCCTTGTCGTCCTTCAACCCCTTCAAATCTCGTAAGGTTAAACGATTGATGAACGGCAGGACAACCCCTACCGGCGCCTTCGGATTGCGGACCAGGGCAACCAGGATGTTGTATTTGCCCATCCACTGCCGGCGTGAGCCGAGGATGCGCAGAACCTCGTCGTCGACGTTGCGCATTCCGGCGATCGCTTCCACCTCCTGCTCGCCCATCCGCGGATTGCGCATCACGGCCGAGCAAATGAGCTTGTTCCGCTCCCGCACGAGGAGCATGCGGATCGTCCGGTCGCCCCGAAAGGCGAGACGCACCTTTTCGGCCACGCTCATCGAGCCGAGACGCGTCCAGAGCGCCGACGTGCGCTCGTCCTTCTTCTCCGACTCCAAAAGAGCGAGCGGCGCGACTTCATCCGGCTGCTGCTCGGCGCGCTCGAGCAGATCGGCGATCGGATCGAGCGGAACATCGACGATCTCCGGCTCCTCCTCCGCCTCTGCCGCGGCGTCGTCGCGGGCCTTCTGTTTGACGAAAAACTCCTCGCGCGCCTCGTGCCCGCGGCGGCGGACGTCATTGCTGATGGCCGGGTTCGCGAGCAGCGCGTCGAGAATGTGCGGAGCCCGCAGGATGCGGGCGTGATTGATGACGATCACTTCCTGCACGCGCGGCTCGGCATGACGTGCCAGCTCGGCAACGTGCTCGTCGGGGACAGCTCGGTTCCGGATGAGTGTTTCCAGCACGAGGGGGTCTCCGCTCACGCGGAGCAGGCGCACGAGATGCTCGGCCGGGAGGTTCTCGTTGGCGGCAAACTCCGCCATCGCCCGGGCAGACACGTCCTGCAGGGACGCGAGCGCGAGCGCGCCGATCTCCGAATCTCCGGCGCCGGCCAGATACGCGAGGACGCCGATGAGGTCGTCCTGCGCGAGCGGAAGGAAGCCGCGAGCGATCGTGGTGAGCACGTCGCGCGTATAGGCGCCCGACTCGATCAGCGCGATGACCGATGAGGCAGTCAGTTCATGTCCGGGGCTGGTGGCGCTCATGAGGGGTCCTGCGGCGCGGCGCGGAGCTTCTCGAGGGACTCGCGGTCGAAGACGCGATCCCTCACGACTTCGCCGACTTCGCCAAGAGCGGGCACGCGTGCGCCGTTGATCGTGAGCGTCAGACCGGCCGCGTTCCCGATCGTGCGGAAGCGGAACCGCTCGGTCGCCTGAAACGATTGCCGGTCACCCGCGTTCAGCTCCGCGTTGAGAGCGGTCTTCCCGTCCACCTCGAGCCACACCCACGAATTCGCGGTCGCATTGATCTCCAGGCGCAGGGTCGAATCGTCGGGCGCGGCCGGAGCGGGGACGGGGGCAGTCGGAAGGGGCGGGGCCGCTCGGGTCGTGAGCGGGACGTTCGTCGCCGTCACGGCGTCGGCGCGCTCGCGTTCGTTCCGCGCGCGCTCGACCGCCCAGTACGCGACGCCGGCGAGGGCGGCGACGATGACGAACAGGAAAACGGCGTTCCGGTCGATGCGGGCGAATGCGGGCGGGATGCCGCGCTTCGCAGGCGGCTTGGGAGTGATGTCGCGGGGCGGCGTCTGCGCGTATTTCGCGAGTGGGGGGGGCTTTTCGATTCGGTCGTCGTTCGCCGCCGCGAAGTTGTAGCGGTTGACCATCTCCTCGGCGTTGAGGCCGACGTAGCGCGCGTACTCCCGGACGAACCCGCGGGTGAAGACCGGCGCCGGCAGTGTCTTGTGGTCGTTCCGCTCCAGGGCCTCGAGAAAGCGCTTGCTGATCTTCGTGGCGTCGGCGATCTCCTTGAGGGAGATGCCGCGGATCTCGCGCTCCCGCCGGAGGTCCTCGCCGAACGAGGCGAGCTCCGACACCGCATCGTGGGCTTGCGGCTCCTGGTCAGACATCAGCCTCATTCTACTGTGTTGCGCGGAGGACACCCGAGGGCATCCGCTCGATGCAGCGGCGCAGGTATGTGGATGTCCGTGGGTTGTCGTGGATGCGCCGGAGATCCAGCCTCGTGAGATGCCGCAGTTGCGAGGCCGCGGCAGCACGCGGGGTCGAGGGGTTGAGGACGAGCGCCTTCCGCACCGGGTAGCGGTACGACCACTTCGGATCGGAGGCGATCATCAGAAGCTGATCCTCCGTGGCGCGCTCGGACGTGACCAGCGCGAGAAGGTCGTCCTCGCGGAGACGTTTGTTGATCAGCAGCGCGGCGAAGACCTTCGGATCGGGGTCGTAGAGGAAGACCTTGATCAGAGCCGGCGAGCATGCCCGCGCGGAGGAGACGCGCTCACCGAGGGTGAGCTTGTCGACGCGGAGGACCAGCTGCGCGTCGATGGCACGCCGGACCGGCGCCGGGACCTGCACGTCGATCGACAGGTGTAGCAGATCGAACCAGTACAGGTAGTGAACGAGCTTGACCGCGTGCGCCTGCGGCGTCTGCCGGTGCGCGACCAGCCTGAGTCTCACCGCGTAGGAGCCCGTCAGACGCGGCGTCTGGGCGATTTTCGAGAGCAAACTGGGGGTGACGAAACGGTTCTCGAGAACCGCCAGCACCTCTTCCTCGGAGAGCGCGGCCACGTTGTCGCCGACGAAAGCGGCCAGGTCGTCGCGGTCGAGGGCTTTGATGCGTCGGCTCATGGGTCAAGAGAGAGGGGAAAAGGCCAAGGGGAAATGGTGAAAGAGAAAAGAGAAACGGCGCCAGCGCGCGCGGCTCTTTCACCCTTTCTCTTTTACCTTTTCTCTTTCACCTTTTCTCTTTGGCCCGTCACAACGTGAAGCCGGCTTTGCGTCCATCCTCGAAAAACATCTTCACCGTATCGAGCGAATAGTCGCCCAGGTCTTTGCCCACGAGCGGGAGCTTCCTGAGGATGTCGTTGGTCACGGTGATGATGGAGCATCCGATCGCATCCGCCTGGAAGATGTTCAGCAGTTCGCGCGGACTGGCCCAGATCAGCTCAGCACCGGGGGCGAGCTTCAGCAGCTCGAGCGCCGCGGAGAGGATCGGCAGAGGATCGACGCCGGTGTCGGCGATGCGTCCGGCGAAGACGGAAACGCACGAAGGAGCGCCTCCGCCGAGGGCCTGCACGACGTCCCTCACCTGCTCGAGAGTGAGGATCGCCGTCACGTTGAGCTTCACGCCCGCGCGGGACAGGCGGTGCACGAGGTCGTACGCCGGCTCACGGCGCGTGTTCGTCACGGGGATCTTCACATAGACATGCTCTCCCCACGTCGCGATCTCGCGCGCCTGACGCTCCATCTCTCCGAACTCATCGGCGAAGACCTCGAACGAGATCGGACGGTCGGGGATCGCGGCGAGGATGTCCTTCGCGAAGGCGCGGTAGTCCGTTAGTCCGGCCTTGTGCATCAGGGTGGGATTGGTGGTGAAGCCGTGGATGTACGGCTTCGCGTACATCTCCAGCATGCCCGCTTTGTCGGCACCGTCGGCGAAGATCTTCACCTTCAGATCGGCTACGGATGTCATGGTGTCGTTTCTCCTGCGCGTGCGAAGAATCCAGTCGGCGGCGGCGGCGATCGACGGAACGCGGACGAACGGCGGATCCGGTTGGCGCTCGCTGTAATGATGATCGATGAAGAGCGCGACGCAACCGGCACGCTGCCCCGCGGCGACGTCGCGCCAGCGGTCACCGACCATGAACGAACGGCGCAGATCGAGGTCGTGACGCCGGGCGGCATCCAGGAGCATCCCCGGGTTCGGCTTGCGGCAGGGCGCGTCCCCGTCCTCGTCGCAGACGACGAACTCGTCGATCGGCATCGCGGCCCCGATCCTGTCGTTGATCGCGTCGACGGCCTCGCGCGTGGTCGTTCCGCGCGCGACATCGGGCTGATTCGTGACGACGATGAGCTTGAACCCCGCGTCGCGGAGACGCTGCAAGGCCGACGCGGCTTCATCGACGATGCGAAGCTCGTCGAGGCCGCCTGGAGGAAACGGCCGGCCTTCCCGCACGACGGGATGATTGAGGACGCCGTCGCGATCGAGGAACACCGCCCCGGGCACTATTTCGTCGACTCCCACTTGGTCTGGGCGATTTTGAGCGCCGGATGCGACACGAGCAGGTGCCACACCACGGCCTGGAAGGCCTCCGTGTGCGGCGTGACGTTCGATGGATTCACCGTCGGCACGATCACGCAGGCGTCCGCGACCCGGGCGGTGTAGCCGCCGTCGCGGCCGACGACGCCGAGGATCGTCGCGCCGATCTGTTTCGCGTACTGCAGCGCGGAGACGAGGTTCGGACTGACGTTCTTCTCGACGTTGCCGCCGCCGACGGAGAAGACGAACACACAGTCGTCTTTGCTCAGGCGGCTGACTTTCAGCCACTCGACGAACACAGACGCCCATCCTTCGTCGTTCGTCCGCGCGGTGAGCTCGGAGACGTTATCGGTCGGCGCATAAGCCTCGAATCCGCAGATCTTGCGGAAGTCGTTCACGGCATGCGAGCAGTTCGCGGCGCTGCCTCCGACGCCGAGGAGGAAGAGGCGTCCTCCGCGCGCGCGTGTCTCCGCGAGGAGCGTGGCGGTGCGCTCGATGGCCTCGACGTCGAAGCGGCCGAGGATGTCGCTGGCTTCGGCGAGGTGTTGGCGGGTGTAGGTCATCAGTCTCCGTCGGCGATCGACATCAGATAGCGCCCGTAGGTGCTGTTGCGCAGCGGCCTGGCCAGCTCACGGAGCTGGGCGGCGTCGATCGCTCCCATGTAATACGCCACCTCTTCCGGACAGGCGATCTTCAGTCCCTGGCGCAGCTCGACCGCGCCGACGAAATTCGACGCGCCGAGGAGCGACTCCTGCGTCCCGGTGTCGAACCACGCGTAGCCGCGGCCGAGCTGCTCGACATGAAGACTCCCGCGCTCGAGGTAGATGCGGTTCACGTCGGTGATCTCGAGCTCCCCCCGTTTGGAGGGTGGCAGGCCAGCGGCGATGTCGGCGACTTCGCGGTCGTAAAAATAAAGACCGGTCACGGCGAAGTTCGACTTCGGCTCCTTCGGCTTCTCCTCGATCGAGAGGGCACGGCCTTCGGCACCGATCTCGACGACCCCGTACCGCTCGGGATCGTGCACGCGGTAGGCGAAGACCGTGGCCCCTGTCTTCCGTGCCGCGGCGCGCTTGAGAGTCTCGGTTAGACCATGCCCATAGAAGATGTTGTCGCCGAGGATGAGACAGCTCGTGTCGTCGCCGACGAACTCGCGGCCGACGATGAAGGCGTCGGCGAGGCCGCGAGGAGACTCCTGGACGGCATAGGAGATGCGGATCCCCCACTGGGAGCCATCCCCCAGCAGGTTTCGAAAGAGGATCTGATCCTGGGGGGTGGTGATGACCAGGAAGTCGCGAACGCCCGCCAGCATGATCGTCGTCAGCGGGTAGTAGATCATCGGCTTGTCGTAGACGGGGAGGAGTTGTTTGGAGATGACGGAGGTGATCGGATAGAGCCGCGTTCCCGAGCCGCCCGCGAGAATGATTCCTTTTCGCATCGGTCGCGCATTCTACTCGCGCGGCGCGAGAGTATGCAGTTCCGTGGCGTGCCAAAAATGCCGGCTGGCGCCGTAAGAAAAGACAGGTATAATGCGCGCCTCTTCCCACCTCAGTGGACCGAAAAGAGGCGTGGGCTCCGGCATTGCCGGTGGTCTCTCGACGGTCGACGAACCTTGTACAACCTAATTTTGATCGGAGGATTTCATGATTCGCAGGTCCGTGTTCTTCGTTCTCATCCTCATGGCAGTTCTCATGGCGTCAGTCGCACAGGCACAGGCGACGCGCACCTGGGTATCGGGCGTCGGCGACGATGTCAACCCGTGCAGCCGAACGGCGCCCTGCAAGACGTACGCGGGCGCGATCAGCAAGACCGCGGCCGGCGGCATCATCAGCACGCTCGATCCAGGCGGCTTCGGCGCGGTGACGATCACCAAGTCGATCACCATCGAAGGGACCGGCACGCTCGGAAGCATTCTGTCGACGGGAACAAACGGCGTGGTCATCAACGCCGGCTCGACGGCTGTCGTCGTCCTTCGCGACCTCACCATCCACGGTGGAAACACCGGCCTCAATGGCGTCCGCATTCTGTCGGCCGGAGAGGTGTACATCCAGAACTGCAACATCCAGAACGTCGGCCAGGATGGGGTGGACATCGCGCCGTCGACCGCGGGGCTGGTCCAGAAAGTCTTCGTCCAGAACAGCCGGATCATCAACAACACGGGCAAGGGGATCGAGGTCATCCCCACCAACACCGCGACGGTGAAGCTCGTGGTCGAGAACTCGGAGATTTCCGGTAATTCGTCCAACGGACTGGACGTGACGGGCAACAACAACAGCGCGACCGTGTACAACTCGACGATGACCCACAACACTCTGAACGGCGCGCAGGTGCAGCTCACGTCCTCGACGATGTTCATCGAAGGCTCGCTGATCGCGTATAACGCCACGGGCGTGACAGCGGGTCTCGCCGGTCAGACCCCGACGGTCCACCTCAGCGGAAACCTGATCGTCGGCAACACGGCGAACGGCGTCGCCGGCGGCGGCTTCCAGACGGGCTACTCCAACAACACGATCGTGGGCAACGGCGGCGACAACACCGTCACCTCCAGCGTTGGACAGCAGTAGACACCGGATTTCATGCGTCAAGAGCCGGCCCCCGGGCCGGCTCTTTCGTTTTCCGGGACGAAGCGAGCACGACCACGTGCGTAAGTCCAAATATATTGTGAGTTAGCCGCGCTCTCCGTATAATCCGACGAGTTGAAGAATAGACTCCTGACAACGACATGCTCTCGCTCCGCTCGACGCTCACCCGCGCGATTCCTGCGCGAGATTCAATTCTGTTCGCGTTCCTCGGGTTCGTCTTCGCCGGAGCGCGTGGAGCGGTCTGAACTCGCGTTGTCCGAAGTGAGGAAAATCCGACGGTGGATCGCGAATGAGAGCCGTTCCTTGGATGCGGCAGCGGCGATTACTGCGATGCGCAAGCTCGTTTCCGAGTACCTTCCCGACGGACTAAACGCGTCCGCCGTCGTCCTATCGCTCGTCGGCGAGCGAGCACCCGTTTCGCGGATTGCCGCGACTCCACGCGCTTTCTGAATGGCCGGCGTGGACGTACGGCCCTTTCGCTTCGCACCGCTCCTCGAGAGCGTCATCTGGATCGCGCTGCTCCTTGCCGTCGGCGCGACACCCCTGATCGTCGATGTCGCGGGACGCGACGTCTTTCGCCTGCCCAAGACTGCGTTCTTCCAAGCATCGATGATCGCCATCGGCGGGATTGTTGCGGGCTCGGCCCTGGTGGTCGACGCGTGCGCGCAGGCTGTCCTGCGGCATCGGATGGCGATCCTGTTCGCCAGTGCCGCGGTCTCGTGGGTGGCAGTGGTGTCGATGACTGCGGTCGTCCCGGCGGCTTCGCATTCGGCACCGTTTTCGATCTTCTGCCACGCCATCCTTTTCGTGGTGACCGTTGGGATGGCGCGCAATCGCGGCCTCGGACCCGCGCTGGCGGCGCTCTTCGTCCCGGCGATCGTCAACGCAACGATGATCCACCTGCAGGCGTTCGGGATCTGGCAGCCATTCAACACCGTCCAGGGTGGCCGTTTGGGCAACATCGGCCTCATCGGAAATCCGAACACGGCGGGCACCTATCTACTGATTCCGACCATCGCCGCGATCACTCTGGCGGCCGGCGTGAGGCGCCACCGCCTGGTTGGCGTAGCGATCGCCCTCCTGCTCCTGTCCGCAATCTTTCACGTGCAGACGATCACCGTCGTCATCGGCCTAGCCGCAGGACTGACAGCGACCATGTTCCGGTCGACGAACCGCGCCCGGATCGCGACGCTCGCGATCATCGTGACCGGCATGCTTGCACTCGCCACGCATGTCCCGACGAGGGAGCGCGTGGCGTCACTCATCGTAGCGGCGGAGCGTGGCGAGTACGCGAGACTCACTTCGTGGCGCATTCCGGCAGCCGCCACGGCGATGCAGATGTTCCGCGACAGGCCGGTCCTCGGGGTAGGTCCAGGAGGCTTTGCAGCGCGCTACATGCCCCACCGGCTCCATGTCGAGGAGCGCAATCCCCACTGGATCCTAGACGTGCGCGAGAGCTTCGGAGAGGCCCACAACGATCATGCGCAGGTCATGGCCGAGACCGGTCTCCCCGGCTACGTACTTTTCGTCCTCTTTCTCGTGAGCGTAGCGCGGCGAACGTTTCAGGCACGTACTGACGACGAGCGCACCCGGTTCGTCCAATCCTTCGCCTTCCCCGCCGTCGCGGCGTTCGCAGCAGTTGCACTCGGGCAATTCCCTCTGGAAATGACAGCCGCGTCGTCGACGGCGGTCTTCGCGGCTGGCCTCTGTTTCGCGTGGAGTCGTGATGCGTTTGCTTAGAATCGTACTCGCAGTGGCGGTCGTCGCAGTCGCCACCGTGGCGGTCGTTCGTCACCCGCTGCAGCGCTACCTATGCAACCGGGCGAAGTGGTCGGCGGAGGAGTGGATCGAAAGGGCAAGCGCCATCCACTCGGACTTCGCCCGGCAAGCCGGCGCGCGTCGCTCGATCGCGCGCCTCGAGCGCTGCGCTACCGCATGCGCAGGCGACTGGCAGGTCCACTTCCTGCGCGGGGTACTTCAGGAGATCGCCGGCCGCGACACCGTCGCGCTCGCGAGTTATCGCGCCGCGCTCTCGCTCGAGGAGCGGCCCGAGATCTACTACGCAATGAGCGTCCTGCAGTTCAAGAACGGCGAGCCCGAAGAAGCCTTGGCCAATGCCGCGAAGGCAGCACTGTTCAACGTGGCTTTCGCGGATCGTTTCGACTATCAGATGAGGGCCCGTCTCGCCGACCAGGTCGAGGAGCGCCGGCGACGTCTGACCCGATGACTCTTCATCGGAACGCACGCACCGCGACCGACCCATTCAGGGCGAAAGTCAATGTGCAGCCGGCAATGACACGATCGTCGGGAACGGCGGCGACAACACCGTCAGCTCGAGTACGACGCAGCAGTCGGTCGGTTTGGATATCCGTCGGCATCAAACAGAGAGTCGCTCGCAGGCCGGCTCTCGCGTCGATATGTGTCGTGCACCGCCATCCCAGGTTCGCATCGGAGCAGACTCGGGCATGCGCTATCATCGCGAGACGTCGACGCTCACGCGATCCGCTCGCGAATGGCATTCCGACGACCGATGGGAAGGAAGAGTAGGGCAACCTTTGATACGGATTGCGGTCACTGTTCTATGTCTTTTCATCGTCGGCCCATCCGTGCGTGCGCAAGCGCCGTGCCCTCTGTCCTGCCCAACGGCAGACGACATCGAGCTCCAGGCGACGCTGGACACGACGGCGGCTGCTGGCGGCGGCGTCGTGCACCTCGAGCCACGCACCTACTTCACGTGCACCGCGCTGATCGTTGGCACCAACACGCATCTGCGCGGCGCCGGGCGTGGCGTGACGATCATCCGTGGCTCCACGAACATCTCCGGCAAGGTGGTCGACAATTCGTACGTCGGAGCCTCGATCGGAACCGTCGGAACGAGGAACGTCACGATCTCCGACCTGACCGTGGACCACGCCACGTGCGCCCGTAACGCGAACGGCATCGCGTTTCTGCCGGGCACTCAGCCCGGTGGAGACTACGATGGGCAGGAGTCAGAAAACGGTGTCGTGGAGCGTGTCGAGGTGCTCGGCTCGCCGTCCTATCACAGCTACATGATCTGGAACCTCAAAGGCCGCCACATGAAGATCGTCGACAACTGGGTGGATGGCGGAGCGACGGACCAGCAATCGCCCCAGGAGGGAATCGAGAGCTTTGGCGGCTTGGATGTGCTGATCGCGAACAACACGGTCCGGAACATCGGTTATGCCTGTCTGAACGTCGGTTCGGCCGGACTGCCGGATAGCGGCACCGTCGGCGTGACCATGACCGGCAACTACCTGGAGAACTGCCAGATCGGCGTCAACCTCGGCACCTCTCTCATGGGGAGCGAGCCGATGAACCAGACCCACACGAAGGTCATCGGCAACACGATCGTGGCCGCTCGCTTCGTCGGAATCGACGTCGCCGTGGTCGACGGTACGATGGAGAGCGACCTGATCATCTCGAACAACACCATCCGCGACATCTCCGCCAATGCGGCGATCGGGATTCGCATGCGGGCTAGCGGAGGTCCAATCGGTCCGGAAGCAGTCGTCGCCAATACGATTGCCGGCAACCACATCGAGAACATCCGCGGCAAGAATGCTCACGGCATTCGCCTGACCGGTTACCACGATGTCCGAGTGATCGACAACACCATCACGGGAGTCGATTACGGCGGGGTTTTCGCCCTGGATTCGAATGACCTGGAGATTGTCGGCAATCGGATCGAGAGGGTGGGTACGGCGACTGCCAACCTCGCCCCCATCGTGCTCCAGAGCAGTGTGCCCTCCGGCTTCCAGCGGTTCGTGGTCGAGAACAATCTGCTGCGCAATTGGCTGGGGCTGGCAACAGGAATTTTGGTGCTGAACGGGAAGCAGGGCACGATCCGAGGGAACGTGTTCACCCGGAACGACACAGCGCAGCCCTCCCCGGTCATCGTCACGAGCGGCTCTTGTGACGTGACCGTGTCCGGCAATGTGGCATGGTACCTGCCGGCCTGGGCGGGGGGGGCGCTCGTTCCGGCCTGTCCATAGGCTGACTGGCGCGCCGCGCCCGCGATGATGGACGTGCCACACTACAGGAGTGCTCGCATTCCGATTCCATGTCACCGGTCCGACAGCACCGTTGACCTTCAGGACACGATCGTTGGAACGGCGGCGATAACGCCGTTTCCGAGTACGGCGCTGCAGTAGCTTCGGGTTCTGATATCGATTGGTTGAGAGAGCCGGCCTGCGTTTTTTTTTCGCGTATATTGCGCGCCAGCACGCATGAAACAAATCATCCAGTCCGTATCCACAGGGGAGCTCGCCGTCGTCGACGTTCCTGCGCCCAAAACGCCAAAAGGGGGCATTCTCGTTCGCACCCAGGCGAGCCTGGTCTCGGCCGGTACAGAGCGAAGCATGGTCAGTTTCGCCGAGAAGAACCTGCTGCAGAAAGCGCGGTCGCGGCCGGACCTGGTCCGGCAGACGATCGACAAGGCCCGCCGAGACGGCATCCTCGATACCTTCGATGCCGTGCGCAACCGACTCGAGCAGCCGGCGGCGCTCGGGTATTCCGCGGCCGGAACGGTCATCGACGTCGGAATCGATGCCGGCGCGTTCCGGATCGGCGATCGGGTGGCTTGTGCGGGGGCCGGCCTGGCCGTACACGCGCAACTGATCGCCGTTCCAAAGAACCTTGCGACGAAGCTCCCCGATGCCGTTCCCTTCGAAGAAGGGGCGTTCTGCACGATCGGCGCGATCGCACTCCACGGCGTCCGACTCGCTGCCGTGCAGATCGGGGACGTAGTCGCGGTCATCGGTCTCGGTCTCTTGGGTCAGTTGGCCGTGCAGATACTGCGTGAAGCGGGATGCTTCGTCGTGGGCACCGACCTCCAGCCTTCGCGCGCCGAACTGGCCATGTCGCTCGGCGCCACCTGGGCCGGTGGCGATCTCACGGAGCTCGCCGCTCGCACGGCCGCGATGACCGAAGGACGTGGTGCGGACGCGGTACTGATCACGGCCGATACTCCTTCGGATCAGCCTGTCGAGCTCGCGGGAGAATTGGCCCGGAGCCGGGCCACCGTGATTTCCGTGGGCACGGTAGGAACACGACTGCCGCGCAAGTCGTACTTCGAAAAAGAGCTCGACTTCCGTGTCTCCCGATCGTACGGTCCGGGACGTTACGACGACGACTACGAAACGAAAGGGCACGACTATCCCTTCGACTATGTCCGCTGGACCGAAAACCGGAACATGCAGGCGTTCGCGAAGATGGTCGCTTCGGGCGCGATCCGGATCCTGCCGCTAATCACGCACCGATTCGACATCGAGGACGGCATCCAGGCCTATGACGTCGTGCTCGGACGCGGCGGCGAGCCGTTCATGGGCGTGGTCCTGCAATACGGAGCGGAGCCCGACCGATCGCGTAGGATCGACATGCCACCCGCGCCGGAACGTTCTCTCGTCCACGACGAACGCTCCGTCTCAGTCGGCGTCCTGGGCGCCGGCCTCTTCGCGAACAGCATCCTCCTTCCGGCCATGAAGAAGGCAAAGGGCCTGCGATTGGTGACGATCAGCAGCGCCCGCGGCCTCTCGGCGCGCGCGTCAGCGGCGCGTTTCGGCTTCGCGCACTGCGCGTCGTCCGCCGACCAGATCCTCGGCGATCCGAACGTGAACACCGTGGCCATCCTCACGCGCCACGCCCTCCATGCGGGGCAGACGATCGCCGCGCTTCGAGCCGGAAAGCATGTGTTCGTCGAAAAACCCCTCTGCCTGACCGACCAGGAGCTGGACGAGATCGTTGCGGCATACGCGGACAGTCGGGCCATGGTCATGGTCGGCTTCAACCGCCGTTTCGCTCCATTCATCGTCAACCTGCGCGAGGCCCTTCAGAGCGTCAGCGAACCGCTGATGCTCACCTGCCGCGTCAACGCCGGCTTCATCCCGGCGGATCACTGGATGCACGATCCGGCGCAGGGCGGAGGCCGGCTTCGCGGCGAAGGATGTCACTTCGTCGATCTGCTCATCCATCTGGCGCGGGCACGGGTCGCCCGTGTTCGGACGATAGTGCTTCCGAATGAGGGACGCTATCGCTCGGACAATTTTCAGATCACACTCGAGTTCACGAACGGTACCGTCGGTGTCGTGACGTACGTCGCGAACGGCTCCCGCGCATTTGGGAAAGAGCTCGTCGAGGCCTTCGGCGGCGGGCTTGCGGCGCGCATGGACGACTACCGCTCACTGCACATCGAGTATGCTTCGACATCCACTCGAAGGACATCGCGGCTCCGCCAGGACAAGGGACACCGCGCCGAGTGGAAGGTCATCGTCGGGCATCTGATCGATGGCGGGCCGCCCCCCATCCCCTTCGACGAGATCGTGCACTCGACGCGCGTGACCCTGGCCGCCTCGAACAGCCTCCTCTCCGGGGAAATCATCTCGCTCTGAGATGGCCGAGCCTGCGGTACCTAACTAAAGCGCGACCGAAAACGTCCGACCATCTCCGGCAAGCGCCGTGGCGCGAAATAGCAGGCGTCCCGGAAGGCCGGGACCTCGAGGAAAGTCGATGGTGCCCGGCATGAAGTAGCGGACGCTGTAGCGGTCCTTCTTCAATGTGGCAAGGCGCGCGCAGATCCCATTCTCGCGAACGGACCACAGCTCTGCTGCTCCACCTTTCTGGCTTGGGCAAAGCTCAGCCGTGACGGCGAAGAAGTATTTCGAGCCCGCGACGGTAGAGTAGTACACGGGCCCGTCGATGGTCGCAAGTCGCGTCCTGTCGCCCGTTTTCCGATCGATGCGGAAGATGTAGTTCCGAGTGAACTCCGCATCCATGGCGTAGTAGACCGCGGTAGGAGAAAAGAGCACGCTGACCGAGCGCCACGTCTCGTCACCGCTGCCGACGACGTCGATCGTGCGGAAGCCGTCCGCGGTGCGCAGGATCTGGCACTCCGCGCCGACATCGCCAGTCAGGCACCAGAGGTGCCCCGCGTAAGGATCTGCGAAGACGCCGTGAATGTGGCGCACCGAGCCGGGCGGGAAAATGTGGGCCACCTCGACGCGATCATCACCGGCTGCGTAGCGATAGATGCGCATGCTTCTCCGCTCGGGATTGAGCGAATACTCGCCGAACCAGACTGCCCCGTCGAATCCGAGCGCGGCCGCCGATCGCAGGATGCGACAAGGCCGTTCAAGCCCCGCCAGGATGGAGATGTGGCCATTCCGGTGTACCCCGATGCTCTTGCCGAAGGTCAAGAAGAGCGACCCATCGCCGAGCGGCAACACGTTCCAATACATGAAACGCAGCGCGCGCTGCACTGGACGCACTTTGGCGAGGACGCGCTTCCATCCTGGCGACGGGAACGCCCCGAGACAGCGGAAGGGCGGCTGCAGCGACTGGGCCTCGAACAGCTCCCCGCGCCGCGACAACAGCAACCGCCCGGGTTCTGCCCACTCGACCGTGTAGCGCCCCAACTCCGCTTCCTCGCGGAGCTCGACCCCCGGAGCAGCGCTGATGCCTTTGATCTACTCCTCCTTCTTGCAGAAAAACGAGCCGATGGACAGGACATCCATGCGCGTCCGCGCGAAGCAGTCGATGGCCTCGGCAGGAGTGTTCACGATGGGCTCGTTCTCATTGAAGCTGGTGTTGAGGACGACTGGAATGCCGGTGCGCCGCTCAAAGGCCTTGATCAGGTCGTAATACATCGGGTTTTCGTCGCGGGCGACGCTCTGCAGCCGGCCGGTGTTGTCCTGATGATTCACGGCAGAGATCCGCTCCCGCCACTCGGGACGAATCTTATAGACGTGAAGCATGAACGGCGACGGATGATCGTAGTCGAAAATCTCGCTCTGCCGCTCCAGGAGCACGGCCGGAGCGAATGGACGGAACCACTCGCGCCGCTTGATGCGCGAGTTGAGGATGTCTTTCATTCCAGGGAAGCCCGGATGGGTGATGATGGAACGGTTCCCAAGAGCGCGGGGACCCCATTCCGTGCGTCCCTGATACCAACCGACGACGTTTCCCTTCACGATCTCGTCGGCAGTGCGCTCGATCAGGGTTTCGCGATCCAGGCGCTGGTAGGCGACATTGCTCTTCTCGAGCTCCGCTTCGATCTCGTCGTCCGAGAACGCTGCGCCGAGGTAGGCGTTGGTCATCACATGGCGCTTGCCTTCTTTACGAATACTGTTGCTGACATACAGCGCCGCTCCGAGAGATAGACCATCATCGCCTGCAGCCGGTTGGATGACCGTCTCGCGAAATGGAGTCTCGTGGAACAGCTTTCCGTTGGCCACGCTGTTCAGCGCGCACCCTCCGGCCATGGCCACGCGCTCGGACGGGGCGAGGCCGTGAAGGATGTTCAACAGGTGCATGTACGTCTTCTCGAAGATGTACTGCACGCCGAAGGCAAGATCCATATCGCGCTTGGTGAGCTCGTGGTCCTTGCGGCGCGGCTGCCCGAACCGCTCCACCATGTAGTCCGAATAGTGGCGATGGATGACCATCTCCCCTTCGTCGCTGATGGTCATGCCCGGATTGGATCCGAAAGGCATGAAGTACCTTGGATTCACCTTCATGCCGTCTTCGGTGAGCTCGATCAAGTCGTTGAAGTCTTCTTTGTAGGTGTTCTCGCCCAGGGGCGCCAGACCCATGACCTTGCCTTCATCGCCGTACTTTCCGTAGCCGATGAACTCGCACACCATCATGTAGACATTGCCGAGCGAATGAGGCACGTAGATCTTCTTCTTGATGTCGATGTCGCTGCCCGTGCACCGGGCCATCATCACGGTGACGAAATCGCCCGAGCCGTCGACGGAGAAACCGGCTGCCGAATCCCATGGCGAGATGAAGTAGGCACTGGCGATGTGGGCCAGGTGATGCTCGACCTGATGCTCCTCGAAGCGGAGATCGCCGGCGTTCGCACCGCAGTGCTCGATCATCAGGGAGCGGAGGTCATCGAGCTGACTGCGCGAGGTGCGCTGCTTCATCAGGTTCACGATCCTGGTCGGATGCAGGAGCGTGTACTCGACTTTCTTCGCGCGGTTCGCCGAAGGATCACGGCCGATGGCGACGGCGTCGATATCCTTGAAGGTCACCCCCGCCTGCTCGAGACAGGATTGGATGGCCAGTTTCGGAAATCCAGCGTAGTACTTGACGCGATTCAATCGCTCCTCGGCGACTGCGGCGACCGGCTTGCCGTCGACGACGATGGCCGCCGAGGCGCTGGCATGAAACGCGTTGATGCCCAGAATCACACTCACAGTGATAAGCCTCCCAGGGATTTGGCGCGAACGGAGGCGGCTTACGCGGTCGCCGTTTTCCGATCGACCAGCGCCTGCAACTCGCCCACCGTTCGCAGACGGATCACTTCCATGCTGCGAAAACGAACTTCGTACTCCCCTTCCACCGCAGCAAGGATGCTCACGTGCGACAGCGAGTCCCATCCCGCCACTTCCGCGGCAGTCGTACTCTCTTCGAAATCGAAGTCGTCGAGATGAAGAACCCCGAGAATGACGCTCTTGAGTCTCTGGCTGATCATCCGTTTGGAACCCCGTCCGATGCCCTCAACTCAGCCAGCGCTCTCGCCCGATTCGCGCTCCGGCTCGGCTTCCCGGAGGAGCTCTTAATGAGCCAGCGGGGCGGCACAAAATACACACGCGATATGGTCATGTCAAGCTGCATGGCCGCCTCGATCACGTCGCGCCGCAGCCGGCGCAAAACGGCGTCGTCCTGCACCTCCGTCTCTGCCGCCACGGCGATCGATTCCGTTCCCATCGTCTCATCGTCGACGCCGAAAGCCACCACCCGTCCCGGAAGAACCCCCTCCACACGACTGACCGCATCCTCGACATCTTCCGGGTAGATGTTCTTGCCGGCCACGATGACCACGTCCTTTTTCCGTCCGATGACGAAGTACTCGCCGTCGTGGACGAAGCCATAGTCGCCGCTGTAGTACCAGCCGTCCCGGAGAACCTGCCCCGTCTTCTCGGGGTAATTGCGGTACCCCTCGAACATCGAGACCGAACGGATGCGCAGCTCGCCGATGACATCCTCGCCCACTGGACGCTGCTGCTCGTCGACGACTTCGACCGCGCATCCGCTGATCGGAGCTCCGGAGGAAACGCAACGACGCTCGGCCTCTCCGGGGCGGGCCTCGCGAAAACGTCCGTGCGCCAGCTCCTCGCGCGACGCCTTCAGGACTCGCGGCTCGGTTCCGGCCCGCGTCTGCGTTGCGGCAAATGTGGTTTCCGCCATGGCGTAGCACGCCGCCAGTGCTTGCGCGCGGACGCCATGGGGACTGAAACGCGCCAGAAAACGATCGTGGCTTTCCGCGCGAACGGGCTCGCTACAGTTGATGAAGAGACGCATCCCGTCCAGACGGATCCCTTCCATCTCCTCGTCGGGGCAGCGATCGGCGAGAAGGTTGTATGCGAAGTTCGGCAGCCAGCAGAGAGTAGCGCCCTCGCGATGAATGGCATCGAGGAGGAGGATCGGCGCGACGATCCATTCGAACGGATCGAGCTGGATGGTGGGAATTCCCGAGGCGAATGGAAGGTGCAGCGCCGCGATGAGGCCCATGTCATGGTAGAGCGGCAGCCAGCTCGCCACCCGATCGCCGGGAGTCAGCGCGATGGCCTGGCCGTAGCGCCGCACGTGCTGGAGCACTGCCGCATGCGACAGAGCCACCGGCTTCTGCAGCCCGGTCGTTCCCGACGAGTGTTGCAGAAGGCAGGGGTCTTCGGGCCTCGCCGCCGCCGGAGCGATCGGTTCCACGGCCGAGAGCTGCCATTCGAGCGGGAACAGCAGATCGCGGATCGTACTCTCTCCGCCATCGACCAGAGGGCGAGCGTTCGACTCCAGCGCGCGCTCGGTGAGCAGCCAGTCCAGACCCGAGCGCCGGCTCATCCCGACCAGACCTTCGCGGAACTTCGCCGGATGCAAACGCGGATTCGGGTACGCCAATACAGCCGGCAATGCACCGATCCACGACACCGCCACATAGAGGGGATAGACCTCGCGATGATGTCGCAGGATCAGCGCGCAGACGTCGCCGCGTTTCACCCCCCGATCCAGAAGTTGAACGGCATAACGCATCGCCGCGTCGATCAGCGCCGCGCGACGCCAGCGGAAGGGCTCCTCCCCTGCTACCCAGTGCACCACGGCCACGGCATCCGGGTCCACTTCGGCAAGGCGCAGCCAGCGTTCCGCGAGCAGCTGGCGGTCATTCAGAACTGGAAGTAGACGAATTGGTTCGCCTCCTGGTCCAGGACGATGACGGCCACGACGAGGGCCGCGTATGCGACGGGACGAAGCGCGCGCAGAAGGGATTGGGCGACTCCCGGACGGGCGGCTACCGCCGCGGCACGCATACGGACGGTCTGCATGATCACCAGCCCGGCGAACGAGAGGAACACGAGCAGGATTCCATTCACACGTAGCGTCGACGGCCGCACGCCTCCCCGAAACGTGGCTGCGGCGCGCACGAAATCACCGACCTGAGCCAGCGACTCGGCGCGGAACAACAGCCAGCCGGCGGTGATGAGCGTAAACGTCACCGCCACTGCGATCCCTCCGCGCAGCCAGGACTCTCCGCTTCGATCGAAGAAGCGCTTCAGCGCGGTCTGATTCACCACCAGCAGCAGTCCATGCCAGATGCCCCAGGCCACGAACGTCCACTGCGCGCCATGCCACAGTCCCACCATCGCCATGGCGAACAGCAACCAGAGATTCGCCCACCGCGGGTTTCGACGCGTGGCGAACGCCAGAGGCGTGAAGACGTAGTCGCGAATCCAGCGCGAGAGTGTCATGTGCCAGCGGTTCCAGAACTCCTGCGGCGAGCGCGACGCATACGGCCAGTCGAAGTTCTCTGGGAACCGGAACCCGAACAGCCGTGCCGAACCGATAGCAATGTCCGAGTACGCGCTGAAGTCGAAGTAGATCTGCAGTCCAAACCCGAGCACGGCCACGCAAACGTCGAGTGCGTTCGGCGTATGCGCCGCGAAAACGGAATCGACCACCGGCGCCAGGCCGTCGGCAAGAATGACCTTCTTCGCGAAACCGAAGAGGATCCGTTGCGCGCCTTCGGCGCAATCGTCGTAGTCAATGGTACGCGCCCGCGTGATGTCGTCGCGGATCTCACCCGGCCTCACGATGGGACCGGCGATCAGCTGGGGCCATAGTGCCTTGTAAAGCAGAAAATCGATGAACCCGAAAGGCTCTTCACCGGAAGCGACGTCGATGAGATAGGCGATGCCCTGGAATGTGAAGAAGGAAATCCCCAGCGGCAGCAAAATCTGAAACGGCAGGTCCGCGGACCATTCCGCTCCGAGCGTCCGTCCCACGCTTGCGGCGTTTTCATACAGGAAGCCCGTGTACTTGAAAACGACGAGGGGCGCGAGGTTCACCAGGATTCCCGGCCACACGGGACGCGAGCGTTCGGGGAGTAGTACGTACTTCGCGTAGGCCCAGTTGAAGATGGATACCCCGGCCAGCAGGAAGGCGAAACGCCAATCCCAGCTCGCATAGAAAACATAGCTGGCAAAGATGAGGAACGTCTTGCGCGCGCGCTGGGGAAGCGTCCAATGGATCAGGAACGCCGCGAAGAGAAACGCGACGTAGGAATAGCTCGTGAAGATCAAGGCCGAAGCTCCG
The DNA here is from genome assembly GCA_964558905.1 of uncultured Thermoanaerobaculia bacterium. Classification (GTDB taxonomy): domain Bacteria; phylum Acidobacteriota; class Thermoanaerobaculia; order Gp7-AA8; family Gp7-AA8; genus QHVT01. The sequence goes on along the minus strand of CAZLGP010000163.1, from coordinate 34,032 downwards.
TCGCAAAGGCCTGGAGCAGCGCTGCGGCCGACTTACGATGCCCTTCCCCTCGGAAATGCTTGAAGTCCGGTCCACCGAGAAAGAGCCCCCAGTCCGCTGGCGGAACGGCGCTCTCGAGATTCGCCAGCGGAATCTGATTCTCCGCCGCAAACGCGGAAAGCCATCCCTTGAATGACGCGTACTCCTCCGGCACGTATGGATTCTCCGCGTGCGGATTGAAGGGCACGATGAACAAGAGCACCTTCACGCCGTGAGCGCGGCCGACATCAGCAAGGACACCGATGAATTCACGGTTCGTGTCGTACCGATCGCGGATGATGGGTCGCTTGGTGGTGTTCTTGATTCCCAGGAGGAAGTTCCGCAAACCGAACACGTGGATACGCAGCTCGCTGTTCAAGCTCCGGCGCTCCTTCACCAGGGGTACGACATCGGAGACACGCCGGCGCAGACGGGACTCGAACGTGTCCTCCTTGGTGGCCGCATCGCGCTCCAGCGCTTCGAGCGTGGCCAGCATCTTCGCTGTCGCGAGGGGATATTGGGTGCGGTATCGCTCCGCCGTGGAGCGCCACGCTCTGGTCAAGTCGGGATGCCTGCGGAGGTGGGCCAGGAAGTGACGGCGCAGATCCACCTCGCGTGATTTCTCGAAGGCGACGGCGAAGATGAATACGTCCGGCTTGGTTTGCGGCTGCGAGAGGGTGCTCAGCAGATGAAAGACACCCTCTTCGTGACTGAGATTCGGCGCAGCCAGCCCGAAGACGCGCGTGCCCGTCGGCGCGAGCGCATCATCCATCCACTCGGAAATGGTCTGATCGGTCGGACGATAGTCGTTGATGGTGTACATCTGCGACATCCCGCTGATGATGACCAGGTTCGTCCGGCGCGAATCGGGAATGTAGCGAAGGAACGTCTCGTAGCGATCGCCCGTGGACCAGTCGTAGCGCACGGGTCGTTTGGCATGGGCCGGGTCGTCGGCGAAACGCCCCTGTCCGGCCATCTCGACGCCCACCTGCGCCTCGCGGACCGCCTGCCAGCTGACCACGGCGGGATTGATCGCGACCAGAATCAGGAGGACCCAGATCGCGGGACCTCGCCACAAGCGGCGGTCGCGCAGAAGTGAGAAAAGCTCCACGTGCACACCGCGCGAAACGGCCTCCTCATGCCGATGCTCAATCACGCCGGCCACAGGCCCAGGTCTCCATCGGCGGGAAGAGTAGATTCTTCATGGATGATCGCAGCAGCCGACGGCGCGGGCGGCGGAGACGCCGCGCCTGCAACCCGTTGTGCTCCGGCATTGAACGGTCCTTATTAGAGCATGGACCATCGAGGGCGGCAAGGCGTCGCTACGCTACAGAATCGCAGCAATCGAGTGCACCCCACCAGGTCCCAGCGTTCTTCGCGATTCGTCGCAGTCCTCTGGGCCGTCGTCGCCGCGGCGGTGATCGTCACACCGCTGGTCGTTTCCCCGAGCGCGCTGGACCGATTTCGTACTCCGAAGGACGTGGGGGTTCAGTCGCTGGCCCTGCTGCTGCTCGCGCAATGGCGGCCGGCGCGCTCTGGAGTGACTCCATCGCCAGCCGTCTCTCTATTCTTCTCGCGGCCAACCAAGCACACCGTCGGCAATCGCAAGGCAGCGCTCCAGAGCTACTTGCGGCCTTAGCGGGCTCGTCCCTCGCAGGGAGGTGGCCATTTTCATGTTCCGCAAACGCTGTCGATAGGTTATCTTTACTTCTGTAACCTCAAACTCGAATCATCTGGAAAGAGCGAGTGACGTCCATCAACGATTTCATCCGTCGTGTTGCGCTTGCGCGCGTCGCCATTCTGTTTCTCTTTCACGCGGGCGCCCTTTCCGCGTGCTACGCCTTCGCGTGGCTGTTGCGTTTCGAGTTCGACATCCCTCCCGAATACCTCCCGACCTTCAAGGCGAGTTTCCTGGTGGTCATCCTCCTGCAGCTCGCATTCGGCGCCTTCCTCGGTTTTTACCGCGGCTGGTGGCGTTATGTCGGCCTCTCCGACGTCGTCAAGCTCTTCGTGGGTCTGACCGGCGCCCTGTCCGTACTGACCGGAGTGTGGTACATCGGCGAGACCTTGGGCATCGACGCACGCTTCAGTAAGACGCCACGCGGCGTGTTGCTGATCGACTGGGCCTTCTCGCTCCTGACCCTGTTCGGCGCGCGTGTGGCCATCCGCTTGGGGCGCGATCGGTTCCGGCCCGCGCTCCCGACGCAAGGCGTGCGCCGTCGCGTGCTCATCGTCGGCGCGGGAGATGCGGGTGAGACGCTCGCGCGCGAGATCGAGCACCGGCCGCAACTGGGCATGAAAGTGGTTGGGTTCATCGACGACCAACGGCGCAAGTGGGGCTCCGACATCCGCGGCGTCACGGTCTACGGACCGATTCCCAAAGTCGCAAAACTCGCGGACGATCTTGCGGCCGACGAGGTCCTCATCGCCATCCCCAGCGCGTCGGGCAAGCGCATCCGCGAGATCATCCATCACCTTTCCGCGGCCGGCCTGCCGTTCAAGACCATTCCCGGCATCGATCATCTCGTGAGCGGGAAAGTGCAGGTCAGCCAGCTCCGACCCGTCAACGTCGAAGACCTGCTGCGACGCGAGAGGATCGATCTTCCCGGCGATCCGGTCCGGAAGCTGTTTCGCGGAAAACGCGTGCTGGTCACGGGAGCCGGCGGAAGCATCGGCTCCGAGCTCGCCGTTCAGGTCGCGCAGCTCGAGCCGCGCAGCCTGGTCTTGGTCGAGCGGTCGGAATACGCGCTGTACGAGATCCGGAAGCGCCTCGGCCGCGAGGCCGCGTGGCTATCCGCGCGCATCACCTCGAGTCTGAGCGACGTCGCCGACACCGACGCCATGGAGGCGCTGCTCGCACAGGAGCGGCCGGAGATCGTACTCCACGCCGCGGCGCACAAGCACGTGCCGCTCGGCGAAGAGAATCCCGCCGAATACCTCGGCAACAACTGCATCGCCGCACACGCGCTGGCCGAGCGCTGCGTCGCCCACGGAGTGGAGCGCTTCGTCCTGATCTCGACGGACAAGGCCATCAATCCGACCAGCGTGATGGGCGCAACCAAGCGCGCCGCGGAGATCGCCCTGCTCGACCTGGCGCGCCAGAGCCATCTGAACGTCACGGTCGTGCGCTTCGGGAATGTGGCCGGCTCCTCCGGCAGCGTGATCCCTCTGTTCATGGAACAGATCGCCGCCGGTGGGCCGGTGACGGTCACGCACCCCGAGGTCACGCGCTATTTCGTTCGCATCAACGAGGCGGTTTCCCTGGTGCTGCAAGCGGCCACCCTCGGGGAGCGGGGCACGATCTTCATGCTCGATATGGGTGAGCCGGTGAAGATCGTCGAGCTCGCGCGCGACCTCATCCGCCTGTCGAATCATACCGAGGAAGAAATGCCAATCGTCTTCACCGGTCTTCGTCCCGGTGAAAAGCTCTTCGAAGAGATCCGGCTTGCGGGTGAATCGATCCGCCCGACCGTCCATCCGCAGATCGTCATCACCGAGGCTCCGCAGCCCGATCATCACGCCGTCGCGGCATGGCTGCGATCCGCACGAGCGATCCGCGATTCGGAACGGACCGTCACCGCGCTGTTGGCTCTCATTCCCGAGTACAACCCCGAGCGGAGAGCGGTGGCGGCCAAGCCGCGCGACCCGCACGTCATGCGAGCAGACGCAGCGACGATCCGGCTGCGTGAGGCCGCACGAACGCACTGATGCACTCGACGGCGATGGCCGACGCATTAGGCGCCGCGGCTGCTGTAGCGACGTCTTTCCTGCTCGTGGGACTGATGCGGCGATGGAGCGAGCATTGGCGCCATTACGATCAGCCGAACGATCGCAGCTCGCACACGCGGCCGACTCCGTACGGGGGGGGGGTGGGGATCGTTCTCACCGTTCTCGGATTCTGCGTTGCGTTCGCGATGACCGGCAGGATCGCTCCCTCCAGCGACGTCGCTGCACTTCTGGGCTCGGCGCTGCTCGTGGCCGCGATCAGTTACGTCGACGACATCCGGCCTCTCAGCGCGACGGCTCGCTTTCCTATTCATATACTGGCGGCGACGACGGTCGCGGTGAGCGTCGGCTACTGGAGCGAAATCGCTCTGCCCGGCGGGCCCGTGCTACCCCTGGGAGTTCTCGGCCTTCCCCTCACCTGCCTCTGGATCGTGGGCGTGACGAACATCTACAACTTCATGGACGGCATCGACGGCATCGCCGGTTCGCAGGCGGTCATCGCGGGCGTTGCCTGGATGTTCGTGGGAACGATGAAGAGCATGCCACCGATCCCGATCATCGGAGGGCTCATCGCAGCGGCGGCGGCGGGATTCCTGATCCACAACTGGCCGCCCGCGCGGATCTTCATGGGCGACGCCGGCAGCGCGTTCCTCGGATTTCTCCTGGCCGCGCTTCCGCTGCTCTCTCCATCGCGGGAAACGCTGTTCATTCCCGCGATGCTCATCCTCTGGCCATTTCTGTTCGACGGCACGCTGACGATCCTGCGGCGCCTGGGGCGGAGGGAGAACATATTCGCCGCGCACCGGTCGCACCTCTATCAGCGGCTGAACATCGCTGGCCGCTCGCACGCATCGATCACCGCGATCTACGCGTTGCTGGCCGCCCTCGGTGCGGTCGCCGCGGTGACGGAAAACACGGTCGCGATGGCCCTGATCCCCTTCGCCGCGCTCACGCTATGGACTCTCGTCGCGCGCGCGGAGCGCGTTCACTTCGCCAACAACCCGAGCGCGTCGAGTTCGCGCCGGACGCCCTCCCGAAACGACAGCGGCGCGTAGTCGAAGTCCCGCGAGGCGTCGGCGTAGTCGAAAGCCTTGTCTTCGTTGAGACGGAGCAACTGCTCGGCGCGAATGGGAAGGCGCAGACCGAAACGCTCGAATGCACGAAGCGCGGCCACGGGCGGCCCCAGGGGCAGATGGATCTTCAAAACCCGACGGTTCATCTCTTCGGCGATGGTGTCGACGAGATCGTTGAACGAGATCGCCGTGGCGCCCGAGATGGCATACGCGCGCCGCACCGCGTTCGCAGCGTGCAGTGACTGCACGGTCGCGGCGGCGACGTCCGCGACGTACACAGGTTGCATCAGGTGTCGTCCGTCTCCGGCAATCGGAAGGACGCGCCATCGGCGGAGGTGCCGAATCAGGCGGACCATGTTCCGATCGCGCTCCGTGCCATAGATCATGGTCGGCCGGAGAATCGTGTAGGCGAGCGCACTGGCTTCGATCGCCGCCTCGGCTGCGAGACGGACGGTCTTGGAGGCAGCGTTGAGGTTGGTGAAAACGGCGGTCGTGCTGATGAAGATCGCCCGGCGAACGCCGGAGCGCTCCGCCGCAGCAACGAGCGCCGGCGCGTGTCCGAAGCCGATCGAGGCGGTGTTGACGAGCATATCGATACCGCGGAACGCACGCTCCAGCGACCGGGCATCTCCGATGTCGCCCTCCATGGTTTCCACGCCACCCAAAGCGGCGCGATCGCTCGTCGGGCGCACGAGACACCGCGGTCGAATGCCGCGGTCCAGAAGCATTGCCAAGACGTGCGATCCGGTGAATCCAGTCGCTCCGGTCAGCAGGACGTTCAATGGACCGCTCCGAACGCTGCCATGGCATCGTCGAGGACGCGAACGTATGCGGCTGCAAGCGCACGCCGAGAGTAGTTGTCGATGACGAACCGGCGAGCCGCTGCCCCCATGTTCCGACCGGCCGTGGGATCGTTGGCCAGACGGCGGATGGCCGCGGCAAGGGCCGGCGGATCCTCGGGCGGCACGACGATCGCTCCGCCGGAGCGCTCCAGGATCGATGCCGACTCGCCGCGCACGCTGGCGATGATCGGACAAGCCATGGCCATGATCTCGAACATCTTCGACGGGATGAAAGTCTCGAACAATGGGATGTCGCGAAGCGGCACCAGACAAGCGTCCGCCATCGCGTAGAAATCCTTCACCTGATCCTTGCCGACCGGATCGAGGAACAGCACGTTCTCGAGATTCTGCTCTTTGGCCACGGCCACGAGGCGCTCCTTCTCCGCTCCTTCGCCGACGAACACGAAGCGCACCCGGTCCTCGCGGATCATGGCCGCAGCGGACAGAATGCTGGCCAGCGCCTGCGAGATGCCATGTGCTCCGATGTAGAGCACGACGAAACGCCCAGTCAGACCGAGGCGATCGCGTAGACCGTGATCGTCCGGCGATCCGTCCCAGAATTCGATGTCCGCGCCATTCGGGATCGCAACGACCTTCTCCGCGGGAACTCCGCGCCGGAGGAGATCCGCGCGAAACGACTCCGTGACCGTGACGACGCGCGTGGCACGCCGATAAAGCCAGAGCTCCAGTCGCTCCAGGATGCGAATGGCCATCCGGTTCTTCAAGACGCCAAGCTCCACGAAGACGGCCGGCCAGAGGTCGCGGACCTCCATCACGAACGGCCGGCGCCGCCATCGCGCCACCTCCTCCGCGGCAATGGCAGCAAAGAACGTAGGCGATGTGCCGATGATCACGTCGGGACTTTCCAACCGCCGCGCCGCGAGCAGCGCCGTCGGCATCAGCGACACATGGCCGATCGTCTTCTTCAGAATTCCCTTGTTCGGCGTGACGTAGGTCCAGTGGCGATGCACGTCGATGCCGTGAAGGGCCTCTCGCTCGTAAAACCGCGAGCGATAGCCGGGATACAACCTGCCCGTCGGATGATTGGGAAAACAAGTCGCTACCTGGACACGATGCCCCTGGCGCAACCATTCGCGGGCGAGGTCGTCGATCCGCGCAGAAGGCGCGCCGATCTCGGGGACGAAGTAATGCGAGTACACGGCTATGTTCATCCGATGCGAGCTCCCCGCTCGTCGACGGCGATCGTGCCCGTCCACGAGGATGTCCGTATCTGTATGCAAACACCTTCCCCCCGGGGAGCCATCTCTGCGACGGGCGCCTCATCGGCGGCGATGGCGTAGCCGATCCAGGCGGGCGTGGTGGCACAGAACAGGATTACGCGATTCGCTCGCTTCTCCCCAAAGCGTTCCGAATACCAACCCTCTCCGTGCGAGACGCTCACTTCTCCCAGAGGCACCACCGCGAGATGCGGACGATCGGGATGGAGATGAAGATAGCTGGTCGCCACCCGTCCGGCAGCTCCCGACAGCCGGTCAATGACGATCCACAGTCGCGGCTCGGGCAGGACGGCGATGACCCGCCGGTGAATCACGGGGGCGTAGCCGTGATGCCTTCCCTCGATGCTCGTGAGCTCCGGACTCGATCGCCAGACGACGTCCTTCACGCGGGCGCGGCGTCCGACGCGGAAGCTGCTCCACATCTCCGACTGATCCCTGCCGTCGATGGCCACGGTGTTGTGCGCAGGCGTGGAGCGAAACCAGTTCCGCCAGCCTCCTTCGGCATATTCGAACACGCCGGAGTCGACGACCACCGGATTGCCGCCGATGGTCAGTTCGAACGAGAACATGTCCGCGTGCGCGTGTGCCGGCAGGTAGTCCGGACAAACGCGACCGAAGTCTGCGATCAGATGATCACCTCGATCGTCGTCGCGAATGACTGTATAGCCGCTCGACGCCAGCCAGCGCGACGGTTGTGCGTGGCCACCCGGCAGCGGCGCGGGGGCGAGGACGGTGTCCTTGAACAGCGGCAGCCGACCGTTCGCGGGAAGGATCGCGGCGAGGAAATCCGCCATTCGCCGCACTGCGTCATCGAGCTCCGACGCCCCTTCCCCGTTCGAGCGAAGCAGCGTGGCTACGTCGTCCAGTACCTTCATGACGCGCAGGTGATATCCCGGCGCGCGCTCGAAGTGTCCGCCGTCGTTCAGCACCTGCTCCGGAATCTCCCGCCGCAGAATGGCCATTCCGCGACGAAGCCAGCGCTGCGGCTCGTCGCCTTCGAAAAAGAAGGATGCCCGGACGAGCGCGCGGGCGTTCTCGATGATGTGATTCCCGCGCACGTCGTCCTCGATGTGTCGGGACAGGAACTCCGTCTGTGTAGCGAGGCTGTCGTGGAAAGTTCGTGCAAAAGCAGTGTCGCGCTCGAGCTCCCCACGAAACACGACCGCCGCTTCACACCAGTTCACGATGCGAAGAGACACCGTGTACGGATGCCAGGCATCGCCACCGAGCCTGCGGTGCGCGTCGATCCACGATCCGGCCAGGTTCCGAAATCCCTCGTACGCACGGTCCCGAACATCATGCGCCGCGAGGACGGCGAGATCGCGCGCGTAATCGAAGTAGTGCAGATGAAATCGCCAGAGATGCGATGCATCGCCGGTGGCCCAGTGTCGGCAAACACGCGTCTCGCCGAGGAACGTGAAGCGGCCCGCGAGGACCTCTCTCGCCCGCCTCACCGCTTCCCGATCGTCGGAAAGGTCGCCCCAAAGCGGAACGTGCGCGCGCAGCGCAGGTGCACGCAACCGACTCACCTGCGCGCCCGTCACCCGCCACAGCAGTCGCTCGGCAAGGCGTGATGCGCGGGCCACGATCTGACGCGCGCCGAGGTGGCGCAGCGTGCGGAGGAAGAGCAGGGCCCTGGCGCTCATGTACCGGCCAGGGCGTCCGCGACGCGCTCGGCGGCGTGACCGTCCCACTGCGGCGGAACGAGGCCCCGCTTGCCGCGTCCCTCGATCACGTCGGTCACACACCTTCGCAGTCGATCGAGATCATCGCCAATGAGTGTGTTCGTGCCGATCGTAACCGTGACCGGACGCTCGGTGTTGCTTCGCAGAGTCAGACAGGGAACGCCGAGAACCGTCGTCTCCTCTTGCACACCTCCGGAATCGGTGATCACCACCGTGGCCCGCTCCTGCAGACCCAGAAAGTCGAGATAGCCGAGAGGCTCCGTCACCACCACTCGATCGGGGAGCTCGACTTCCGCGCGGCGGATCGACTCGCGGGTCCGCGGATGGACGGGGAACACGACGGGGAGCTCGCTGCTGATCGCGACCAGAGTACCGAGCAACGACGAGAGCCTCCGTTCATCATCGACATTCGACGGGCGATGCAGCGTGACGAGGGCGAAGCGACTCAGGCTCCAGCGTTCCGCCAGGGAGCGCCAACGCTCGCGCGCTGCCGGAAGCAACTTCACGAGCGTATCGATCATCACATTCCCGACCATACGGATGCGGTCGCGGGGAATGCCCTCGGCGATCAGGTTCTCGTCTCCGTCCGATGAAGGAGTGAGAAGGAGGTCGGCCACCTGATCGGTAACAATGCGGTTGATCTCCTCGGGCATGGACCGGTCGCGCGACCGGAGACCTGCCTCGACATGGGCGGTCCGCAGACGGAGCTTGACGGCCACGAGCGCGGCGGCCATCGTCGAGTTCACGTCGCCGTACACGAGCACCCAGGTCGGGGCGATCGTCGCAAGGACGGGCTCGATGCGGATCATCACTTCTGCTGTCTGCACAGCATGCGACGCGGAGCCAACACCCAGATTGACGTCGGGCCTGGGAAGGTGCAGATCGTCGAAGAAGACGTCGGACATCTTGTCGTCGTAGTGCTGGCCCGTATGAATCAGGGTCTGGCTCATACCCCGCGCCGCAAGAGCCTCATACACCGGAGCCACCTTCATGAAATTCGGCCGGGCGCCGACGACGTGGACGATCTTCATGGGCCGCCCCTGCTCCGGGGCGCGCCGCCGCCCGCAGTCCTGGGAACGGCGCCGCTCTCGATGGTCATGATGCGATTCTGATCCAGAGCGTCCTTAGTCCGCAGGAACAGATCTCCGGTCTGCCAGACGTATTCGCGGGTCACGCCGGGGTGGAGTTGACCGTCGCGCGGACGCACGAGCGCGTAGCTCGAGCGAATGGCCTCGTCGTGGCCGTGGTCGCGGAAGAGCAGCGACGTCCGATGCGTGCGATCGATCACCTGGATGGTCAAGTCCTTGAAGTCGTCCATGGAGATGAGCGTGTTGCCGCGGTGAGCGGCGAAACGCTCGCGCACCCCCTCGAACGTGTGGCCCTTGGCCGAGAAGGTGATGGCGGCGATCGAGCCGTCGCCGAACATGTACGTGACGGCAATGTCACAGTCGGATTTCTCCGCCCGGGTGGGCGTGATCGTAATCGGGTATCGCACTTCCTCGGGCACGAGCCGGAGCACGAAGTCGGTCCAGTGGCAAAGATTGCCCAGAACGCGTCCGCCTTCCTCAGGTCGGTAGTACCAATGACCCGGAGGCAATTCGTGTCCGGCGATGAACCAGTTGAACATGGCCGGACCGATTTCTGCCTCGAGGGATCGCCGGATCGTACGGCCGATGCGGCTGTTGGGTCGATTGAACCCGAGGTTCACGCTTCCGCGCGAATTCTCCATGGCACGGCAGAGCCGTTCGAGCTGGTCGTGCCGGACCACGTGCGGCTTTTCGATGTGCACGCTCTTCCCCGCGTTCAAAGCCGCGATCGCGTAGTCCGCATGCGAGGCGTGATTGGAGGCGACAAAGACGAGATCAATCTGGGGATCGTCGATCACGCGTTGCGGATCGACGGTGTAGTAATCGGCGTCGAACTCCATGAACAGCGAAGCACCCTTGTGCAGAGACGGATCCATGACTCCCCGGATCACCGGGCCGTGGTTCCTGCGCAGGTAGTAGGCGATGCCGGAGTAAGCGAAGTTGCCGCATCCGATGATACCCACATGTCGTCCTCTGCGAGCGCTGCGTTCCGCCGGCAGCTCGGTGAACGTACGCTTCGAATGATACTGCCCCTTCACCTTGATCAAGGTCCGGCTGAGGCCGTACAGGCGGACGTAGCGCGTCGCCTTGCGGATCCTGAAAAGAAGTGGTTGCCGTGTGTAGTCCATAGCGCTCGAATCAACGAAGCCGCAGGCCCGCGTGGCGCACCTTCGAATGAAGAGTCTGGGAAAGCGCCAGCGGCACGCCGCCGGCCATACCCAATATCACGATGAGGGCGAGCTTGAGTGAGAGACCGCGCCGGCGAACGTAACGGCGCGCGTAACGCAACCCGTCCAGGCGATGGCCGGCCATGAAGTGGTACAGAGCTCCCTCACGCAAACGCAGGGCGTGAACCGTCGGCGCGTGTCGTTGCAGGGCCACACCGTGACGGGCCAGAACTGCATCCACGTTCCGGGCGGCATCGGGGGCGAAGCGTAGCGTTCTGCGGAGATCGGGACGAGTGATCTGATTCGGCGCGTCGTGGTGATACCGGCGCACCGCGTCCGGGGACACGAAGACGCGTCCCAGGCGTGCCACGTCGAAGTGATAGACCCCCTCTTCGGCGTGGCCCCCGGGATAGGCGATCTGCGGAAAGGTTGACGCGCGGCTGCACGGCAACGCCTCGCTCCGCCCCCGCAGGGACTCCTCCAGCGACTGCAGGTATCTCTCGTAAGTCCAGGTGTCGTTGGGATAGGGCGGGTCGGGAGAGACGACGCCGTTCTCGTCGACGCAGGCATATCGCAACCCGTTCACGTCCGGCGCAACGTTGGTCGCGTCGCGATGAATGGTCTGCAGTGCACCGGGCAGCAACTCGTCATCGCTGTCGAGAAAAACGAACCACTCTCCGCGGCTATTCGCCATCCCGGTGTTGCGGGCCGGGCAGCGTCCCTGATTGCGATCGTGCACGATCAAACGAATCCGCGGATCGGTGAACGATCGCACCGCGGCAGCCGAGCCGTCGCTGGAACCGTCATCAACGACGACCACTTCGAAGTCCGGGAACGTCTGCGCGAGGCAGCTCGTCAGCGCACGTCCAACGTGCGCGACGCGGTTGTAGACCGGGACGATGACACTGAAGTAGACCATCGGAGCCTATTTCAACGCTCGGCCGATGAGGTGCCCTGCCCGAAACACCTTTACCTCGTGAAGAGCCTGGCCGTCCATCCATGCCCGGAGTGTCGCCGCGGTCTGAGGGTGGTCGTGCGCGGGCGAGAGCATGTCGAACGTATCGAGCACGGCCCATTCAATGAGTTGTTTCTCGTCCAAAGGATGAATGCCGTCGTAGTTGGCGATCGGCACCAGCCAGCGCAAGCGTCTCCCTACGATCGGGATCCGCCCTAGTACCCGGCTGATCGGCATGAGCCGCGGCACCATCCGCTCCACGAGACGGAAGAGGCGCTCACGGGCCATGCGCTTCGTGAATGGCCGCAACCAGTATTTGGGCCAGAACACGTTCAGCCAGATCTTCGGATAGAGATCGACTGCGATTTTGCCGCCACGGCGGAGCGGTGGAAGCAGGGACGTGAAGGCCTTCTTCACATCGGGCGTATGCTGCAGAACGCCCAGACAGTAGACGAAATCGAAGACTTCCTCACGGAATGGAAGGCGGTATACGTCCGCCTGGACGACTTCCAGACGCGGATGGTCCCGATGGTTGGCGTGGCAGGCCGCTACGGCGCAAGAGTAGTCGATGGCCACGACCCGAGCCCCCGTCGCGAGGGACACCTCCGCGAAGCGCCCCGCTCCGCACCCGACGTCGAGCACACGCTTGCCTCGCATCTCCTCTTCACTCCACCCCGTGGAGATGAAGAAGCGATTCCAAGTGATGGGCACGCCGCTGTAGCTGTCGAGCTGTGTGCGCGGGAAACGATTCCACTGAAAGCCAAAGCTGTCGGCGTAGCTCTCGACGGGCACGAAGCGCGGAACGCCACCGATGATCGGAAAATGCACGGCGCAGTGATCGCAGACCAGGGATCCGCTCTCGATGTCGGCCTCCCCCACTCCGTCCTCGATCCGCAGCGCTCCCTGGCAGTCGGGACAGCAGAGAATCTCCAGAAGATCGCGTTTCATGCAGATTTCAACTGGTGACGCGGTATTCACGGCGCCACATCTCGAACATCATCAGGGCAAAGATGCGTTGCGCATTGCCGCCGTGCCGCGCATGGGCAATGAGAAGAGCCTCGACCTCCGCGCGATCGAACAGCACGGAGTCGACTTCGGCGAGGACTTCGCGCATGAACGTCCCCCCCGCTCCGGCAAGCCAATCGCGCAACGGAATCGAGAATCCCTGCTTTCGCTGCAGATCGAGACCGGGCGGAAGAAGGCGGCGGGCCAGGCGGCGCAGCAGAACCTTGCGCTCCCGCAGCGTGACTTTCAGGTGATCCGGCACTCTGCCGAACGCGAACTCGATCAATGGAGGATCGAGGAATGGAGCGCGCGTTTCGAGCGACGCCAGCATCGATGCGCGATCGACTTTCACCAGGATGTCGTCGGCCATGTAGCTGCGGAAGTCCATCCGTTGCGCGCTCTGCAGAACGCTTCGCCCCCCCCGGGCCAACGAGATGCGCAGGTCCTCCGGTCCTGATGGTCGCGAGCTCCTGCGGCGAAGAAGCCGAGCTCTCCATTCGCTGTCGAAATAAAGGTTGATGGACGCCAGACTGCCATCGCCGTTTGCTCCGATGGAGATCAGATGATTCCGTCCCCGCATCCCGCGCGGCAGATGCGTTGCCGCGGCACCCATGGCACGGCGCAGCGGCGACGGAAGGACGCTCCTCACGGCCTCCAGACGGCGCACCCAGAGGTAGTGCGGATATCCGCCGAACAACTCGTCGCCCCCATCACCGCCCAGAGCGACGGTGGCGTGCTGCCGAATGAGCCGCGAGACGACGTAAGTCGGCACCATGGACGAATCGGCGATGGGCTCGTCATACTGGCGAGCGAGAAGGGGCAACAACTCGAGGCTTGCGGGTTCCGCTGCCAACTCCGTGTGTTCCGTGCCGAAATGCTGCGCCACGACACGGGCGTGAGGAGCCTCATCAAAGGCTCCATGGCCAGGAAACGAGATGGTGAAAGTCTTCACCGGACGCGACGAGACTCGCGCCGCCATCGCCGTGATCAGGCTCGAGTCCAGGCCACCGCTGAGGAGTATGCCGACCGGCACGTCCGCGATCATCTGCCGTCGCACGGATTCCTGGAGAAGCGTCTCCAGCTCGCGATCCAACGCCTCCTCATCGACGGGTCCTTCCGACGGTGCCGGGATGTCCCAGTAGCGGTGCAACGTGATCTCGCCGTCGTCGAGACTCAGCCGCAGGAACGTTGCCGGCGCTAGCTTGCGGACGCCCTCGATCAGGCACAGCTCGCCGGGGACATATCCATAGGCCAGGTAGTGCTCGAGCGCGTCGCGGTCGAGCCGCCGCGGAAACTCCGGAAACGCGAACAGCGCCTTCAGTTCCGAGGCAAACGCGATCCGTCCCGGAGTACTCCACCAGAACAGCGGCTTTTCACCGCCCCGGTCGCGGATGAGGTACAGCACCCGGCGCTCGTCGTCCAGCAGTGCCATGGCGAACATGCCCATGGTCCGCGAGAGGAAGTCCTCCCCCCACTGGCGGTACGCGGCGAGAACGACTTCCGTGTCGCTGGTGGTCCGGAAGACGTGACCGCGGTCGCGCAGCTCCTCGCGCAACTCGATGAAGTTGTAGATCTCGCCGTTGAATGCGAGATGCACGCGTCCCGATCGGTCGGCCATCGGCTGGTGTCCACCGGGCGAGAGGTCGATGATGGAGAGGCGCCGGTGCGCCAGGCCGACCGTTCCGTCCTCCGAGTACCACAACCCCGTGTCGTCGGGACCGCGATGCGCGAGCGTGTCGCACATCGTCTCGAGATGCGCGTTGCCGATCGGCTCACGTCCCGCGAATCCAACGATGCCGCACATGTCAGCCCTTCACCTGCTCGTACACGCGAAGGTATGCCTCCGCCGCGGCTGGGATCGAATACACCTGGACGAGTTCCCGGGCTCGGCGCGCGCGGGCTCGCGCAGCCGCCGGATCGTCGAGAGCGCGCAGAATGGCGGCCGCGATGGCCTGCGGATCGGAAGGCGGCGCAAAGTCCGCCGAGGCATCATCCAGAACGTTCCTATGCGCGGCGATGTCAGACAAGACCAGCGGACATCCGCACGCCGCCCCTTCCAGCACGATGTTTGGATGACCCTCGAACCAACTAGCCGACACCAGGACATCGGCGCGCTTCATCAGTCCCCACAGGCGATCGGTGTAACCGAGAAGATGCACACGATCCGCGAGACCGAGCGCCTCGAGACGGGCGCGAACAGCAGCTTCCAGCGGACCGGCTCCGCAGAGGAGTGCGACCACATTGCGTCCGCGCATGGACTCGGCCAGGGCATCGATCAAGGTGGGCAGATTCTTCTCCTCCTCGAATCTGCCAGCAAAGAGGATCACCTTCGTATCCCCTGTGTCGATCTCGGGGGCCGCCATCGCGCCGATCTCGTCCGCTGCCAGAGCATTCGGCACGACAAACTTCTCGCCGCGTGCGCTCCTCCAGAACTCGAGGCCGAGCTGCGAATTGGCGACGACCGCACTGGCGGAATGACCGATCATGCGTCGCAGCAGGTGACGTCCGCTGGTCCGGTACGCTGGGGCGCTGGTGCGCTCGCTGAGTATCCAGCGCGTGCGGGTCAGCAGAGCAGCGATGCCGCCGATCACGTCCATCTGCGTAAGCCAGGTCTGGACGATGTCCGGCCGCAAGCGCCGCACCAGGCTGACCGAGCGCGGCAGCAGCCGCGGGTCGTAGTTGCTTCGTGCGGACAGTCTGTGCACGGTCGCTCCCGCCTCCAGGAGACCCGCAAGGTGGGTACCCCCACTCAGGATGGCAACGTGAACGTCGCATCCACGCGCACGCAGACCCCTAGCGAGATATACGAGCTGGCGCTCGGCGCCACCGCCCCCGAGGGTGGAAATGAAGTGAAGTACGCGCATGAGTCAGGGGGCCATGGCGCAGCGAAGCTCGGCGAGGGTGGAGCGCGCGGTTTCTTCCCACGTGAAGTGCCTGGAACGGGCGACCGCCCGCTCCCGCAGTCGCGCTCTCCGGTCCTCGTTGAATGACAGCGCTTCACGCAGCTTGCGCGATAGGTCAGCCACATCACGCTGGCGGTAATAGACCGCCGCGTCCGCGTAGAACTCCGGCATCGGGCCATGATCGTTCGACACGGAGACGGCTCCCTCCGCCATCGCCTCCAGCACAGTATTCGGACAGGCCTCGGCCCTGCTCGTCATCACGAACAGCGCTGCGTGACGAAAGCACCACGACATCGCCGCGGAGTCGAGCTGACCGGCCCACACCACGCGCGATGCGACGCCATGCCGTTCCGCCAGACCGCGCATCCGGGATGCGTAACCCTCCGCACCGCGGTCGACCGCTCCGGCGATCACGAGCCGGACGCCGGCCGGAGTGTACGGAAGAGCCGCGATGACGTCTTCGAGACCGCGAGCCGGGCGAATCGATCCCGCGGTGAAGAGAAACTGCGTTCCCTCCAGTGGTCCTAGCGGAGGCGGCGTTGTGAGTGCTCCGTCGTTGGCAGGATCGATGCCGTGATATACAGTCCCGATCCGCGCTTCGGGAATGCGCCAACGATCGACGAGAAAACCACGGACGTGCTGGGAAACCGCGATGATGCGATCCGCGCCCCGACAAGCCGCGCGCGCAGCCACCGCGCGCGCGACGTTTTTCATCCCTTCCTTGATCGTGTTCCCGCCAAACGGGACCTCCAGCGGCTCCATGTTTCGGATCATCGTCACCAACGGCACTCCCGGGACGCGCAGCAGCCGGGCACTGGGAATGAACACGACATCGGGTTTCATCTCCATGAGCGCACGTCGCAGCTCGCGAAATCCCCGTAGTTCATCGCGCTCCGGCCAGGTGTGCTGGTCCCCTTCCGCAATCTGCGGCGGCACGAATACCTCGACGCGCTCGACCTCCGGTTGGGTGCGGAGAAGCGGGATCACACGACGCAGATGCTTGCGGGCACCTCCGCTCACGTTCCCGCGCGTCAGAAGGACGACGGCAATCTTCATCCGAGCTCGATTCCATAATGCCGCCGCCAGAGCTCGAACATCGTGAGCATGAACAGTCGGTGCACCTGATTCCCCCAACGCGCATGGCCGGCGAAGAGCTCCTCGATGACCGCAGGCCGGAAGATCCGAGGGTCGGCTTCTGCGAGCACCTCCCGCATTCGTGCTCCCCACTCGCCGCTGAACCACGTCTCCAGCGGAATGGCAAAGCCCCGCTTCCGAGAGAGATCGAGCCGCACTGGCAGGAGCCTCTGGGCCAGGCGTCGCAGCAGGATCTTTCGCCCCTGGCTGGTCACCTTCAGGTGGTCGGGCACGCAGCCGAAGGCGAGCTCGATCACCGCCGGATCGAGGAACGGCGCGCGAACCTCGAGCGACGTGAGCATGCTGGCGCGGTCGACCTTCACCAGAATGTCGTCCACCATGTAGCTGCGGAAATCGATGCGCATGGCCGCCTGCAACATCGACGTAGCACCGGACGCGAGCCCCACGCGAAGCTCTTCGGGATCGGTACGGCCTGCGCCGTCGTACGCGAGGAGCCGTTGACGCCATTCGAGGCTGAAGAAGACGTTCATCCGCGCCAATGCTCCGAATCCATCCTCCCCGATGCCGAGGAGCGGATTACGGCCGCGCATCGTGAGTGGCATATGGCGTGCGACCGCGGCCACGGAACCACGTACCAGACCAGGCATCCACGCACGAATGCGATCGAGCCTTCGCGTCCAGCTGTAGGAGTGGTATCCGCCAAACAGCTCGTCCCCGCCGTCGCCGCCCAGCGCCACCGTGGCATGAGCGCGAATGGCACGCGAGACCAGATACGTCGGAATGATCGACGAGTCCGCGATTGGCTCGTCATATTGCCGGGCGAGCTGGTCGAGCAGGCCGATCGATCCCGGTTCGGCGCGAAGCTCGATGTGCTCGGTCCCGAAGTGCTCGGCGACCATGCGTGCCCACGGCGCCTCGTCATACTCCCCAGACCCAGGAAAGCTGACGTTGAACGTCTTGACCGGTCGCGACGACGCACGAGCAGCCATGGCCGTCACGAGGCTCGAATCGATGCCGCCGCTCAGCAGAATGCCGACCGGAACATCTGCCACCATCTGTCGCCGTACGGCGTCGGCCAGAAGCCGTTCGAGCCGCTCCAGCAACTCGTCTTCGGTGTCTGCGACGGCGGAGTCATGGAGCGGGAGCTCCCAGTACGGCCACGAATGCGTTTCGCCGCTGTCCACGTCGATGCGCATGATCGTCGCCGGCAGCAGCTTCTGGATGCCGTCGATGAGACAGAGCTCACCCGGTACATATCCCCAAGCCAGATAATGCTCGAGAGATGCGCGATCGAGTCGACGCGGCGCATCCGGCAGCGTAAGGATCGCCTTGAGCTCGGACGCGAACGTGACCCGGCAGGGAGTCCGCCACAAGTACAACGGTTTCTCGCCGGCCCGGTCGCGGGCGAGATAAAGACGTCTCGACTCCTCGTCATACAATGCCAGCGCGAACATCCCGGCCAGTCTGCGCGGAAATTCATCGCCCCATTCCTTGTAGGCCTCGAGGATCACTTCCGTATCGCTCGCCGATCGAAACGCGTGGCCCTTGGCCATGAGCTCCTGCCGCAGCTCGAGATAGTTGTAGATCTCCCCGTTGAACACGATATGGACCCGGCCCTCCGCGTCGTGCATCGGCTGATGTCCACCGGAAGAAAGGTCGATGATCGACAGCCGGCGGTGGGCGAGAGCGACGGCCTTGTCGGGCGATTGCCATGCGCCCGAGTCATCCGGTCCGCGATGACGCAGCGCGTCGGTCATTGCCCGCAGTTGCACTGCATCGATCGCGGACCGGCCCGCGAAACCGGCGATTCCACACATGTCAGTTGGAGGGAGCGCGCAAGCTCCGGGGAGTGGTCCGCAGAGGCCCGGAGAACACCACCGTCAGCATCTTCACCAGCAGCACAGCCGGTGCGAGGTAGTAGACGAGACGATACAGGATTTCGAATGATGAGGCGCGAAAGGCATAATAAGCCCAGGTCAATATGAACATATAGCCCATCGTGGCCCAGAACGAAGCACTGTAGCGGCGCCAGGCCCGGTGGGCCGCGGCGTAGAAGAGGGCCAGAAGGAAGCCGCGCGTCGCCAGCTCGACCCAGTCGTAGCCCAGAACGGATTGAGCCACGATCCCGAACATGAAACCCATGCCCGTTCCTCGCCGGTCCAGAACATCCACGTACCAGTCCGACGGGTCCCACTTGTAGAACGGAAGCAGTTGGCTGGGCACGAGGCGATACAGATCACTGAAATAGAGCTGCGGAGGCACAGGCGGGAGGGAGCCCTCCAGCTTCCGCATGTGAATGTCGTATGCGTTGCCATAGAGGATGATGAACTCGGTGGGCGTTCCCCATGCGGCGCGCACGTTCGCGCGCAGCCCGGTCATCCCCAGGTCCCGAAACAGGCCGAAGATCAGAAAGCCGCCCAGGAGCACGGCGCCAGCCAGAAAGGCCCTGCCCACGCGGATCGGCCTCACGACGTGGTGATACCCGACGACAAAGGTGAGCACGAGCAGAACGGTCGCCGTCCGACTCTCGAGGGTCCACACGGTCAGGATCGTTTCCAGCGCGATCCAGGCCACGAGCACGATTCGCCAGGGCCGTCTCCACCAGTAGGCCAGCAGCACGATCACTAGGCATTGCTTGAGCGTGAGGCGAACGATCAGCAGAACGTTCGTGATCTGGCGGACGAAAAGCGGCAACTCCAGGATCTCGGTCCCGGTGCCACCCTCGTAGACACTCACGGCTGGTCCGAAGTACATGTTCAGGACGTAGAAATATCCGTTCAGGACCAGGACCAGAGCGACGATCACATACAGCATCGTCCGCGGCGGACGGATGAATTCGCGCATACCCCACAGCCGCTTTCCGCGGACGAGGAGATACGTGGCCACGAACGTGGTCAGCAGCAGCACGTGTCTCCAGGCAAAGCCCCCGAACTGCTGAGGCGTGGGATCCCATACGAACAGGCGATAGTCGCCGCTGTTGGGACACTCCATGCCGCTCATGATGAACTGGAGAAGCGGAACGATGGTGTAGATGGCGGTTGCCAGTACGAAATACGTGGCCGCTTCGAACAGGGGCAGGTGTCCCTGCCGGTTGGTCAGTACGACCAGGTAGCACAGAGTCATGGCGGCCGTGACGAATAGCGGCGCGAGAACGGCTCGCAGGTCTTTTCCTACGACCATGAGCACGGCAAACGACACACACACCGAAACCGCAGCCAGCCATGCGAACAGGCGCCCCTCCCGGGCCACCTGATGCAGAGGGACCGGCTGATGGAGGGCCGACGGAAGTTCCTGCACGGACATCAGCTGGATGGTCGCCGGGAGCGGAGCACGAAGTTGTGACTCAACAACCAGTCGACGTTGCGATAGTGCCGAAGGACCTCGAAGTGCGGCTCGAAACGCCGCAGCATGTCCCGCAGACGGTAGCCCCGCATCCCCATCTCCCAGAAATGCTGGCCGGAGTTGTAGCGGGGTGTCAGGCCGTCGGGCTTGTGCAGATAGTTGAACAGGTCGATGACGAACGACAGATCCAGATCACGGAATCCAGGCAGCAACCGGAACTGAACGTGCCGTCCATGCACGGGCAGGTAGACGAGTGCGTGGCCAGCCACGCGTGCCAACTCCGCGATGGCCGAATCGAGATACGGCACGGCAACATGCTCGATGACGTGCGATGCGATGACCAGGTCGAACTGACGGTCCCGGAACATCGACAGGTCGTGCACGCTCCCGCAGACATCCGGCTCGAAGGTCTCGTCGATGTCGATCGTCGTAACCGAGTACCCGCGCCACCGGAGCACCGCCGTATCCAGTCCCTGTCCCGGGCCGACGATCAGAATCGTCCGGATGTCGCCGAGGCTCTGCACGTCCTGATACTGGCAACTGGTGTTGACGAAGTTCGTGCGATTCAATTGCTCGCGCCAGGCCTTGCGGTCCAGCGGCATGACGGTTGGGGCCGGAATTCCCTCGTGTTTCATGGATCGATCCTCAGCGGACGCAGGCGCGGCAGCAGCGAGAGAGCGCGTTCCCGTGACAAGGGAGCGGTGGCCAGAGCAGCCACGGCGGCCAACCCGACGATCGCCACGATCACGAGCACGCCGACGAAATACGTCGCGAACGCACTATGAGGGATTCCAAGGCGCGCCGCGACCGCGACGGCCGCCGCGGCCAGCGCCGGACGCGCTACGTCGGCGAGATACCACCGCCACTTTTCGGTGACGAGAATGCCCGTGTGCACGACGTGACCCCAGATCAAAAACTTCGCTCCCTGGAGGGCGACTAGGGCAAGGGCACCGCCGATGCTGCCATACCCCCGCACCATCACCACCAGGAGCGGCACGTACACGGCCACCGCAACCAGGTTAGTGGCAACAGCGAGCCTGGCCCTCCCCTGAGCCAACTGCATCATGTAGGGCACGTCCATGATCGTGTAGAGCAACATGGCCAGAATGAGAATGCTGGCGATGGTGCTCGTACGAGCCGCCACCTCCGCGTTGCGTGTCCAGAGCAGGATCACCTCGCGTGAAAAGAGCGCCAGCACCAGCGCGATCGGGGTCACCACTACCGTCATCAGTTGGGAGCTGAGATGGTATGTCTGCATCAAAGCCTCGTACTGTTGCTTGGCCAGCAGCTCAGTGAACCGCGGCAGCACCGTGAGAGAGATCGGAGCCATGAGATACAGGAGTCCCACCGCAACGGTGGAGGCGATCCCGTAATACCCGAAAGACTCCAGGGAGAGCATGCGGCTGAGGACGACACGATCGAGGTGCGACAGCACGGTGGCGAGCGCAGCCGCTACCATCATGCCCGCAGCGAAACGCCAGACTTCCCGAATCAGTCGCATCCGCACCACGGGCCGGGTCTCGCCCGGAATGTATCTCCACGCGTAGATACCGAGCAATGCCACCGTGGCCGCGCTGATGACGGCTTGCCACGCGAAAAACGCGGTGATGGCCGGCCACCGCCAGACTACGAAGACCGCTCCGACTCCACGCAGCACCTGCATTCCGGCCGCAAGCACGTTGAACTCGACGATCCGCTGCAGTCCGTGAAAGACGCCCTCGTACAAACTGTAGGGCCATTGTAGCGCCGCCGTCATTCCCATCAGCACGATTGCCGTCTGCACCACTTTCACACTGAGCGTCGCCGGATCGAGCCACCCTCCCGCGATCAGCGGCGCTGTGGCCATGATGGCCAGACCGATGGCCAATCCGATCGGCCAGTAGATCGCCTCCACTGTGCGGAGCAGATCGCGGGCCTCGGTCTGCCTTTCATCTTGGGACACGCGGATGGCGATCTCGCGATGCGTGGTCGTGCTCAAACCGAGATCGAGAACTCCGAACAATGTCTGCAGAGTCAGGTAGAACGCTACGAGACCGTATGACTCGACGCCGAGGAACTGGACATAGACCGGGACGAGAACAAGGCTCAACGCCGCGCCGATGCCACGGCCGACGAAGTTCCCGATGAGATTGCGTGAGACGTTGGGCAAATTGGTACTCAGCGCGCGGCAGACCTGCACGCGACGATCATGATGGAGTCGCGGAGAATCGCGACATCGAAAGAAATAGGGGGAATACGAGCTCCGACGAGATCGATGCGAGACCCATCCACCGGGGTTAGACTTTGAAAAGGCTCACCGCCAGAGCGTCTATTTCTTTCCGAACATCTGCCATGCCGTGGCGAGTGATGGCAGGGCAGCGCTGCTCGGGTTACCGTTCACCATCAGCCACATGGCATTGACGCCATCGGACCTGCGCCACGCGACATCATCTGTACGATCGCCGTTGAAGTCACCGACCAGACCGACCGCAAAACTTGGGCTCGTTGCCGGAAGCGCTCTCTCGGTTGGCGTGGAGCCGTTCAAGAGCCACAGTTTGTTGCTGCCGTTCGCGCTGTCGCGCCAGAAGATGTCGTGCCGGCCGTCGCCGTTGAAATCACCGGTCCCGACTACGTCCCATGACGCCGGATTGGACATCACCGGCTGTCCGCTCGCCGTGGCCCCGTTCATGAGCCACAAGTAATTCGCCCCAGACGTGTTGCGCCAGAAGATGTCCCACCGGCCGTCGCCGTTGAAATCGCCGATCGCCTTCACCGACCATTGCGTCGCCGTCGCCGGGAGAACTCCCGTCGCGCGGACCGTGGCGCCGCTCATGAACCAGATCATGTTGGCTCCTGTAGCGGGGTCGCGCCAGAAGAGATCGAAACGGCCGTCGCCATCGAAGTCGCCCGACGAGACGAAATTCCAGTTCGTGGCTTGAGAGACAACAGCCTGTCCGGCGGCAGAGGATCCGTTCATCAGCCACATGTAGTTGCTCGCGCCCGACCGCCACAAAATGTCGGAACGGCCGTCGCCGTTGAAATCGCCCATGGTCACCGGAGACCATTGCGTTGCCGTGGCCGGCACATCGGCGGTCGATGTCACGGTAGATCCGTTGACGAACCACAACATGTTCGCCCCCGTGGACGCGTTTCGCCAGAACATCTCCGACCTGCCGTTACGGTCGAAATCGGTGCGCAGTCCCTTTCGCGGCGGAATGGTCACGGTGACGGTCGCCATAACGCTGTTCACCGTGCCGCAGGCATTCGAGACTCGCACCCAATAGGACGTCGTGGTCGGAGGGGAGACCGTCACCGAGCTCGAGGTCGCTCCCGTGATCGGCGACGCGGTGTTGCCGGACGAACCCACATACCACTGATACGTGAAGGGAGCGGTTCCCGCTACGCTCACAGATAGCGTCGTGCTGCCACCGGTGATGGTCCGCGAAGTCGGCTGCGCCGTGATCGTCACGGCCGTACAGGTCGGCTCGCAGCTCCCACCCGGATACACTGATTGTGCCGCATTCACGTCCCATGGCTGCAGCGTGTGGTTGTAAAAGGTCGTGATGGAGGAGTTCATGATGGCTGCCGATGTGCACTCTTCGACCGACGGATTGCATGCACCGCCCGTTTGATGGTTCTGGTTCGAGTGACGCCATCCGATCCCGTGTCCGAGCTCATGGGTCATGGCCGTCCGGAAGGAAGAGGTCGTAGCCGGATAGCCGTCCTGGAAGACGACATCCGCGTCGGTGATGTTCAACCAGGCTTGGCCGCTGAAGGAATGCGTGCCGGCGAACGAGATGAAGCAGATCCCGATCGTCCCCGAGCCGGTCCATGAGCCGCTGATGCGTCCCTGAGGATCGTTGAACTCCACGACGTTCGTGGCGTCGTGATTCGCCGAGGCCTTGGCGATTGCGCCGGCGTAGATCAGATTGATCACCGAGCCGCATTCGGCGTTCCATGCATTCAGCCCGTCCTGAATCACGGATACGCCGCCGTCCGAGGCACCGCTGATGTTCTGGTCGGAGCGTTTGTAGAAGTTCACCCCGGGGCCCATGTTCGGCCATCGGATAGGTTGGTCGTTCACGAAGTCGGTATACGTCGCCGCCGGGAACGAACCCGCGCTGGCGGCAACCCCGAACCGGTCTTGTTCCGGTACCAGCGTCACGTCCGAGGCATTGACCTCGTAGTCCTGGCGGGCGTCGCGTCCCTTCGACCTCTCCTCGATGAATCGCAGAAATCCTTCTTCCTTGCGCACCTTCTCGCGATGGACCCGACCGGCGTGATCCCAACCGACGACGTCTTCCATGTCCCGGACGAGCAGACGTTCGCCCGTCGTGGATGTTCTGAAGTGGAACCTGCCGAGCGTGAGGTCCGTCGGTGTCCACCACCCCCGCTCGCGTGTCAGGAAGACGAGCACGCGGTCGCCTTGTCGGAATCGCGCAGCGCCGGGAACGAGCACGCCGCGATCGCCGATCACTCCACCGGGTGAAACGACGCGCAGCAGCTCGTTCGTGACGATCGGGCCTTTGAACGCCCGGTCGATTCGGATCTCATACACGGTTTCGATGGTGGTCTCGGTCTCCCGAGCGTACGAACCTTCCACCGTGCCGGTGACGATCGCGTCCGACTTGGCGAGCAGCTCTTCATCCGTGGGGACGATGAACGAAGCGCCCAGCGCGGTGTTCGTGGTCAGGAGCAACATCATCGTAACGAATGTGAAAACGACGCGGGTTCGTGTCAAGGCATGCCTCCGTCGGGAATGCCTATGAAAACTTCGCGCCCGCGAAACGCTTGTGAGCGCTACCACTGGCACGGCGATTTCACAGCATCCCGCCGGAGATTCACGTTCATGAGAAATGCTCTCATCAGCCTGGTCGTGTTCCTGACCGTCAACGTGGCCGCCGCCGGCGAAGTCACCAAGCCCATCCGCTACACGTGGATCGTCACTGCGTGCGAGACGTGGAACTGTGCCGCCGCCGCCCTGGTCATGGCAAACGGCGACCAACACGTGATCGTGCTCCCCACCGGAAGGGATGAACATCCCTGGCTCACTCTGAGACGTGTCGAGGAAGGAGCGCTGTCAGTTCCGGAAACCGAACCGTTCGGATGTGAGGTCTTCGAAGCGTTCGAGGTCGCGACGACCCGCTTTCACTCTCTGGACAGATGTCTGGCGCCCATCGTCCTCACCGTGCCTGACGGGCGAACGGTCGTGCTGTCGCTCAAGAAGTGCGACATGGCCAGAAGGCGAGCCGTCCGCTGACGTCGGTCACGGCGCGAGGCCTCCGCGCTCTCGCCGCACGCTCTCGTACCAATCGATGGTGCGACCGAGCCCATCGGCCAGGGTCGTCGCCGCGCGAAATCCGAACGATTCCGCCGCGCGGCCCACATCCAGCATTCGACGCAGCTGTCCATTGGGCCTGGTCGTGTCCCATTCGATCGATCCGGTGAAGCCCGTGCGTGCAGAGATCATCGCCGCAAGATCGCGGATCGAGATCTCTTCACCGCGCCCGAGATTCACCGGCTCCGAGCGATCGTACGTCTCGGCGGCCAGGGTGATTCCCTCCGCCGCATCTTCGGCGTAGAGAAACTCGCGCGTGGGCGTACCGTCACCCCACAGCGTGACCTCCCGGGCACCCGAGTCCCGGGCCTCGGTGAACTTGCGGATCATGGCCGGGATCACGTGACTGCTCTCCAGATCGAAGTTGTCGCGAGGACCGTAGAGATTCACCGGCAGCAGGAAGATGCCGTTGAATCCGTACTCCTGCCGGTAGGCCTGCAACTGCACGAGCAAAGCCTTCTTGGCAATCCCGTACGGCGCGTTGGTTTCCTCCGGGTACCCCATCCACAGATCGTCTTCGCGGAACGGAACAGGAGCGAACTTTGGATACGCGCAAACCGTGCCGAGGCAGACCAGCTTCTCCACTCCCGCCCGACGGGCTTCCTCAATGAGGTGAATGCCCATGGCCGCGTTTTCGTAGAAGAACTGACCGCTCCGCAGGCGATTGGCGCCGATGCCGCCCACCACACCCGCGGCGTGAATGACGAGGTTCGGACGGTGCTCGGTCAGAAACGCGCGCACCGCCGGCACATCGAGCAGGTCCAACTCCCTCCTGCGCGGCGCAAAGAGAGCCTGGGGATGCTCACGCTCTAGCCGGGCGCGGAGGAATCCTCCCAGGAATCCACCGCCGCCCGTGAGAAGCACACGTCTCGAGCGCCAGAAGCTCATCGCCGTCCCCGGAGATGGAGCTCATCGCGCGCGAGCTCGAGATCGTGATCGACCATCATGTCCACGAGCTGTCCGAACGTCGTGCGAGGAGTCCAGCCCAGCTTCACTCGGGCCTTCGTGGCGTCGCCGAGAAGCAGGTCGACTTCGGAGGGACGGAGATAGCGCGGATCGATCTCCACCAACACCCGGCCGGTGGTTCTGTCGATGCCTCGTTCGTTCAGACCGCTCCCCTGCCATTCGACGTCCATGCCCAGCCGCGTGAAGGCGAGCTCGCAGAACTCACGAACCGAATGCGTTTCACCCGTGGCGATCACATAGTCGTCCGGCTCGTCCTGCTGCAGCATCAGCCACATCGCTTCGACATAGTCACGGGCATACCCCCAGTCGCGCTTGGCGTCGAGGTTTCCGAGAAAGAGGCGGTCCTGCAGGCCCTGGTGAATGCGTCCCACCGCTCGCGTGATCTTGCGCGAGACGAACGTCTCCCCTCGCCGCGGCGACTCGTGGTTGAAGAGGATTCCGTTCGAGGTGTGAAGACCGTGGGCCTCGCGATAGTTCACGGTGATCCAGTACGCGTACAACTTCGCCGCGCCGTAGGGGCTGCGCGGCTGAAAGGCCGTGCGCTCACTTTGCGGAGCCTGGGCTACGTTGCCGAACATCTCGGAGGACGAAGCCTGGTAGACGCGCGGACGGAACTGCAGCTCGCGGACGGCTTCGAGGAGTCGGGTCGCTCCCAGGCCGGTCACTTCGCCCGTGTAATCAGGCGTGTCGAACGACACCTTCACGTGACTCTGTGCGCCTAGGTTGTAGATCTCGTCTGGGTTCACGACCCGCAGGATGCGATTGATCGACGACGCGTCGTTCAGATCGCCATAGTGCAGGATCAGAGAGCGGTTTTTCTGCTGAGGGTCCTGATAGACCGAGTCGATCCGCTGCGTATTGAAAGAAGACGAGCGGCGCACGACCCCGTGCACTTCATAGCCTTTGGTCAGCAACAGTTCGGCCAGATAGGAGCCATCCTGTCCCGTGATTCCGGTGATCAACGCCCTCTTTCGTTCCATCGTCAGTTCCCGCGGATCGTCTCTCCGTAGTATTCGACCATGCCTGTCCAAAACAGCTTTAGAGCGTAAGAAATGAAGCACCGCCGAGTCCCCGTAGAATCGGGTTGTCGAAGCTCGAGACACGGAGGTGCCCGGCGGTGCAGCGATTTTGTAGTGTTTTCCATCAGATTCTCAAGCTTGTTCCTCGTGCGGAGTTTCAGCAGCTCGCCGACCGGCACGGATCGGATCGACGCTCGAAGGGGCTCAGTTCGTGGTCCCATTTCGTGGCGATGATCTTCTGTCAGCTTGGGCGTGCCCAGTCGCTGCGTGAAATCGAGCAAGGTTTGGCAAGCGCCGAGGGGCGGCTCCAGCAGCTTGGAGTGGACCGAGCGGCCAAGCGCACGACGCTGGCGTACGCGAACGCTCATCGGCCGTGGCAGTTGTATCAGGACGTATTCCAGAGCTTGTATGCGCGTTGCCAGGCCGTCACGCCCGGGCACAAGTTTCGGTTCAAAAGCCCGCTGCTCTCACTGGATGCCTCCACCATCGACCTGTGCGCGGCGATGTTCGACTGGGCTAGGTTCAAGAGGACCAAGGGCGCGGTCAAGCTGCATCTGCTGCTCGACCACGACGGGCACCTACCACGGTATGCGGTGATCACGGACGGGAAGACCTCGGACATCGAAGTGGCTCGCCGGCTGGAGCTTCCACCGGGCTCGATCGTCGTGTTCGATCGCGGATACAACGACTACCTGTGGTTCACCGAGTTGACCCTGTTCAACGTCGGCTTTGTCACCCGCATGAAGGAAAGCAGCGTCTATGAAGTGATCGAGATCCAGACGCCGCAGGGCAAGGGGGTTGTCCGAGACGAGATCATTACGATCAAAACCAAGCATCCGGAAGTGGACAAACAGCCTGTCCGGCTTCGCAGGATCGAGTTCGTCGATGCCGAGGGGAAAGAGTACGTCTTCCTCACGAATCGACTCGACCTGGCGGCCGTCACCATCGCCGAGATCTACCGTCAGCGCTGGCAGATCGAGTTGTTCTTCAAGGCCATCAAGCAGAACTTGAAGATCAAGACCTTCGTCGGCACCTCGGAGAACGCCCTGCACATCCAGATCTGGACGGCCCTGATCGCCATCCTCATGCTGCGCTTCCTTCAACTCAGCTCAACCTGGGGATGGTCCCTGTCCAATCTCGTTGCCATGATCCGTCTCAACCTGTTCACCTACCGCAACCTGCGCAACTGGCTCAACGATCCCTTCACCCCTCCCGATGTCGGCCCCTCAGACCTACAATTGCCCCTCACTGTTTCGGACAGCAGCGGGGGTCTCGTTTTCCTGAACCCCTCTCACGTCGCGTAACTCTCTGATCCTTAGACCCCCTCTACCCTGGGTTTCACCTGTTTTGGACAGCAGTGGTATTCGACGTACCATTCGACGAAACGGGCCACGCCTTCATGAAGGGACGTCCGGGGGCGGAAGCCGACGGCCCGCTCCAGCTCGGAGACGTCGGCCATGGTCGAGATGACGTCTCCCGGCTGGATGGGCAGGAACTGCATGTCCGCCTTGCGGCCGAGACAACTCTCGAGTATGGCGATACAGTCGAGAAGAAGCACCGGTTCATTGTTGCCGATGTTGAACACGCGATACGGAGCCGAGCTCGTGGCGGGATCGGGATCGTCGCCGGACCAAAACCGGTCGCCAGACGCAACCTGATCCAGGACCCGCACCAGGCCCTCCACGATGTCGTCGATGTACGTGAAGTCGCGAATCATCTGCCCTTCGTTGAAGACCGGAATCGGCTCGCCCGCGAGGATTCCGCGTGTGAATTTGAAGAGCGCCATGTCCGGACGTCCCCATGGTCCATACACGGTGAAAAAGCGCAGACCGGTGACGGGCAGATCGAAGAGATGCGCGTACGTGTGCGCCATCAACTCGTTGGACTTCTTCGTCGCGGCGTAGAGCGAGACCGGATGATCGACGTTCTGATGCTCGGAGAAGGGTTGTCGGGTGTTCGCTCCGTACACGGAGCTGGAGGACGCGAACACGAGATGTTCGACGCTCTGGTGCCGGCATCCTTCGAGGATGTTCAGAAACCCGGTGATGTTGGCCTCCGTATACGCGTGCGGGTTCAGCAGTGAGTAGCGGACGCCGGCCTGCGCCGCCAGATGAACCACGCGAGACGGAGTGGTTCGGGCGAACAGCTCCGCCATCGCGGCGTTGTCAGCGATGTCGAGTCGCTCGAAACGAAAGCGGGAAAAGGAGCGCAACCGTTCCAGCCGTGACTCCTTCAGAGCGACATCGTAGTAGTCGCTGAGATTGTCGAGTCCGACGACGTCCTCCCCTCGCTCGAGCAGTCGCCGCGCCGTGTGGTAGCCGATGAAGCCGGCCGCGCCTGTCACCAATATCATCGCCATCCTCGTCCGCGGCATGTGCCAGGGCAGGCTCCGCCCCCTTCGGTATACAAACCGATCCCTCCACCTTTCGAGCTAGCCGCCTGCACGCGTATCATTCGCTTGCATCGCGCCAACCGGCGCGCCGGGGCAATTCCGATCATCCGTTCTGTTCGGCGGTCGACTTGCTGATGGCCCGGACTTCGTCCGAGAGCCGTTCGATTTCGGCAACGACCGTGTCGTATTCCGCGATCTTTCGCCGAAGAAAGGCGTACGTGGTGTTGATCTTCTCCTCCACTCCGCGCGGGGTGAGGAGATAGACATATGCCGCCTTGCTCTTGCTCTTTTTGAAGTTCCGGACTTTGACGAGTCCCTTCTTCACCAGCGCGTGGAGGCAGTAGTTGGCCTTGCCCACGCTGATGCCGAGCTCGCGTGCGAGCTCCCGCTGACTGGCGTCGGGATGCTGGGCCAGATACTTGAGCAGCCGGTAACGGACTTCGTCGCTGACGTCGTGAGCCATGGCACGTTCAACCGTTGAACGCTACCATTACACTCGATTCGTCCGCCGCGCGCAACTCATCAGGCCCCCTGCTGGACCACCGCCACCGCTTGGCGGATCAGTGTGATGCGCACGATCAGCCGGTCGCGGCCTTCCCCCGCTCCATCACGTCACGGTATCCGGCAAAGACGCCGCTGGCGATTTTCACTGCCGCCCCTCGGCGAGGTCCCCCATGAGGCTCGAAAGACGCACCGCTGAGCTGAAGCCTGCGGAGTTGCTCGAGCTCCGCGCCTACGCCACTGCGGACCAGATCGCGCCCGAGGACCTTTTCCTGGCGGCTGCGTACGGCGCGACGCCACAGGGAAAGTCCGTGCGGGACAGGTCGATCAGATCCTCCGGCAGAATCTCCCGCCACGGAGAATGGCATGGCATCGCCGTCCCCCGCGCGGCCTCGGCCGGTATTCATCGAGCTCGGCCGCTTGACGGCAAGGCATTGCACTGTAATGCTGTGGCCGATGCTGGACCACAACCAATACGCCATGGAACATGCCGATCCGCCGGTATCCGTGAGTCATCTCGTGCGCACGCTCGGCGCCTACCTGCCGGTCATCACCCTGTCGATACTGGCCGTCCTCGTCGGCTACATGATCGTCGCGGCGACAGCCTACCTCCTCGCCCCTTCGCAACGTGTGACGTCGCTCCCCTTCCGTCTGGAGTTTCAGGGCGCCGACCGCGGCGAATACCCGAACGGCACGAAGTTCTCGGGCGCGGAAATCGTCTCCACGCCGATCGTGCTCAAGGTGTTCAATCAGAACCGCCTGAACCGATTCGTCCCTTTCAGCGATTTCGCGAGCTCCTTGATTGTGCTGGCCTCGAATCGCAGCCAAGAGGATCTGGCGCGCGAGTATCAGGCCCGCCTCTCGGATCCCAAGCTCACCTCGGTCGACCGCGACCGCATCCAGCGCGAGTACGAGCTCAAGCTCGATAGCCTGAGTAAGGACCAGTATTCGATCAACTACGTCGGTGCGGGGGGTAGCAAGAACCTACCGGACACGGTGGTCCGCAAAGTGCTGCACGACGTCCTGCGGGAGTGGGCGAACTTCGTCACGAACGAGCATCGCGTCCTCCAGTACCGCGTTACGGTGCTCTCTCCGGACATCGTGGCCGCCGCGCCCGCGAACGACAATCCGGTGATCGCCGCCGAGATCCTGCGCAGGAATATTCTTCGCGTTCTCGGCAACATCATCGATGTCCGTAACCTCGCGTCCTCCGAGCTGATCCGCACGGCGGATGGCTTGTCGCTCGATGACATTTCGTTCCGCCTCGACGAGATGGTGCGCTTTCGCCTCGAGCCGCTCGTCCACCGTATCGCCGCCGCCGACCTGGACAACCGCGCCGAGACGCTCCGCTTTCTCGAGTCGCAGCTTGCGTACGACGAGCGTCAGCTCCAGGCTCACGAGCGGGTGGCTGAATCCACCGCCCAAACCTTGGACCTATATCAAAACGTCCGGCGTGAAAGCACTCCGACGTCCACTGCCGAGCCCACCTCCCGACCAGCGGCTGCCGCCGGCCAGGAGACGGTGATGCCTCAGATCAGCGACACGTTCATCGAACGCCTGGTTCAACTCACGTCCAGCGCGGCCGATGCCGAGTATCGGCAGAAACTCGCCGACGATTACCACGCAGCGGCGCTCAGGATCATTCCGCTCCAGGAGGCAGCGGCCTACGATCGTTCCGTTCTCGCGACGGTGCGCACGGCGGGCGGCGGCGACGGCATCACACGTGAGATGGTCGCCCAGGAGATCAACGCGACGCGCGCCGAGGTCCGGAGTCTCGTCGTCAAGGTACACGAGATCCACCGCTCCCTCTCCCGCAGTCTGAACCCGGAAAAGGAGCTGATCACCAGCACCGGACCGCAAACGACGCGCATCGAGCGCGCCGTCAGTATCAAGCGCCTCTCGCTTTACGGAATTCTCACGTGCCTGCTTGCGCTGCCGGTCATCGTCATACTGTGCCTCCTTCACAATCGCGTGCGTGAAGAGGAGCGGGACTTGGTCTCCACGTCGCGGGATGCGGCGGAGATCTCCGTGTAGGGTGCGGACAGCCGCTTCGCACCCCGCCACACCCCCGCCATCACCATCCCGAACACGAACCCCCACGTGCGCCCACCAGGCGATGCCCACCACTTCCTGCGTCCCCCGCGCGGCCTGCAGAGAAAGAAAACCGTTGAGGAACTGCATGGCGAACCAGACCGGCAGGAACAGAAGCGCCGGGATCTCTGCCATCGCCCAATACACCACCAGAGGGAAGAGGGTCACGATGCGCGCCCTTGGCCGCAGAACCAGGAACGCCCCGAGCATTCCGGCGATGCTCCCTGATGCGCCGATCGAGGGCACGGTGGACTGCGGAAAGAACACGTGTGCGTAAGGCCTCCCACCGCGCCGCAGGCAAGATAGAGGGCGAAAAGGCGCCCCGGCCCAGCGCTTCCTCCACGGCGCCCTCCGCACGCGGAAGTCGATGAGCTTCGTCGCGAGCTCGTCGTCGTTCGTCGTGATCGTCCCCGCGTCGCCGAACGCGCCGAGGTTCTTCGAGGGGAAGAACGAGAACGCGCCCATCGTCCCGATGGAGCCGGCGCGCCGGCCCTTGCATTCGTTGCCAGTGTAGTCGCTGCCGACAGCCTGCGCCGCATCCTCGACGACGGCGAGAACGTGCTTCTTCGCGATCGCGAGAATCTCGTCCATCGGTGCGCACTGCCCGTAGAGATGCACCGGCATGATGGCCTTCGTGCGCGGTGGATCGATGTTGTAGTCGACGAGATCGATGCCGACGAACAGCGGGGCGGCAACGCACGCTGGCGTTGTACGTGAACGCACAGCGATCGCGGCAGTCGGACCGCCCCTCCGCAACCCCAACCTCGCCGCGTCAGGGCTCGGGCGCCGAAGGCGACACCGTGATGCCGCAGATCAACGAGGGCTTCATCGACCGTCTCATTCAGCTCACCACCGCTTCGGCAGATATCGACTTCAGAAGGCAATTGACCGAGGAATATCAGCGGACGTCCCTCGCGATCGTTCCCCAGCGGTATGCGGTGGCGTACGACCGCTCCATTCTCGAAATCGTGCGTAGTGGCGGCAACGGAGCGCGGGGTCTGACGCCCGAAACGATCGCGAAGGAGATGGCCTCCACCCGCGGCGAAGTACGCCAGCTCGCCGCAACGGTTCATGAAATCCACAAGGCGGTTTCGCGCAACCTCAATCCTTCGACCGAGCTTCTCCGCGCCGGCGCACCGTACACGCGACTCGACCGAACCGTTTCCGTGAAGAAACTGGTGCTGTGGGGTGTCCTCACGTGCGCCCTCGCTCTGCTGATCGCGGTTGTGTTCAGTCTTCTCCACAGCCGCATGCGCGAGGAGGATGAGGCGGAACGTGTCGCAGCGGCTAGCTGAACCACGATCCGCCGTCCCCGCTGCAACGCTCGCCAGTTCGCCGCGACGATCATCCAGATAGAACGCGCCACGTGCGTCCACCACGCACGCCGGCGATTACCTGCGTGCGTTCCCAACAAGAGGAAGCCGCTAAAGAACTGCATCCCGAACCAGTCCGGCAGGAACAGCAATGTCGGGATCTCGGGCCATGGCACGAATAGGACTCATTCACAGCCGCATGCAGGAAGAAGGCGTGCGGAGCGTGTCGCGCGCGACGCGCCGGCGAGATGCCTCAGCGAACCGCGCGTGGCAAACCCTCGGTCGCCAGCATCCGAT